>CAZFCJ010000048.1:0-23748 GCA_964517315.1 uncultured Anaerolineaceae bacterium | reverse complement strand
TTGAACCTGACCGGCATCTACAGTCGCAGGGTGGAACCCGACCGCCGCCGCAGCCTGGACCTGCCCTTCTATCCGTTGATTCCATCGATCGCCGCGGGTCTGGCACTGGCCCTTCTCTTTAATCTCGACCGCTCTGCTCAGCTGACAACTTTCGCCTGGCTGACCGCTGGCATTCTGCTGTTCTTCGCATATTCACGCCGCCATCTGGTAGCCGCACAGGAAGGAGTCTCCCGGTTTGGAACCGGGCACCGGCTGGACAAACCCCGAGGAACCTATCGAATCCTGGTTCCCTTAGGTCCCGACAAGCCCGGCGGATTGCTCCTGGACCTTGCTATCTCCCTCGCTAAGCAATTGGGAGGCGATGTGCTCCCTCTTCAGGTGATCCCCGTTCCCGATCCACTTGCGATGGAAGAGGCTTCCAAAACCGCCCAGGAGAGCAATCGACTGTTTCGTATGTCGATCCAAAAGGTGAGCCTGGACAGGATTGAGGTGCACCCGACGACTCGATTGGCTCGTACCGTACCGGATGGGATCATCGACACTGCCAAGGAGGAAGAATGCGACTTGTTGCTGCTGCCTTGGATCGTTCATGGGAACGAGAAACCCGAAATCAATGGAAGCGTACTGGACTCGGTAATCTCCCGGGCACCCTGTGATACCGCCGTAGTCGCCTATCGACCGATCGAAGATGATCAGGACAGCTCAGGTCAACCAGGTGAGCCTCCGCTGAAGCGGAAGTTCGAGAATATCCTGTTGTCTTCCGCGGGCGGATCAGACGCCCCGCTGGGAGCATTTGTGGCATCGATCTTGGCCCGGCACATGGACGCGAAGTTGACCGCTGTATACGTGGGGGGCACGGGCTCTACCCCGGCAGAGATCGAAGCAGGTCGGGACCGCATCCGAGCGACATTCGAATCGATCCATGACCTGGGAACCGATCCACATCAACTTCATCCGGTGGAGTTGGACCTGGAGGGCACCGATATCGAGGCGAGAGTGATCCTGTCGGACGACGTCGTCGAAGCGATTACTCAGGCGAGTCAGGAAGCCGATCTGGCCGTTATCGGGGGATCCGAGGAAAGTGTGATTGACAGAGTCCTTTTCGGAAACTTATCCCTCAAGATTGCGAGCGCCTGTCATGCGCCTGTCATCATGGTACGCCGCCATAAAGGCTTGCTCCGGTTCTGGATGCAGCGTTTTTGGGACACGCTCTCCCAAGCCTTTCCGACTTTGGATTCCGAAGATCAAATCGACATCTACAAGCGGGTCGAACGGGGAGTCCAGCCAGATATGGATTTCTTCGTGATGATGGGCCTTTCCACGACAATCGGGACGATTGGGCTGCTGTTGAACAGTGGCGCCGTCATCATCGGGGCAATGCTGGTGGCGCCCCTTCTGACCCCGTTCCTGACATTTAGCCTGGCGGTGGCCACTGGCGATTTCAGGTTGGTCGGTTTGGCTCTCGAATCCTCTCTCAAGGGTGTTTTCCTAGCGATCGGATTGGCGGTGGCAATCGCTTCGCTTGCCCCGTTTCCTGCAGATCCCATCGCACTGTCTGAGATTGCTTCTCGGACACAGCCCAATTTGCTCGACCTGGGAGTGGCTCTGGCAGCCGGGGCCGCTGGTGCTTACGCTCTAGGCCGAAAGGAGGTGGCCGCGGCCCTTCCAGGAGTTGCGATTTCCGCTGCACTGGTTCCGCCACTGGCCGTGGTGGGGATTGGCCTGTCCACGGGCGAATTTGAACGCGCAGCAGGGGCAGCATTATTGGTGCTGACCAACCTGATTGCCATCACCTTGGCCGGAGCCGTCACGCTGCTGCTTCTTGGATTCCGCCCTTCCCCCCAACGTGAGAGCAAGGCGCTCTTCCGAACAGGTCTGGCGGCGACAGTATTGTTGTCGGCGTTGATCTTCATCCCTCTGACGACGGAGCTTAACCGCGGAGTTCGGAGATCATCGATGGAACAGAGGGTGGTAACTACACTTCAGGGGCAGTTTGAAAAGATTGGTGACGCCCGTGTTGTCGACGTACAAGTCCAGGACGCAGACGGGGCCCTGCAGGTAATGGCTACGGTCCATTTAACCGGTGAAGTGCAGGATGTGCGCCGGCTTCCACTGGTGGATGCGCTGGAAAGTCAAACCGAGCGATCTGTCGACCTAAGCCTGCTGCTAATACCTCTTCTGGAGCTTCACAACGACGATTTCGACAGCGAGCAACTGTTCGAATGGCGCAATAGGAACGATTGATCCTCAATCACGATTCTGCTCTGAGCTTCCGGCCACTGCGAGGTTCAGCCTAACCGCGCGGGACATCACCGAACATCACCGATGACTTCTTGCGATACTCGCCCAGCGCTTGTGGTTTGACTCACCGGACCCGACGAATACGCGCCTATGGCGTCAAGATCTAACAGCGTCGCAATGGACCGTTGAGGTCTTTAGCAAACATTGCCCCTAGCATCCAGTCAATCAATCGAATGCCTTCGGGAGGAACACACGCCAACTGAGGACCACCGAGCTGCCGGCCTGTATGCCTCTTGGGCTGCTGACATACTCGCCAGCAAGCGGAGCTGTTTTCTCGATCCTTTAAGCGATTATTCGCACGACAGAAGGCGATCGAGAGGCCGCGCTATCGAAGATCTTCCGATCAGGCTGCCTTGTGGCGCTCAGCCGATTCAGAGAAGGCATACGGTTTCCGCCCTGCCATTCCATCGGCAAAGCTCAATCTCTGGACGACCACATCACGCCGGATCGGTCTCTCGACGCCCCAGGCGATCTCCTCCCAGCCACCGTCCCGGCCCGATGCTTGGTTCAGTTGGGTTTCGTGGGGTAGGTACCATTGTCTCCGTTCTGATTCGGCTTGCATTGGGTCCTCTAATGCATGTGAACTTTACAGGATTAACCCAACAGATTTCCATGGTAGACTGCTAGTAACTGTCGATAGGGACGCCTATCAACCGCCCGTAGCTCAACGGATGAGAGCGACGGACTTCGAATCCGTAGGTTGCAGGTTCGAATCCTGCCGGGCGGGCCAGCTATTTTCGCAGGAGGCCTTGATTCGCTGTTGACGAAGCCGAGCCCTCACCGTCCGGGTGAGGGCTTGCCAACCCCTCCATTCCTCATCACTCCACGGCTGATCGGCCCCACGGAATTGGCGGCAAAGCATCTGTTACCAAGGCACACGCCTCATCCCTTCCGCCAGCTGCTCGATCGCCGGTCCGGTTGGGATGACGTCAGCCGCTTTCCGCCCGATTCTCGCGCAGCAGCTCAGCCGTGGTCCGGGTGTTTTCTTCCAGCGTCCATAAAAGATAGACCCCTTCGCCCCATCCGTACAGGGTGACCGCCGTGACCGCTACTGCCTGCGATGGTCGGCCAACCATCCGTCATTTCAGGCTTTCCGGTGCCCTGAGCCTGCCCGCACCCATAATCGAACCCGGTCCATCCGGACCGGGATTTCGAGATTGAATGGGACGTGAATGCAGGCGCGCGGGCGCCGCGCTTCAGCTTCCTCCGTCTAGCGGGCCCGCTTGAGCAGAATCGACATCCACTGCTCGTCTTCGTGGGAGTTCCAGTCGAAATCGTAGGTATGACTGAACGCTTCCCATCCCTGCCGCCCGAGGTCGTTGAGGATCTTGAGCAGGTCGGCGTCGTCACCGGCGAACCGGTCAGCTTCCTGACCTTCAAAGAACAATTTTGCTTTCCGACCGTCGGGACCGGTGTGAAACTTCAAGTAACCGTATTCCCATGTGTTAGCCATAAGCAACTATCCTCACGCGAGGTTGTCAATGCCCAGGTAAGGTGGTTGGCCGAAGGGAGGCTGCGGACCACCGCTCAAGGCATCTGCCCCCAAGGCCTGCCTCAAACCTTTGAGACCCCGGAAATGGCCTTCTCCAGCTCGTCCTTCACGATCCCCACGATAAACCCTCCGGCCACGCGGGTTTTCGTCGAACTGGCCGCGTTGCATTGCTCGAGGACGTAGGATCGCACCGCGTCCGGACCGTCACTCCAAATCTCCTTTGGCACCTCAGTCTCGGTGGTGACCCCCAGATCCCACTCCACATTCACTTGCACATCATCGCTCACAGATAGCCTCCTTGATCCTTCCACAGAGGTAATGCCCTATATCTATTTTAGGATGGAATGGTGCCAGGCCCTCATCCATCTTTTGTATCCGGCTCGGTGTCGGCGTCCGCCACTCACGACTGGCCTCTTGGCCATCGCCTCCGCCAGGCGGCGCATGCGCTGAACTTCGCCCTCAGCGCCCCCCCCGGTGAGCGCCTCCGCAGGCGGGCAACTTTCCTCAACGGTCACCTCCTGGGCGCTGCCCTGGGGACGATCGGCGACGGAACGAGAGTCCGGCTCGGCAATCCATAGATCCATGATGGAAGACTTGCAAATTGTTCCCAACGGAGTCATAGTAGGAGCCGCCGGTTGCAAATCGAATAGGAGCGATTCTCCGCGTTAGGGCGCGGTAGAGATTCCAAATCGCGACAGAGGCTGCCGTACGGCAGCCTCTTGTCGTCAGCTATGGATGGAACCGGCCCCTGCCCACGACTGCGAGGGCCCAAATGGTCAAGGCGAAGATCCCCGACCAGAGGAGCGCACCTCATTCGGTTCGACCGCTTGAGTCTGGCGATAACTCGCTGCAGAGGCGGACCGCCTCTCCGCCGGACCGGGTGGGCATCGCACCCCATTTCATCCGTCGCTCCTCTGCCTATCGGCTGGTTCGTGCGTCTACTCAGCGCCCTCTTGGGGCCTGCCCAAGCCCGCCTCCCGGGCCCGCAGCATGGCCTCGGCCCGATCGGCCACCTGGAGTTTGTTGTAGATGTTGGAAAGATGGTTGCTCACCGTTTTCGGCGCGATCGAGAGATGCTCAGCGATCTGCGCCTTGTTTTCGCCTCGCGCGACCCGATTCAGCACTTCGCGTTCCCGGTCGGTGAGTTCGGGAAACGCGGTCTCGCGATCTTCATCGAGGCCGGTGAAGAAGCTCTGTAGCCGCTCCGCGATGGCCGGACCGAAAAGGGCCTCGCCCTGGGCGACGGCGCGAACAGCGCGCAGCATATCTTCCTGGCCGGCCCCTTTCAAAATATAGCCGCGGGCCCCGGCGCGCATGGCGGCGAACACCGAATCGTCGTCCTCCAACATCGTGACCACGATCACTCCGACCGAGGGGCTGCTCTTGACCACTCGGCGGGTGGCTTCAATTCCGTTTACGCCCGGCATCTGAATGTCCATCAATACGACGTCCGGGCTTGTGGCGGTGACCCGATCCACCACCTCCTCTCCGCTGTCCGCTTCGCCGACCACCTCGATGTCGGGAAGCGAGGCGAACAGAGCCCGCAAACCGTCCCGGAACAAACGGTGATCGTCGGCAACGAACACGCGAACCGGCTCCCCGGTCACAATTCCCCCCTGTCAATCGGCAGCCGGGCGAGCAACCGGGTGCCGCCCTCCGGCCCCCGCTCCAACGTTACCGTGCCGCCGAGCTCGCTTGCTCGCTCCCGCATGGAAGTCAGGCCGACGCCCGGCACGATACCCTCCTCAACCCCGCGGCCATCGTCGATGACCTCGAGCACGAAGGCGTCGTTGATGTTGAATCGCACTTCACAGCGCGCCGCTCCCGCGTGTCGGGTGACGTTCGTAACGGCTTCCAGTGCGATGCGGTAGGCCGCGACTTCAACCGCCGCGGGGAGCTCGGCCGGGGCTTCAGGACCCTTCACCACCACCCGGGGGCCGCTGGCCGCCCCGCCTACATCGACACGCTGGCGGACGGCCTCTACCAACCCCAACTCGTCCAGGGCCGGCGGCCTGAGGTTGTAAACCAGGCGGCGGATATCGCCCAGCGCGTCTTGGGTTTGATCCTTTAGATCGGCCAAAAGACGATCGGCTTCATCCGGGTCGCGACGGATCAAATTCTGGGCCGCGTCCAGCTTCAGCATCATCCCGGCCAGTTCTGGCCCCAGCCCGTCGTGCAGATCGCGGCGCAGCCGGCGCCTTTCCTCCTCGCGCGTCATCACCAATCGCTCCCGGGAACGCCTCAGGTCCGCGGTGAGCTGCACGGCGTGAACGGCCAGCCCCGCCTGATAGGCCACATCAGCCAACAGCCTGAGTTCGGCGGCGTTGAACTCCTCCCCCGGTCCCCGCGCTGCGCACAGCAGGCGTCCGATCTTCTCTCCCTGGTAGGTCAGCGGCACGGCGATCGGCTGATCGACCGGTCGGCCATACTCCGCCGCCACCCGCGGCCGCCCACCCTCGTTCAGCTCAATCGCCGCGTAGGGCAACTTGAGCGCCTGGGACACCGCCTCCACGATCGTGGGCAGGACCTGGTCAGGCGCGATGGTCGCCTCCAGGCGCTGCCCCAACTGCGAGAGCACCTCATACGGGTCATCGCGCTCCCCGTACATAAATCGATTGACGACGTGCTGGAGCCGCTCCCGGAGCGGATGCGCCATTACAGCGACCGCTCCTGTGGCCACCAGCGACAAGCCCAATCCACCGCGGAGCTGGAGCAGCTGACCGACATAGCCAACGATCAGCACGTAAGAGGCCACAATCAGCAAACTCAAGACGCCGTACACGAGTGTACGATTTATGACCAGATCTATATCGTAAAGACGGTGCCGCAAAATCGCGATCGCAGCGGCCACGGCGATCAGTAGGATCGCCAGGCTGGTAATGACAATGCCCCATTCCTCGGCCGCCGAACTGTCGGGGACCAAGTACCAGACGAATGAACCGGCGGCGAAGGCCACCACCATCCAAATCGAGGCGTACACAATCCATTTCATCTGTTCGCGCTCGATCCCGCTGGACCGACGGAAGCGGACGATGAGCGCGGCGATCGAGCCCACGAAACCGACTATGGCGAGGAATGTGCCGAGTTGAACCGCGAGTTCCAGTTGAGGACCCATGGATGCGATTCCATAGGGATTGACCTGATCGATTCCCCAATCCGGCAGCTCGCCCGGAAAGAACATCGCCCCCGCCAGGATCCCCGCCAGCCCCAATACAGCTGCCCAACTTATCGGCCGCCAACGGGGCGACGGCAGGCGGCCATCAGGGAAATAGAGGAATACAAACGCCGTTGGCAGGAAAATGCCGGGGATCCAGCTCCAACGGTTGACCCACTCACTGGCCCTGACCCAGACAGAATCCGAGTGGCCGAGCATGGAGCTGTAGGTGAAGGCCCCGACCCCGAGCGCGTTCAGACCGTGCAGAAAACCAACAGCGGCGAAGATCCAGCCGACCGGGTTGCGCGGATGGCGGCTGGCTACCAACAAACCGACCAGCACATAGGCCAGGGTCGAAAACGGAATCAGCGCCTGGTGAGAAAGCAAATAGCCGACCCTCGCTGTGCTCACGATGTAGGTTGCAGTCAGGCTGATCCCGGTGAGCATCATCAGCACCGAGACGACGGCGATCGCCCAGGCGACGTGCGGGCCACCTATCTTGTTCATCGACGCCTCCGTGCTTCCGCCGGAGAGGACATGTGAGTCGTGAGCCGGAGGATCATGGGCGGCGAAAGCGGACCCCGGATCGGTCCACCCATTCTACAGCGCGAGGGTCCCGGATCCAACCGCGTATCCGCCCCACAAAAGGCACGCCGCGGCCGTGCGCATCCCCATTTTCGGTTGTCCACGATCACAATGGGGGTATGGATGCAGCGACGCGGAGGGCCTCAGAGGAGCGCACCTCGGTTAGAACAGCATCACCATCTGATGCCAGATACCCTTCAAATCCAGCGGCAGTTTTTCCCAGTTGTCGCCGTAGTCAGGAGAAAAGTGCACCTCCCCGTTGCTGAGACCAGCGTAAACGTGTCCACCCGTATCAGGGTCGGTGAGCAGGGTTGTGGGCAGATAATCCAGCGGGGTCGATAGACCGCCGTCCAGCTTCTCCCAACCCGCCCCGGCCGAGGTGCGAAAGATACAGGCCCTGGCGTCATCCCAGCTGTGGGCCTTGTTCGGGCCGGTGGAAGCCGAGATGTACCAGACTTCGGGTTTCTCCGGGTCGGCCGCGCAGGCCCACCCGTATCTGCGGTCGAGGCCCTCCTTTGGCTGCCGCCAGCGCTTGCCCCCATCCCGGCTTACCGCCCCCGCGCCGAGAGCGGCCCCGGCCTCGTACGCCCATTCTCCCGAACGGGCGTGGAAGGTCAGAGAATGGCAGTCCCGGATCGCACCCTTGCGATGCCCCGACCATGATTCCCCACCGTCCTCGCTGCGGACGACCGCTCCGAACTCGATCCCTACAAGCAGCACATCAGGCTCGGTGGGCGAAATCGAGATGGCGTGGACGTAGGCCTTAGGGGGGCTTTCCGCCGGCGAAAACCACAGCCACCGCCATGGAATCCGGCGGAAGCCCGCAAGCTCGGACCAGGTGGCACCGCCGTCGTCCGAGCGGAACATATAGGCCGGCTTGGTTCCTGCGTAAACCACATTGGGATCGTGAGGGCTGACCGCGATCGCCTTCACGATCTTGTCCCCAAGTGCCGATCGGGCCCAGGTGCGGCCCCGATCCTCCGATACCAGCAGACCTTGACCCTGGGTGCCGGCATAGATCACGTTCGGCCGCTGGGGATCCACCGCCAAACAGCGCACGTCGTAACCATCCCCAACGACTTCCGTGCGCCATTCACCGTCCGAGCCGAGCTCAGCGCGGGTCATGCCTCTTCCGGCGCGGCCGTCGAAGCTGCTGGACAGGAATACGCTTGCCTTCATACCGTTCCCGTCTTCAGACTGCGGTGCTCGGCGTAGACCGTCGGGCCCACAGTTGATATCCCGCCAACACGAACGCCAACCCAAGCGCCAATCCACCCGCGGCGAAAAACACTTCCATCAAGGACTGAACGGCAAAGCCAGGGATGCCGACGACCACCGACACGATCCACAACCAGCCCACCCAACGCGAGAAGGTGCCCACTCGTAGATTGGTCACTCCGAGCAGGATCAGCCCCAGCGCATACACCCCTCCGCCCACCGTGAAGACCATGTCCCCCCATATCGGCTCACCGAGAAATCCGAGGTTGCCGACGCTTGCGAGCGCGAAACCCAGCAGCCCTAATGCTCCGCCGGCACCCGCCAGCGCGGCGTAGACCGCGTAAAGGGCGTACGCGGTCAGCACGGTGCCCACGAAGAAGACCCACGCCGGTGTCGTCTCGAAGCTGAGGAACGCGCTCACAGCAGTCCACAGCCCGGCGACCGCCGCCACGACGCCACCCACTCGAAAGATATCGGACTCGTTCATCACTCGTTCCTCCTTACATGCACTAAGCTTTCACTTCCGCGGCAAGGCAGCCCGGACCGGGATCTTCGTCGAGTCTCCTTCTGAAAACCGGATTGATCGACACGGATCCGGCATCGCCCCGGCCCTTGACCTTCCCTCCGACTCGCACCCAAGACGCGGCCACCCCGCACGGCGCGCTCACCATCGACATCGATCCCCGCTGCTAGCCCCTCAACAACAGGGCGGCGCCGACGGCGAGCGGGATGACGTGATGAAGTACCGGATAGTACATGTCCTGAGGGGTGACGAGCGGAAGCACAACAAGCCACCCCAAGTTCCAGATGACGGCCGACCAACCGACCCAGGCCGGCAGCAGCCCGCTCTGAACCAGCGCACCGCCAACCGCCGCCTGCCCAAGGAGCGCGGTCATCACATAGACGACGATCAGCGGATAGCTCGATGTCCCACTTTCGGAAAGGGACAAGGCTTCAGCTGTCACAAGCACGACTGCACCAAGAAAGTAGGCCGAGGTCCCGATGCGACCCAAAGGCTCGCCCGCCGTGTTCCGCAACAGGGCCTCAAGGGCCACCAACCCAAGGGCGGTCAGAATTACGGCGGTCAGGATCGAGCCCCGCTCCCATGCGAAGTGGGCCGGGCTGCGCGGCTCGCCTCCGGCCGTCCCGGCGCGGCCGATGAACAGGGCGACTCCAATGGCCAGAGGAACGATCCCGGCCACGAGAAGCCCGCCCGCGACCCTCTCCGCCGACCAGATTCCACCCTCAACCATTTCCCCGCCTCCTCTCCTCCGAGAACGCTGGATCTCTACGCGTGAAGCGGATCCCGCCTCATGGCCGTCTCGCCCCCAACACACGATCGCGCGAGATCAGGAGCGCCAGCCCCCAGGCGAGAGGATAGCTGTAGATCACCAACCCCATTGCCCACGACGGAGGGAACCCGTGGTAGAGCGTGCCCGCGGCCCCGCTGACCTCGAACCCGCCGCCAAGCAGAAGGCCCATCAGCACGGCGAACCACCCTTCTCGACGGCCTTCACGCAGCAGCGTAAAGGCGATGACGATCATCAGCGCCGCGGCGAGAAGGCTGAAGACCCCGGCCATGTAGAAGTGATAGCGAGAATGCAAGCCCACTCCCGGGTGGCCGGCGAGACCGCGGGAGCCCGACATGGCGAACGCGGCGTGCTCAAGGCCGGGCACCAGTGCGCCCCACGCGACCAGCCAGGGGGCCGTGTTGAGCGCGCCGAGGGCCTTGCGGGCCAGGATCAGCCCGAGAATCGGTCCGTAGGCGACGGCCATCCCCAATGCCACGGGCAGGATTTCTTGTGCCGAAGACAGATCAGCGGACATGCACCCACCTCCAACCGCCGTGCGCTGAATTGGCCCCGCCGCCGGCCGGACTTCAGGATGAACGCTCCCCCGGCGAATGTCGGACGGCGCGGCTCGACAGCCTCAGTTCGCCAGCCTCCTGCCGGAGAGGACCTGTCCCACCAGCGCGATCAGCGCCAGTACGAGATAGAAGCCGCCGATGTCCGCCCGCCCGCCGAAGACCATGAAGCGCAGGACAAAAAACACCAGCATCGCCAGCAGGATCCCCGTAATGGCCCAGGCCCACCGCGACCCACTCCTGAATCCGGCCCACGACGCCACCGCGGCCATCAACCCGATCACGGCCAGCAGCACAGACAGGGTCCGCCCCTCTTGAATCACCTGTTCCGCCACCGTCGGAAAGGCGTCCCGGACCTCCTCGTACGCCACGCCGGTGTCCTGTTCGAACGTCGATGGACTGGCACTGATGAAGTAGAGCGCGATCCCATTCAAGACCAAGAGCAGGCTCAGGACGAGCAGCAAGCCCCAGCCCCATCTGGCCCCCTTGGAAGGTCTTGTATTCGTCTCAGCGGACATTCTCCATCTCCTTTTCACTCCCACGACCCGGAGGCGTTCAATTCGAGCCGGGGTCAGAACGGTTTGAACATCATCAGCCACGTGATGATCACGATTCCGCTGACCCCGATCCCAGCCAGGATCACGGGCTGTCTCGATTGAAACAGCGCCTCCAATTCGTCCTCGGTGACTTCAACCCCCTCTTTCTCCGGATCGCCCCGGTAGGACGGCAGACCCAGCGCTTCTCGCAGTCGATTGAGATAACCGGACCCGAGAAACATCGAGGCCACGCTCACCGCGATCAGGATCCCCAGTGAAGCCCAGATCCAGCCACTGCTCCACCAGCGCCCCATGAAGCCGACCACGATGCCCGATACCAGCATGACCAGGAACAAGAACCAGGTGGCGGCGAACAGCGGAGCGCCGTTCGACAGTTCGAGGAGCGCTCGCATGCGTTCCCGGTCGCGCTCGCCCTGGATTCTTAGGGCCACCCCGGCGGACACCCCGTGACCCATGAAGAACAGCAGCGCGGTCGCTACATGGATGAACACGATCCATCGATAGACCATCTTCCTTCAATCTCCTACCGTCCGCTATGGTGCACTTCGATCCGGTCGAGCCGTCCCATCATCGGCCGCTCACAGGCTCGCCCGTGCTCGGGTCGTGCTCCTCCGCCACATGAAATAGCCCACCCCGATAAAGCCCAATCCGAAGGCGACCGTGGCCAGCATCGTCAGAACTTCAAACCGACCGGGCAGGAACAAAGCCGGCACGCCAAGCAGCGGCGCCATGATCCAAGAAACGCTCGCCCACCACGGCAGCACGCCCGACTTCCAGGCGCCCACGGCCAGCAGGATCAAGCCCGCGCCGTACAGCGCGCCGGCTAAGACCTCGAACTGTTCGATGGCAAAGAACACGTTCCCTACCAGCGCCGTTCCGACGCCGGACCAGCCCCATCGCCCGACCCCCTCACTCCGCAGGATCAGCAGCAGTCCGAGCATACCCGCGAGTGTAAGGAGCCCGGTGAGCATGTACATCCCTGAAAACGGCCGGGGAAGAAACGCACCCAGGATCCCGAGTCCTCCACCCAAGACCGCCGCTGTTCCGCTCCATCGCACAATTCCTGTGTCCATGTGAACGACCTCCTCCTAACCTCTCCTCGCGGCCCGCACCGTCCACGCCTGGCCCACCAGGGCCAGCACGCCCAACATGAGATAGGCGAACCCGAATACCGCGCCCGCGGCCAGCTCACTGAGGCCAACCCCGGCCAGCGCCAACCCAAAAGCCCAGCCACCCAGTCTTCGGCGGCTCGCTTCAGCATCTCGGTCCCTCAAAGCGACGGCGGCCCCCATCACGCCGAGGCCCACGAGCAATATGGCGGTGTTGCGGGCCTGCAGCGCGATCAATCTGGCCGCCTCGGGATAGGCTCCGTGGAACTCCGCCAGCGCGATTCCCGTGTCTTGCTCGAACGTGGACAGGCTCGGACCGACGAAGAACCAGCCCACCCCGTTGAGCGCCACCAGCCCGCTGACCGCGAGCGTGATCCATGCTCCGGCACGCCTCGATCGCTTCGATTTGGCCTTTCGAACTGCGGCCATCGCTAACCTCCGATGCTTCACCGGTGACCAGTCCACCTTCTGCGGGTCGCACGGGTCGGCGACATTGGACCCGACGCGGGAACATTACGCGCCCCTACACCGTCATTAACGATGAGGGCCGTGATGCCAGGCCGGAGGGTGTTCCCGAACCAGCCACAAGGCTAGTCTGTGAAGCCGTGGCTGTCATGAGGCGGTGGACCCAAATCACCCGGGAAGTTTTCCCGGGTGGGGAGACGACCGCCTTCGAGTGGTGGACGAGGTGCGCCCTTCCAAGCCGGTGCCGGTCGGCTACGATTAACTCAGAAAGACTCACACGAGCGAAAAGCCAAATGGAGGAGACCACGGAATGTGTAAATTTGCTCGCAGTTACGCCGTTCTGGCGACTCTGATTGCCGCAGGGCTGGCCATCTCCGGCTGCACGTCGGCCGCTGACGCCCCGGCGGTGGGACTCACCCAGCGCGAGACGACCCCCGAACCCCGCTCAGTCCGCGTGACCGCCACCGGTAGCGCGGAGGCCGAGCCTGACACGGTCGTCCTTCAGCTCGGCGCGGAGACCACCGATGAGGAGGCTCAGCGGGCGATCGAGGACAACAATCGGAGAATGCAGGAGGTCCAGGAGGCTCTGGCCGACCAAGGGGTTGAGGCGCAGGACATCCGGACCGTGCAGTTCGACATTTCCATTCAGCGCCTTCAGCCCGAGGAGGGCGAGCCCAGATTCGAGGAATTCCAAGTCATTCACGTTGTTGAGGTGCGCAGCGGCGACATTGAAGGCGCGGGCACGCTGCTTCAAGCGGCCCTCGATGCGGGCGCCAACATCGTGCGCGACGTTCGGTTCACCATCGACGATCCGTCGGAGCTTCAGCAGGAGGCCCGGCGCCAGGCACTTGAGTCCGCCCGGGCCAACGCCGAGCAGCTCGCGGCGGGGCTTGACGCCGAGCTTGGGCCTCCGCGCGAGATTCAGGAGTCCGGGGACCGGCCGATCCCGGTGCGGGCCGGAGCGGCCGAACTCGAACGGACCGCTGCTCAAGCGCCCATCGCTGCCGGAACGCTGACCGTCACCGTTACGGTCAACGTGACCTTCGACCTGGAGGTGGAATAGCCTATCCCTCAAGGTGCCCGGCACTTCAGAAGTGCCGGGCACCTTGACTTATCTGACCCCCAAGACTCTCAAACCATCTGGCTCCTGATTTTGACCTCGCTGGTCAAGGTGCGGTGAACGGGACAGCGGTCGGAGATCTCGGCCAGCCGGCTTCGCTGGTCTTGGTCTAAATCGCCTTCGAATGAGATCTCGGCCTCGATGATGTCCACCTTGGCGTCAGGATCACTCTCACAGTCCTCGCAGTCCCGCGCGTGCACCTTGTGCGTGCTCAACGACAGGCTGACCGCCTCCAACGGCCACTCCTTCCGGCGCGCGTACATATGCACGGTGATGACCTTACACGCCGCCAGCGATGACAGCAGCAATCCATAGGGATCAGGCCCGGCGTCATCACCTCCGGCTTCGACGGGTTCATCGCCAATGAGACGATGGCCGTCGGCCTCGATTTCCACCTGCAGGTTCTGGAGAGACTTGGCTTTGACCTTCATGATTGACCTCTCAAGCAGTCCGAACGGGTCGCTATTCAAGCACCCTTGAAGTATCTTACGCCATGCTGGCCGCGACGGTAGCCTATCACCCATACCAGCCGGCCGTTCGACTCCGCGTCGGCATAGGAGCACGCGTTGGCGACCGTGTGCTCTGAATTGAGCATACTCACGATGCCCGAACTGGGTCTGGTCGGGCTTTCGCGTCGATTTGTCGCTCGTTTTCGCTCCATGCTAGACTTCATATGAACGGCTCGGGCCCGCCGGCCGCTAACCGGTTAAGCTCCACGCTGCGATAGGTGCGGCCACCCCAGAGGCACACTCGATCCCGCCCATAAGCCAATCCCCGCCGATCCAGCACACGCGGGCGGCCCGAGCTGAACGGCTTCGTCCGAACCAGCGAGCAGGAGCATGAGAGAAGATGACTGAGGTGACCCTACCCGACGTAGAGATCTCCGAACCCACGCGCGCTTTTCTCGAGCCCACGCCCAAAAAGCTGTTTATCGACAACGAATGGGTAGAACCCGAGAGCGGTGAAACCTTCCACACGGTCAATCCGGCGACGGGGAAACCGCTGGCCCAGATCGCCCAGGCCGGGCCGGAGGATGTCGACAGGGCCGTGTCCGCCGCCCGCGAAGCCTTCGAGAATGGGCCCTGGGGCTCCATGACCCCGGCCCAGCGGGGCGAGCTGATGTGGCGGCTGGCCGACTTGATCGAGGCCAACTCGCAGGAGCTCGCCGAGCTGGAGACCTTGGACAACGGCAAGCCGCTCCGAGTATCCAGCAAGGGGGACCTCCCGACCACCGTCAAACACCTGCGCTACTATGCGGGCTGGGCCAGCAAGATTCAGGGCTCGACGATCCCGGTCTCCCTTCCGGACCACTTCGTCTACACGGTCCGTGAGCCGATGGGGGTCGTCGGCATGATCATCCCCTGGAATTTCCCGCTGCTCATGTGCGCCTGGAAGCTGGGCCCCGCGCTGGCCTGCGGCAACACCGGTGTGCTCAAGCCGGCCGAGGAGACCCCGCTGACGGCGCTCCGGCTTGCCGACCTGATCGTTGAAGCGGGCTTCCCGCCGGGTGTGGTCAACATCCTGACCGGGCCGGGCGTGCCGACCGGATCGGAGATCACGGGTCACATGGACGTGGACAAGGTGTCGTTCACCGGCTCGACGGAGGTCGGACGCAAGGTCATGCAGGCCGCCTCGGAAAGCAACTTGAAGAAGGTTAGCCTGGAACTCGGCGGCAAGTCCCCCAATGTGATCTTCGCCGACGCGGATCTCGAGACGGCGATCAAAGGTTCGAACTGGGCCTGCTTTTCGAGCACCGGCCAGGAGTGCACCGCGGGGACCCGAGTCTTCGTGGAGGACGCGGTCTACGACGAAGTGGTTCAGGGCCTGATCGAGCAAGCCGAACGGGTGCGCATGGGCAACGGATTCTCAAAGGTCCACTTGGGACCGATCATCTCCGAACGCCAGCTCGAGCGCGTCATGGGCTACATCGATAGTGGACGCGAGGCCGGCGCCGACCTGCTCACCGGCGGTGAGCGCCTGGGCGGAGAGCTGGGCGAAGGTTACTTCCTGGAGCCAACGATTTTCGCCCACGACGACGACTCGCTGGACCTGGTCCAAGAGGAGATCTTCGGACCGGTGATGGCGCTCACGCGCTTCAAGGATTGGGAGGAATTGGTCGAGCGTGCCAACACGACGCGCTACGGCCTGGCTGCCGGCGCCTGGACGCGCGACGTGTCCAAGGCCCACCGCTTCGCGCGCGCGGTCAAAGCGGGCACCGTGTGGATCAACACCTATGGGCTGTACGACCCCGCCGCGCCCTACGGCGGTATGAAAGAGAGCGGCTTCGGCCGCGAAATGGGAGAAGAGGCGCTCGACCTCTACAGCCAGACGAAGACGGTGTGGCTCGGAGTGTGAGCGTCGATGCGCCGGATGGAGGCGTGATTTCTGATGCGGGCCCCAAGCGATGGGAAGGAAGCCGTTGGTCCCTGGCCGCTGGCGCTTGGCGTATAACCCCTCCATTGAAAGGGAGCAACTGGAGGCGATGCCCGGGTTGTAAAGACGTAGCATGCCACATCTCTACACCCTTAAAGGGCAGCTGAAGCTCATTCCCCCGGTTCCAGGGGGCTTATGACTCGCATTTTGTCGCCTTCGCTTTCGGATGCCCTTTCCTATCCACCATCCGAGTATGCGACCGGGTCTCCCATCAATCATCGCAGTGGTCATCACCTCGCCAGGGGCCAGAGGCGATAGGCCTGGATCCTCTCTCGCTGAGTGCTCGATGCTCATCGGCTAATCATGCCCCAAGACCGGATGCGGCACGTACGCCTCGTCAAACAGCGCAAGCTCCTCCTCACTCAGTTCGATCTCCAGCGCCTGCACGGCCTGCTCCAGATGCTCCATCTTGGTCGCGCCGATGATCGGTGAGGTGACCGCCGGCTGGTGCAGCAGCCATGCCAGCGCGATCTGCGCCGGCGTGACGCCGTGGCTCTCGGCGACCCGCTCCACCACGTCCAGCAATGAGAAATCCGCCTCGTCGTAGTACATCCGGTGCGCGAAATCATCGCTCTTGGCGCGAGTGGTCGCGCCGCCGCCACCCCGGTCCCGGTTGCCGGCCAAGAATCCGCGTGCCAGCGGGCTCCAGGGCAGGATTCCGATCCCCTGATCTTGGCACAGGGGGACCATCTCACGTTCCTCCTCGCGGTAGATCAGGTTGTAGTGATTCTGCATCGAGACAAACCGCGCCCACCCCCGCTGGTCGGAGATCGAAAGCGCTTTGGCGAACTGCCAGGCGTACATGCTCGAAGCGCCAATATAGCGGGCCTTTCCCGCCCGCACCACGTCGTTCAGCGCATCCAGGGTCTCTTCGATCGGGGTTTGATCGTCCCAGCGATGAATTTGATACAGGTCGACATAGTCCATGTCCAGCCGGCGCAGCGAGTCGTCGATCGCGTTCATGATGTGGTAGCGGGAGAGGCCGCGATCGTTGGGTCCATCCCCCGTCCGGAAGTAAACCTTGGTTGCGACGACGACCTGGTCGCGCGGCACCAGTTCCTTGATCGCTCGCCCAAGGACCTGCTCGCTCACCCCCCGCGAGTACATGTCCGCGGTGTCGAAGAAGTTGATGCCGAGCTCCAGGGCGCGGCGGATGAACGGGCGAGCCTCGTCCTCCGAGAGGATCCAGTCCCGCCATTCAGGATCTCCATAACTCATCATGCCGAGGCAGATCCGGGACACCTTCAGTCCGGTCCGCCCCATATTCGAATACTCCATGCTTTTCCTCCTTGATACCCTCTTGGTATCTATGTTACCGGCCTTAACCCTCCGTTCATGGTATTCTGGCGCCATCACCGATACCAAAGTTCACGCCCTTCAACACGATCAAGGAAGGACCCATGAGTTATCTGCCAATCGAGGACTACGGGGTCATCGGCGACCTGAATACAGTCGCACTCGTGGGCAAGACCGGCTCGATCGACTTCATGTGTTATCCGGATTTTGACTCGCCGTCGGTCTTCGCCCGCCTCCTCGACGATGAGAAAGGCGGCCACTTTCAGCTCAGTCCAGTGCTTCATCAGGCTCGTGAGCGACAGCTCTATCTGCCGGGCACAAACGTCCTGCTCTCGCGCTTTCTGGCCGACGAGGGCGTTGCCGAGGTCTCCGACTTCATGCCGGTCGAGGAATTGGAGCAGGAGTTCAATTTGGTCCGCCGCGCCAAGAGCATTCGAGGCGATATTCCGTTTCGTATGATCTGCCAACCCGAGTTTGACTACGCTCGAAGCGGACATCGCGTTGAAGTGCACGACGACGCGATCGTCTTCATCCCCGATGAAGGAGACCAGCCCGCGCTGCGGCTTCGCTCAGAGGTCCCATTTGAAGTTCGGAACGGAGCCGCCATCGCCGAATTCACGCTGGGCACCGGGGAGACGGCGGCGTTTGTTCTCGAAGCGGCGGTCCCGGGGCAACCGTCGCGCTCTGAAGCGGATCATTACGTCGCCGAATCCTTCAAAAACACGGTTAATTATTGGCGCCAGTGGATCGGACGATCTCAATACAAAGGGCGCTGGCGTGAGATGGTTGACCGCTCCGCCCTTGTCCTCAAATTGATGACCTCCGCACGCCACGGCTCGATCGTCGCCGCGCCGACATTCGGCGTGCCCGAGACGGTCGGCGGCGTCCGCAACTGGGATTACAGGTTCACGTGGATTCGCGACGCTTCCTTCACGCTTTACGCCCTGATTCGGCTCGGCTACACAGATGAGGCGTCCGACTTCATGCGGTGGCTCGCGGACCGCTGCGCCGATCTGGATCCAGATGGATCACTTCAGATCGTTTACGGCCTCGACGGTCGCAAGGACCTGGAGGAGACGACCCTTGACCATCTCGAAGGCTACCGGGGCTCCAGCCCGGTCCGGATCGGCAATGCGGCCTATAAGCAGCTTCAGCTCGACATCTACGGGGAGTTGATGGACTCCGTCTACCTGTTCAACAAATACGGCGATCTGATATCGCACGACCTCTGGTCCGAGCTCGTGACGCTGATTGACTGGGTGTGCCGGAACTGGCGCCGCCCGGATGAGGGCATCTGGGAGTTTCGGGGCAAGACGCGGGAGTTCTTGTACTCGCGCCTGATGACCTGGGTGGCGGTAGACCGCGGGATCCGGCTTGCCCGCAAGCGGTCCTTCCCCGCTCCGCTGGAGCGTTGGACTCGGTTGCGGGATGAGATGTACCAGGACATCTTCCAGAACTTCTGGGACCAGGAGCAGAAGGCGTTCGTCATGTTCAAGGGGTCAAAATCGCTGGACGCGTCGAGCCTGCTGATGCCGCTGGTTCGCTTCATCAGCCCCACCGATCGGCGTTGGTTGGACCATCTAAAAGCCGTTGAGCGGAACCTGGTGCGTGACTCGCTCGTCTACCGCTACAACGCGAGCGAAGAATTGGATGGGCTTCCCGGCACCGAAGGGACTTTCAGCATGTGTTCGTTCTGGTACGTGGAATGTCTGTCCCGCTCCGGGGATCTGCCCAAGGCCCGCTTCTACTTCGAGAAGATGCTCGGCTTCGCCAACCATGTTGGGCTGTACGCCGAGGAGCTCGGGCCGAAGGCCCAGCACCTGGGCAACTATCCTCAGGCGTTCACCCACCTGGCACTGATCAGCGCCGCCTATGACCTCAACCGGCGCCTCTCCCGCGCCGGTTGGCAGGGCTGACTGATTCTTAGATCCAGCCTCGCAGCCAATAGTAGACCAACGCCAGGATCTCCCTGGCCGCGACCGTGCTGCGCCTTAAGGATTCTTGATTGGGGACCCAGCCCGGCTCGGGATCCGGACGGACCTTCTGAGTCGCTGCGAGGGCAGGCGAGGTAATGCCCTCCAAGCCCACCGCTCGGAATGTAAGATCGGCGCGTCGCATATGCGTGGGCGAAGTGACCAGGACAAAGGAGCGGATCTCGCGCGCCTCGAAGATCGACCGCAGAAGCAAGGCCTGATCGTGCGTGTCCCCCGACCCCGACTCCAGCAAAATCCGGTTCTCCGGCACTCCATGGTCCTTCAGGGCCGCTTCCAGCGGCAGACTTTCCGGTGTGGCCCCGTCCCGACCGGGCCCTCCCGACACGACGATCAACCGCGGATCCACCAGCTTGTACAGACGAACGCCTTCGAGAGCCCGCAGGGCGCTGGCTTCGCTGAGCATCGACAGCTGGCCGACCTGGGCCCGGTAGACGGAGGCGCCACCGCCGAGCACCACGACGGCGTCGACCTCGACGGGTTCCCGGAGCGGTGCATATCCGTTAACTAGAGCTCGTTCGAGAACACCCGAGGCGAAAGGAGTCGCCAGGATCCAATAGCCCAGCGCCAGCGCGGCCAGGCTGGCGCGGATGCGCCGCGAGCTTCGCTCATCCAGATACCACCAGCCGAGAGCCAATGAGAGCGCGATCAACAGAAAGGGGAGGGACCCGGGCAGCAGGAAGCGTTTGACCGCCTCGGCGATCGCATCGAGCACCATGTTCGGCTACGCGGCCGGGACTCCGGCCAAGAGTTGTTCGTAGACCTCCACAATCTGGTCCGTGATCTTGGACCAGGTGAAGCCTTTGGCGTACCGTTCGGCCCGGGCTCCGATCTCTTGCCGTAGGTCGGTATTGTTCAGCAGCAAGCTCAGTTTCTCGGCGAGCGCCTCCGGGTCCGCGGCCGGCACGTGGAACCCGGTCTCCCCGTCCTTCACCAGGAAAGCCAACCCGCCCGTCTCAGAGGCCACGACTGGCCGACCGCAAGCCATCGCCTCCAGCGCGACCAGACCGAACGACTCGTAGTGTGAGGGAACAACCACCACCTCGGAGGCCGAATAGTAATACTGGAGCGTGTCTTGATTGCGGCTTCCCAGAAACGACACCAGGTCGCTCACGCCTTCGTTCTTGGCAATCTGCATCAGCCGGTTCATCTCCTCGGTTCGTCTTTCCTCCGAATGATCCGGCTCTCCGCCGATGACCGCCAGGCACCGGCATTTACCATCCAGGGCGCCCGCCCGTTTTAGTCTGGCCATGGCTTTAATAAGCGTGTCAATCCCTTTGAGGGGCTCAATTCGGCCGACGAAGAGAATCATTGATTCGCCTGTTCCGATGCCGACGTACTCCTTGGCTTCCTCCTCAGGGATCGGGTAGAAGCGCGAGACGTCCACGCCGGGCGGGATCACGCGCACCTTCTCGGTGGACGCTTTGTAGAGCCACTGGAACTGCGCCAGCTCGGCCTGAGTGGAGGCGACGATGAGGTCCGCTTTTCGCAGCAGCGTTTGTTCCGCCTCCACCCGCAGCGTGGAGGCGGCCTCGCTCGGGTTGCGGGCCACTCGATCTTTCATCAAGCCCAAGGTGTGAAACATTTGGATGAAAGGGACGCCCCATTCCGCGCTCAGCTCGAGGGTTGCCAGCCCTGAAAGCCAATAGTGGCTGTGGATCAGATCGTAGTGCAGCTCCTTCGAGCGTGCGATTTTCCGCAGGTTACCCGTAAACTCAGGCAGGAAATCGGCAAGCCGCTCCTTGTCCATCGGCGTCTCCGGTCCGGCCGGCACGTGAACGACCCGGTTGCCGTATCCCAGATCATGGAGGACATGGGGCACGTGCTCGTCCTGCGAGCGTGTGTATACATCTACGCCGATGCCCCGCATTCCCAGATAGCGGCTGAGATCGCGCACGTAAACGTTCATTCCCCCGGTGTCCTTGCCGCCCAATGTGGCCAACGGACACGTGTGGTAGGAGATCATTGCGATTCGCATATCCTGATTATCCATTGCCGCGCGCTTCTTGCCAAGGCTTGCGTTGGGTTGGTATAATCTTTCCGGTTAACAGGGTACCTCGGCCAAGACGACTGTGGTCATCCTGGCAGAAAACTCGCCGCGTTAGCTCAGTCGGTAGAGCGGCGCTCTCGTAAAGCGCAGGCCGCGGGTTCGAATCCCGCACGCGGCTTTCACGCTCCCTCGCGGAGCGCTTTTCTTTGTCGCATCCTGACTATAATGGATACAGCATGGTCCAGCACCCCACGCCCGTCGTCATCGGCATCGGCGGCGGGACCGGCTCAGGGAAAACAACGGTTGCCGAGGTCATCCTCGACCGGGCCGGCGCCGACAACATCTCACTCGTGCCTCAGGACGCGTACTACAAGGATCTGTCCGACCTTCCCGAGGCGCAGCGGGGACTGGTCAACTTTGACCACCCGGACTCTCTGGAAACCTCACTCATGGTGGAGCATATCGAGGCGCTGCGACAGTGGGAGGCCGTAAAAATTCCTGTCTATGACTTCGCCCACCACAGCAGGACTTCGCAAACCATCGAAGTCATCCCCCAGCCCGTGGTTCTGGTGGAGGGGATCCTGATCTTCGTCGAGAGCCGCCTGCGCGATCTCTTCGACGTCAAGATCTTTGTCGATACCCCTGCCGACATCCGCTTCATCCGGCGCTTGCAGCGCGACATGAGCGAGCGCGGGCGCTCGCTTGAATCCGTGATCCACCAGTACGAGACGACCGTCCGCCCCATGCACTTGAAATTCGTTGAGCCCTCCAAACGCTACGCGGATGTCATCATCCCTGAAGGGGGGCTCAACACCGTGGCCATGGACATGGTCGTAGCCCGCATCGAGGCATTGTTGGGCCAGCCGAAACAGTAAGGGAGACCCCATGAACGCCCCACAGCAGTACGACTCGCCGCCTTCGGTGGTGATCGACCCCTCCGCCTCTTACAAAGCGACGATCAAGACCGAGAAGGGTGAGATCATCATCGATTTGGCGCAGGACAAGGCCCCCACCACCGTGAACAACTTCGTGTTCCTCGCCCGCGAGGGCTTCTACGACGATGTGATCTTCCATCGGGTGATCGACGACTTTATGGCTCAGACCGGCGATCCCACGGGCACCGGCCGGGGCGGCCCGGGCTACAGCTTCGAAGACGAGTTCCACCCCGATCTGCGGCACGACGGACCGGGCGTGGTCTCGATGGCTAACGCCGGGCCGAACACCAACGGTTCCCAGTTCTTCATCACCTACAGCGCGACCCCCTGGCTGGACGACAAGCACGCCGTGTTCGGCCGCGTGATCGAGGGTATGGACGTCGTCAACGCCATCCCCTCCAGGGATCCTCAGGACAGCTCCGCTCCCGCCGTTGGCATCGAAACGATCGAGATCCACGAGGCGTGAACCGCCGCGAGGCGCTCACCGGATGGCGATCGCGGCTGGTGAGAATATTGGCGCTGCTGGCCGTGGTGGCGGTGACCATCCTGCTTTTTTCCATGCGCGACCAGGCAGCCGAGCTGGCGCGGTATGGGTATCCGGGGATCTTTCTGCTCTCTCTGGTGAGCAACGCCACCCTGGTCCTTCCCATGCCCGGGGTGGCGATCACGTTCGCCGCCGGGGCCGTGTTTCATCCGCTCGCCGTCGGACTGGCCGCGGGCGCCGGCGCGACGCTCGGGGAGATGACCGGGTACGTCGCCGGTTTCAGCGGTCACGCGGTGCTCGAGCGGACTCCCCTGTACGAACGACTCGAGCGGCTAACCGATCGCTACGGGAAGTGGGCGATCTTCGGCTTGGCGCTCGTCCCCAACCCGGCCTTTGACCTGGCCGGAGCCGCCGCGGGCGCGCTGCGCATGCCGCTCGGTGAGTTCCTGTTGGCGGCTTTCTCGGGCAAGCTTCTGAAGATGACCGCGTTCGCACTGGCCGGTTCGCGGTCGGCGATCTGGTTCCTGGACCTGATGACGCCGTGATTCGGCCGCTGGCGGATAGAGATCCGCCTTCAGCTATCAGCAGTCAGGCCTCGGTTTCCAGTCTCCAGTCTCCAGTCAACCGGTCACCGGTTATTGGATTCACCACAGAGAACACAGAGAACACAGAGTTTTTTCTTAAACTTTTCCTGAAAGGGTGAGGAGGCATATCCACCCTTTGTGACCTTATGGATAAACCTTCGTGTCCTTGG
>CAZFCJ010000047.1:0-25349 GCA_964517315.1 uncultured Anaerolineaceae bacterium | reverse complement strand
GTCTCGCCCAGGTCCTCGCCCTGGCCGCCCACCGGGCTGGCCGCTCCGATGGCGGTCTCCGGCGCCATGGCAGCCGCATGGCCCGCCAGAGTAATCACCGTGCCCGCGCTGCCGGCAATCGCCCCCCGCGGCGCCACATATACAATGACCGGGACCGAACTGCCCCGGATCGCTTGAACCATACGGTTCATCGTGTCGATCGCGCCGCCGGGCGTATCCAGCTGAAACACAACCGCTTCGGCGCCGGCAGACTGCGCCTCCTGCAGGCCCCGTTCGAGGTATTCGGCCATCGCTGGCGTCACCGGGCCCTCGGCCCGGAGCAGGTACACCGGGCTCTGAGACTGCGCCGCCCCACTCGGGGCGGCGAGCAGCGCCACCCCGACGGCCAACGTGATAGAAAACAAGAACAGCTTGCGCAAAAGGACCCTCCTCCTGACATTATAGTCAGATTGGGACTGGTACGGGCTTGGCTCCTCGGCCTAGCGAGTTATACTTTGCGTTGTGCCAACACCTTTCAACCACATCGTCCTCGCGCAGGGACTGCTCGAGGACGATCGGCTGCCGAAACCCGTGCGGGCGCGGCTGCAAAGCTCACGTTCCGCATTCCTGCTGGGAAACACCGCGCCCGACTGCGCCGCGTTCATCGGCAGACCGCGCGCGGAGACTCATTTCTTCCAGGTTCCGCTGCAGGAGACCATCCCCGCCCACAACAGGCTCCTTCGGGCGCATCCACACCTCGGGCGACCCCCGGACCTGAGCCCCGGCCACGCCGCGTTTATCGCCGGGTATTTGGCCCATCTTTGGCTGGACCAGGCCTGGATCAGCACGGTGTTCGAGCCGTACTTTGGGCCGGGGGTGTCGCGCGGGAGCTTTCGGCAGCGGCTGATCGAGCATAACTTGCTGCGCGCCCACCTCGACCTTCAGGTTTGGGGCCGCATTGCCGACGATCTTGGTCCGATCTTGCGCCATGCCAAGCCGGAAAATTGGCTTCCGTTTGCGAGCGACGCCGACCTTTGCCGGTGGCGTGACCACCTGGCCGCCCAAGTCGAGCCCGGCGGGAGCATTCGCACGGTTGAGGTCTTCGCCGAGCGGCTGAACATGCCGCGTCAGAAGTTCGCCCGTCGCCTGCGGTCCCCGAAAGAGATGGAGCGCTCGGTTTTCACCCACCTGCCCCGCCGAGAGATAACAGCTTTCTGGCGGCGGGGGATCAGCTGCACTCGCGAACTTGTCCGCCACTACCTGGAGGGAGATCTGGAGGGCGCGCCCCGAGTGAATCAACCGCTCGAATCGAAGGTACCCAGCACAACACAACCCTTTTTCGGGGGTGGGCGATGAGAGTCATTGACCGTTCGAAATATCGAGACGAAGAGGGCCAGATCAGCCTGCAGAACCGCATTCTTGGCACGCTTCAGAACGGCCTGGGCTGGTACGCTGAAATGGAGTCCCAGGCCGAATTCACCAATCGGTTGGCCAGACATTTGGACGACGAGTACCTCTTGCTGAGCAACGCGGTGCTACCGTATTCGGACCTCACGGTCCCGATGATCCTGTTGGGACCTCCCGGCGTCCGCACCATCATCCCCAGCCCGATCAAGGGAATTTACCGCGCCAAGGGCGATGAGTGGTTCGAGTTCAACGGACGCACCCGTCGCTTCAGCCGCGCTCGTCCCAACGTGCAATCGCTGGCTATTTCCTACGCCGAAGCCCTTCACGCGTTCCTGCAGGGGCAGGGTGTGCCCTTGCCGGATGTGGAGCCCGTGTTGGTCTTCACGGATCCACGGACGCTCGTCGATACCGCCCAGCCTGCTGTGCGGGTCGTCCAGGCCGACGCGGTCGACCGCTTCGCGGCCAACCTGCAGAAATTTCAGCCGATCATGGATCAGGAGGACATCAGCAGTCTGGTCGATTTGATCCTCAACCCCCCTCAACTGCCCGAGGCCGAACCCGATATGGCCGTCGAGCCCGAACCACCCCCCGAACCCGAGCCAGCCTTCGAAGGCGAGCCAGCGTTCGAACCCGAAGATCGCGAGCCCGAGTTCGATATGGATCTGTCAGAACCGGCCGACCGCGACGCCATTGGCCTGGAGGACGCCCCGGCTGCTCGATCGGAAGATGGAGGCCTGCTCAATTTCTCCCGCTCGCAATGGATCGTGCTGGGTTTGCTGTTTCTCATAGAGATCGTGATCGTCCTGGTCTTCGCGGCCATCATCTTCACCGACGTCCTTATCTGATCCGCGTCAACCGAAAGGACCCTCACGTTGGCGCCCCTGCTAACCGTCATCATCCCCGCCCGCAACGAGCAGGCCCGCCTGCCCACCACCCTCCCCAGGGTGCTTTCCTTCCTTGATGGGCAGGATTACCCAAGCGAGGTGCTGGTCGTGGACAGCGCCAGCACCGACGGCACGGCTCGAGTCGTCGAGACCTACGCTCAAGGGCGAGATGACCTGCATCTACTGCGCGCGCATCAGCCCGGCAAAGGGCGCGCCGTCCGTTTGGGCATGTTGGAAGCGCGGGGCGAGTACCGCTTCATTTGTGATGCCGACCTGTCCATGCCGATCGAGGAACTCAACCGGTTTGTGCCGCCTCAACTTGACTCCGAGGTCGATATCGCCATCGCCTCGCGGGAAGCGCCCGGAGCGGTCCGCTACGGCGAACCGGTCTATCGGCACCTGATCGGGCGCGCTTTCAACACGCTCGTCCGTCTGTTCACGATCCCGGGCATCCAGGACACGCAGTGCGGGTTCAAATCGTTCCGAGCCTCCGTCGCCGAGGACGTATTCCACAACCAGCGGCTGGACGGCTGGACATTCGACGTCGAAGTGCTGTTCATCGCACAGCGCCGGGGCTACCAGATCATCGAACTGCCCATCCCCTGGTACTACAATCCGGGCAGCCGGGTAAACGTACTGCGCGACTCATTGGTGATGTTCAGCGACCTCTTCCGCATTCGCTACAATGAGTGGCGCGGCCGCTACGATGCCTGAACCCGAATCCGCCCCGACCCTGACTTTCGAGCTTTCCCTGCACCGGGCAGGCGTAACTCTGGTGGCGGGGCTTGACGAAGCGGGACGAGGCGCCCTGGCCGGGCCAGTGACCGCGGCCGCGGTGATCCTGCCGCTCGACGGCGAGGGGGCCGCGTTGGGACCGCTCGACGGGGTGCGCGACTCCAAGCTGATGACGCCGGCCCAGCGCGAGCGCGCCTTGCAGAAGATCTGCGACCTCGCCTTGAGCTGGGCGGTGGGCTCGGCGTCTTCATTGGAGGTCGACTCACTGGGGCTGCTGCCGGCAACGCGCCTCGCCATGGCGCGGGCGCTCGCCGAACTTTCCCCTTCACCCGAGTATCTGCTGCTGGACTACCTGCTGTTGCCCAATGACGACCGACACCAGACCGCCTTGGTCAAGGGTGACCGACTTTCCCTCACCATCGCCGCCGCGTCGGTGGTGGCTAAGGTGTGGCGCGACCGAGAGATGATCGCGCTGGAGGATCGTTACCCGGGTTATGGTCTGGCTCAACACAAGGGCTACGGCACGACCGACCACCGTGTAGCGCTGAAGCGGCTCGGCCCGACGCCGGTGCATCGGCGCAGCTACGCCCCGGTCGCGGCCGCCCTCTCCTGAAGGGCGGGCCACAACCGAACGCGAAGCGGCCACGGCCTCGGCCGCCGAAACGGAGGCAGCAACTTGTCGCTGACCCCTTTCTTTGAACCCCAGTCCGTTGCCGTGATCGGCGCCTCCACCAACCCGGAAAAGCTGGGCCACGTGGTCTTGGCGAATCTGATCGAAGGCGGCTACACGGATCAGGGCGGCGTCGTTTACCCCATCAACCCATCCGCGGATGAAATTCTCGGCATGCAGGTCTACCCGGATGTTACCCAAGTGCCGGATGAGATCGACCTGGCGGTGATCGTGATTCCCTATCCGGTTGTGCCCGAGGCGCTGCGGACGTGCGGCGAGAAGGGCATCCCGGCCGCGGTGGTGATCAGCGCCGGCTTCCGAGAGGCCGGACGTGAAGGCCTCGAGCGGGAGCTGGAGCTCGTCGAGATCGCGCAGCGCTACAACATTCGCCTCGTCGGGCCCAACTGCCTGGGAGTCATCGACACCTACACGCCGATCAACGCCTCCTTTTCCGCGGGCATGCCGCCGCGCGGGCCGATGGCGTTCATGTCCCAATCCGGCGCGTTGGGAACGGCCATCCTGGACTGGGCGCTGGCGGGCCGGCTGGGAATGAGCAAATTCGTCTCTCTGGGCAACAAGGCGGACGTCAGCGAGGTCGACCTGATGCAGGCCTGGGCCGAGGACCCGAATTCCAACGTCATCTTGATGTATGTAGAAGGACTGCCCGATGGACGGGCCTTCATCGAGACCGCGCGACGGGTGAGCAAGCGCAAGCCGCTGGTCGCGCTCAAGTCGGGCGTGACTCAGGCGGGCTCGCGTGCCGTGAGCTCGCACACTGGTTCGCTGGCCGGCTCCGAGCAGGCCTACGAAGCCGCTTTCCACCAGGCGGGCGTCCTGCGGGCCGAGTCGCTCCAGACCCTGTTCGATTTCGCGCTGGGATTCGGCTATCTGCCCCCACTTCAGGGTGACGACATCGCCATTGTGACCAACGCGGGCGGTCCCGGTATTCTCGCCACCGACGCCCTCGAGCGGGCTGGGCTGAAACTGGCCCAATGGGGGCCCGACGTGATCCAAGATTTGGAGGGCAGCCTGCCGGACGCCGCCAGCGCGGCCAATCCGGTCGACGTGCTCGGCGATGCTCGCGCCGATCGCTACCGCCTTGCGCTGAATCGAATCGTTGACGCCCCGGGCGTGGACGGAGTTATCGTGATCCTCACCCCCCAGGCTATGACCGAAATCGCCTCCACGGCTCAGGTCGTCGTCGACGCGGCGCGGGCGGCGCAAATCCCCGTGCTGGCCTGTTTCATGGGTGAGGCCAGGATCAGCGAAGGGACCGGCATCCTCGAAGAGCACAATCTGCCGAACTTCATCTATCCGGAGAGGGCCGCCGCGGTGCTCAAGGCGCTGCGCACCTACGAAGAGCGGCGGGCTCAGCCCTTGCCGGAGTTCGAGACCATCCCCGCCGATCGGCAGGCCGTCGAGGACATCATCCAGCGGGTGCGGGACGAAGAACGACTGACGATCGGCGATTTGGAGGCGCGCGACATCCTGGCAGCCTACGACATCGACATCCCCGCGTCGGGACTCGCCGAGTCCGCCGACCAGGCCGTCGAGATCGCCGCCCGCATGGGCTACCCCGTGGTGCTCAAGGTCGCCTCGCCCGATATCTTGCACAAGACCGACGTTGGGGGCGTGAAGGTCGATCTCGAGGACGCCGGGGCGGTCCGCGACGCCTATGATCTGATCACGTACCGCGCCCAGCGCTACCTGCCGGAGGCCCGCATCTGGGGCTGTCTTGTGCAGAAGATGGTGCCCTCGGGGCTCGAGGTGCTGATCGGCATGAACCGCGACCCCCAGTTCGGCCCGCTGGTCACATTCGGGCTGGGCGGCATCTACGTCGAAATCTTGAAGGACGTCTCATTCCGTATCGCGCCGTTCTCGCGGCGCGAAGCACAGACCATGATCGGCGAGATCCGGGCTCGGGCGCTGTTGGACGGCGTGCGCGGCGAGCCCCCCGTGGACAAAGAAATCCTGGTTCAAACGCTCATGAAGGTCGCTCAGCTGGTGCAGGACTTCCCGGAGATTACCGAGCTGGACATCAACCCCTTCATGCTCTACGAGCGCGGCCAGGGTGGGACTGCGATCGATATGCGACTCGTGTTGAAAAGCCGGGAGCCGGAGGGCGACCCGGATCGCCATGCTGGGAGTTCACGATGAAAGCGCTCTATGTCACTTCCGTTGAACCGTTCTCTGGTAAGACCGCCCTGTGCCTCGCATTGGGTATCGAACTCCAAGCGCGTGAGCACAAGGTCGCCTATTTGAAGCCGCTGAGCACCCAACCCTGGCGTTCACCCGAAGGGGCGTTGGCCGACGAGGACGCGGCTTTCGTGAAGGAGATCTTGGATCTACCGCAGGAGACCTCTTCACTATCCCCGGTCATCGTCACCCCGGAACGCTTGCGCGCGCGGCTGCGCGGGGACGAGGAGGACCGCTTGCTGGATGATGTGCGCCGGGCGGCCGAGTCGGCGAGCGAGGGCAGCGACGTGCTTCTGATGGAGGGCGGCGGGAGCATGCGCGAGGGCTACGCCATGGGGCTTTCCAATCTACGCGTGGCCCAGTCACTGGGCGCACCCGTTCTGGTGCTCGTCAAGTACCGCGGTGAGATGGAGCTGGTCGACGACGCGCTCACGGCACAGTTCCGCCTCGAGGAGCAGCTGTTGGGTGTGGTCTTCAATCAGATCCCCGAGGAGAGGCGGGAGTTCGTCGAAGCGTACGCCGCCCCCTTCCTGCAGCGCGAGGGGATTCGGGTCTTGGGCGCCCTCCCGAGCGTTCCGCACCTGTCGGCCTTGAGCGTGAAGGAATTGATCGGCCTGCTCGACGCCCAGGTGCTGACCGAGGCTGTATCCACCGACCGCCTGGCCGACGCTTTCACAGTCGGGGCGATGAACGCCCAGGCGGCGCTCTCCCGCTTCCGCCGCCAGCAGAACAAAGCGGTGATCACGGGCGGTGACCGCACCGACATCCAGCTGGCGGCTCTGGAGACCTCGACGGTCGTTCTGATCCTCACCGGCAACCTGCAGCCCAGCCCCCTGATTCTCAACCAGGCCGAGACGCTGAGCGTACCGGTGCTGTTGGTCGAGACGAACACGATGGAGACGGTCGAGACCATTGAAAGGGCCTACGGCAAGACGCGGCTCGGACAACGGGAGAAGCTGGAGACCTTCACCGATCTGGTTCGAGAGCACGTTGAGCTGGCGCCGATCTTGGAGGCGCTGGGGGTTGGCTAGGGACTGGTGAGACGCAGGAGGATCCACCCCGTCCTTCGATGACGTTCGGGGGCCGGGCCGAATGCGAACTTGGACTATACTCAGCCGATGTCGAACAGAACGCCGAACCTGCCGCCGAACTACTTTTCCTGGCAGGTTCTGTCGTGATGGTGCCGCAACTTGGAGCGTCTGATGACCGAAGACCCCTTCTCCGCACGTGAAGTCCTGAAAGCCAATTCCGGCGAACACACCATTTACAGCCTGAAGGCGCTCGACCGTCAAGGGCTGACCGAGCTTGAACGGTTGCCCTTCTCCATTCGAGTGCTGCTCGAATCCGCCCTGCGTCAGATCAACGGACGCGAGATCGTAGAGACAGACGTCGTCAACCTGGCCGGTTGGGCCCCTCGGGCGAGCTCCCGACCCGAGGTTCCCTATTTGCCGGCGCGCGTGATCATGCAGGACTTCACCGGCGTGCCGGCCGTGGTCGATCTGGCCGCTATGCGCGCTTCCCTGGCCCGGATGGGCGGGGACCCCTCCCTGATCAAGCCCCAAATCCCTGTTGACCTGGTGATCGACCATTCAGTCCAAGTCGATTTTTTCGCTTCGCCCGAAGCGCTGCGCCGGAACGCGGAGATTGAGTTCGAACGCAATCGCGAGCGCTATGAATTCCTGCGCTGGGGCCAGGAGGCCTTTGAAAACTTCCGCGTGGTTCCACCGGCCACGGGCATCGTCCACCAGGTGAATCTGGAGTACCTGGGCCGCGTCGTCCGCAGCAGCGAGGTCGACGGCGAACGGACCGCCTTCCCCGACACGCTGGTGGGCACGGATTCACACACCACGATGATCAGCGCCCTGGGGATCCTGGTGTGGGGTGTGGGCGGGATCGAGGCCGAAGCCGCGATCCTGGGTCAACCCATGGTGATCTTGACGCCGGACGTGGTGGGATTCCGCCTGGTGGGCGAACTGGCGGAGGGCACGACCGCCACCGACCTGGTGCTCACCGTTACCCAAATGCTGCGCTCACATGGCGTGGTGGGCAAGTTCGTTGAGTTCTTCGGTCCGGGACTGACCCAGATGAGCACCCCCGACCGGGCAACGATCGCCAACAGGGCCCCCGAGTACGGCGCCACCGTGGGGTACTTCCCCGTCGACGATGAAACCCTGCGCTACCTGCGCCAGACCGGCCGTGATGAGGATCACGTCGATTTGGTGGAACGCTACTGCAAGGCGCAGGGGCTGTTCCACAGCGTCGGCTCGCCCGATCCACAGTTTACCGATGTCCTCGAGCTGGACATGGGTGACGTGGAAGCCAGCTTGGCGAGTCCCCGCCGGCCTCAAGACCGCATCCCTCTGTCGTCGATGAAGCGAACTTTTGAGAGGGCCTTGCGCGCAAACCCGTCGCAGGGCGGATTCGCGCTTGACGAGGCGCAGCTCGAGGCCAGGGCCCAGATCGCCTCCAACGGCACCGCCCCCGAGCTCGGCCACGGCGCCGTCGTCATCGCCGCCATCACCTCCTGCACCAACACCTCCAACCCGAGCGTGATGGTCGGCGCCGGGCTGCTGGCCCGGAAGGCGGTCGAGCGAGGGTTGAACGTCAAACCGTATGTCAAGACCAGCCTGGCGCCGGGCTCCCGGGTGGTGACCGACTATTTGGAAGCCGCCGATCTTCTCGGCCCGCTGGCCGATCTCGGCTTCAACGTGGTTGGCTACGGATGCACCACATGTATCGGCAACAGCGGCTCGCTACCGGCGGAGGTGGTGCGCGCGGTCTCCGAGACCGATCTGGTGGCCTCGGCGGTGCTCTCCGGCAACCGCAACTTCGATGGACGCATCCATCCCCACGTGCGCGCCAACTACCTCGCCTCCCCGCCTCTGGTCGTGGCCTATGCGCTGGCCGGGACCACGGACATCGACCTGCTCAGCGAACCCTTGGGCGAGGATCAAGATGGTCAGCCGATCTATTTGCGCGACATCTGGCCGACTCAAGCCGAAGTGCGCGGCGTCATCGAGCGGGTTCTGGCGCCGGAGGTCTTCCGTCGCCAGTACAGCAACGTTTTCACCGGCCACGAAACGTGGTCGGCGATCGCGGTCGGGGGGGATCCGCTCTATGAATGGGATGAGGACTCCACCTACATTCAGGAGCCGCCGTTCTTCCTCGGCCTCACGCCTGAACCCGAGCCGATTGCGGACATCGAAGGGGCTCGGGTCCTGGCCCTATTAGGCGATTCGATCACGACCGATCATATTTCACCGGCCGGCGCCATCCCGGTGGAGAGTCCGGCGGGACGCTACCTGATTGAGCGCGGCGTCAAGCCGCGCGAGTTTAACTCCTACGGCTCGCGACGCGGCAACGATCGCGTGATGACGCGCGGGACGTTCGGCAACATCCGTCTGTGCAACCGCCTCGTGCCCGGTGTGGAGGGTGGATACACCCTGCACCTCCCCGACGGCGAAGAAACCACGATCTACGAGGCCGCGATGCGTTACCGCACTGAGGGCGTGCCGCTGATTGTGCTGGCCGGGAAAGAGTACGGCACCGGATCCTCGCGCGATTGGGCGGCGAAAGGCACCGCCCTGCTCGGCGTCGCGGCGGTGATCGCCGGATCCTATGAACGCATCCACCGTTCCAACCTGGTGGGGATGGGCGTGCTGCCGCTCCAGTTCATGCCCGGTGAGGGGGTCGAGGAGCTCGGCCTGACCGACCGTGAGCTCTTCACGGTCCGGGGCCTGGAAGGGGGCCTGTCGCCGGGGGATTCGATTCGAGTCGAGGCACAAGGGGAAGACGGCGCCACCCGTTTATTCCGGGCCCGCGTGAGGATTGACACGCCCGTCGAGGTCGAGTACTACCGCAACGGCGGCATCCTGCAGACGGTTCTGCGCCGCATGCTGTACCAGGACTCCTGATTCGCAAGGCGAGGACGTTCGATTCACAACCCCGCCAAACTGAAAACGCCCCGTCGGTCGGCCGGGCGTTCGTCGGTCCGGCCGAGCGCCCGAGGCCTGCCGCATGAGTCCTGTGGTGACCACACCCCCTTCAGCAGACCTCGGGGCTTTCCGCCCGGGCCCGAACCTGCGTTCGGGTTATTCACACTATACACGCTACCGTGTAAATTGTCAAGTCCTGTTTCAGGAATCCTCGACCTGGTACGGGAATTCGGCCCGCTCGGCGACCAATGAGAGGTGCTTCGCCGTGGAGCGGGTGGGCTCGTACACCCCGTTCTCCCACTCGCTGACCGTCTGCTGCCGCACTCCGAGCACCTGCGCCAGCTCCTCCTGATTCAACTCCATGTGCTCACGCAGCGCCCGAATCGATTCGGCGTCCCAGCGAATCGTCCCTTTTTCGCGCTTGACGCTGTACCTCGCGCGCCGCCGTTTGAACGCGACAGACTCCGCCTCGAGGTCGACCGTTTCCACACGGTACCCCGCCTCAATCCAAGCCTGGGCTTGGTAACCCCCCTCCGTTCTGTTGCTCCAAAAAGCCCGACCTCCGCGGGCCGAAGGGGGCAGCTCGTCGGCGATGATTTCCTCGATCCGGCCAAATGTGAGCCGCACGACGTCACGATCACTGCGGCGTAGAAAACGAAAGAGCGGATAGTATTTGGAACCGGGTTTGCTCGCCATCGTGATTCAATCTGCGGACGGGCCGAGTCAGTTCGCCTGAGCCGAGACGTGGTCCTGCATGGGCAAGGGATCGATATGCAATCGCTTTCTGGGGTCCTTCTTGGCCATGCGCTCCGCCTCATCGGCCGCCTTAATCAGCTCCTCAGGCGCCACCCAGGCCTCGCTCTTGATCGCGCCACCCATGCTCACACGGACAGCGACCGAGGCCTCGGCTTCAAGCGCGATCGGCCTATCGGCAAGTCCAGCGTGCAACTTCTCACCCACGCGCCGCAAGTTGTTTTGTTCGCAACCGGGAAGCACGACGACGAACTCATCGCCCCCATAGCGCGCAATCCAGTCGGTCTCGCGCAGCAGATTTTGGCATACACTGACCACATGCCGCAGCACCTTGTCGCCGGCCGGATGACCGTAGGTGTCGTTGATCTGCTTCAGCTCATCGAGGTCGAGCATCAGCACGGCGAGGGGGTACCCGAATCGCTGGGCACGGTTCAATTCGGCAGGGAGAGTCTGATTGAGGAAGCGCCGGTTGAACGCGCCGGTCAGCGGATCGAGGGTGGCCAGCCGCTCGACCGCCCGAAACGATTCCGAATTCACCAGCGCGAGAGAAGCCACCTGGGCCAGTGCGACGAGGAAGTCAAGATCCTTCTCGGAGTACTGGCCGACATCGCCGACCACCGCCAGAGCCCCGACCGAGTCCTCGGACCGCTCGAGCGGTCCGACCAGCATGCTTCCTTTGCCGGCCACAACGTCGCGCAGCGGTGATGTCTTGCCGCGCTCGGCTACATCCGGGATGTAACGTGGCTCTCCATCGGCCACCGTCCGGCCCACGACGCCCTGGTTGACCCGGGTGGGTTGAATGGCCGGCAGTCCAGGCCCCTCGGGCGAGGTGGCGGTCGGGACCAGCATCTCCTCCTCGCCAAGCAGGAACAACGTGGCAACCCGGGCGTCGAGCAATTCCTGGGCTCGCTCAACGATTGAGCGCAGAGTGTCATCGAAGTTCAAGGTGGTCAGCAGCTGACGTTGCACTTCGAGCAGCGCCTTCTGCTCGACGGAGACTCTGCTGAGCATGTCCGCCACCGCCAGATGCTCCGAAACGTCACGGGCTACGCCGTCGAAACCGGTCAGCACGCCGCGCCGGTCCCGCACAGCCACAATGAGCAGTTCGACCCACGCGCTTTCGCCGTCCGGGCGGATGAGCTGGACAACGGCTGGGGCATGCTCAAGCTCTGCGTCGACCAGTTTCTCAACCAACGGCTCCAAATCCGCCCAGCCCTCGGGATGCACGAGGTCCTCGAGCTGATGACGCCCCTCGAGCAGGCTGCCCAAGTCCAGCCCGCTCAATGAAGCAAATCCTGGATTAGCGTACGTGATTGCGCCGTTTCGTTGGACGTGAAAATAGCCGTCCGACGAAAGGGCCGCGATGCGCTCGAAGTCGAGCGAACGACTCGACGCGGTGGAGGGTCCATTCACGGGCCAGCTGGCCTCCTTGCAAATCAGCCCCCTCCATTCACCTTCTCCAGAACTCTAGCACCATGTATGGCGAGCTACAAGTCGGACCGGTGCTTTGAACATGACCTGGCACGCGTTCTCGGCGTCGAACTACGGCCAAACAGGCTTGGCAGAGGATGTAGGAGAGGGACAGTTCGGCCGCCTCACTGTCCGCCCCTCCATATGGATAGCCGCGCCTCCAGGAGAGCCAGCGCGCAGGCAAGGCAACACCGGCTGCAGCAGCGCCGAGATGTGCATCTGGCACCCCCCGCTCGCGGGCCCGGGCACAGCACCGCACTCAGCGACCGGACCGCGATTCAGGCGCGCACATCGGCGGCCCGGCGGGCCCCGTTCCGGCGTGCAACCTACGCCACACCCGCTCGGCCGAACGGGCACGCTCTCCGGGCTATAATTTCGCTACGCGCCCACAGCGGGCCGCAGCACTTCCGTCCCGATCCCCAGGAGGAACCCAGCGATGAATGACGACCTGCGCGACCTCGATCCGTCGCCTCGTTTGCTGCTCGGACCCGGCCCAAGTTCGGCACACCCCCGTGTGCTGCGCGCGATGTCCACTCCCTGGGTCGGCCACCTCGATCCCGACTTCCTTCAGATCATGGATGACGTCAAGGCGCTGCTTCGCTTTGTCTTCCAGACCGAGAACGAGCTGACGTTCGCTGTGTCCGGCACCGGCACCTCCGCCATGGAGACCGCGCTCAGCAACTTGATCGAGCCCGGTGATTCGGTCCTGGCGTGCATATCCGGCTACTTTGGCGAGCGGCTGGCGGATATGGCCGAGCGCTACGGCGCGTCGGTGGAGCGTCTGGCACAGCCGTGGGGCGAGCCGATCACGCCCTCCGCCGTACAGGCCGCGCTGGCCGAAACCGAACCCAAGCTGGTGACGCTTGTCCATGCTGAGACTTCGACCGGCGTCCTTCAATCCGAGGTGCACGCGATCGCCGAGGCCGTCCGCGCGGCGGACGCGCTACTCGTCCTGGACTGTGTCACCTCGCTGGGTGGCCTGCCGGTCAAAGTCGACGAATGGGGAGTCGACGTCGCCTACAGCGCGGGACAAAAATGCCTTTCGGCCCCGCCGGGCCTGTCACCGATCACCTTCAGTGACCGGGCTCGTGAGGCGATCGACGCCCGCACCTCGCCCCCCGCGGTGTTCTATTTCGACGTGCTACGACTGTGGGATTATTGGGGCCAACCGGCTTCCTACCATCACACGGCGCCGATCCCCACCATGTACGGACTGCGCGAGGCGCTTCGGTTGGCCCACGAGGAAGGGCTGGAGGCGCGCTTCAAGCGCCACCGCCGCAACGCGCAGCGCTTATGGCAAGGCCTCCAACACCTGGATATCGACCTGTTCGCGCCCGAAGAACGGCGTGTACCCCCACTGACCACGGCCAGGGTGCCGTCAGGAGCCGACGACGGCGAAGTCCGGTCGGCGCTGCTCAGCGATTACAACGTGGAGATCGCCGGCGGCTTTGGGCCCTTGGCCGGACAAATCTGGCGCATCGGCATGATGGGACATTCCAGCCGTCGGGAAAACGTTCAGCTGCTGCTCGGCGCGCTGGAGGAAATTTTGGCCCGCGGCTGACAGCCACGTCAACGCAGCGAACGAGGCGCTTCGCGCCCGTAGCGGGTCGCGTAGTAACCGAGCCCCCCCGCAGCGAAAAGCAGTGCCACCCCGACCAGGCCCAACAGAGTGGATCTGCCACCGCCGCCCTCGCGGCCGTCCTCCAGGGCAGCGGCGCCCGCTTGGGCCCCGAACTCGACGAATTTGCTTTCGCCCGGGTTGAGGCGCACCGGCGCGTTCATCGAGGTGGTCGGATTGTAGCCCTCCGGCACCGCCCCACTCACGTTGTAGTCGCCACGCTCCAAATCAGCGAAACATACACCGACCACCTCTTCATCCTCATTGATCTGGTTGGCCGTCTCGCTTTCTCCGACCACCTGTCCCGAGGCGTCGGCAACGCTCACCTGACCCTCGGCGAGCGGCACCTCTGTCCCGTCAAGTCGCGCGTTGCCGTTGGCGTCCTCAAACAGCAGCGCGCAGATTTCTCCGGTTCCGCTCTCGGGCGTGGGGGTGGCGGCCTCCGCCGTCTCCTGGGCCGCATCGGGATCCCGGGTGGGTTGAGGCGGCTGGACCCTGCCCAGCACAAGCTGCCGCCCCGGCTGCAGGAAATCCGTATCCTGAAGCCCATTCAGCGCGTAAAGCTCCTCCAGCGTGATTCCGGCGATGGCGGCGATCCGCCACGCGGTGTCCCCTTCCTGCACCGTGTAGATGATCTCGCCCTGATCGTTGGGTGTGGGGGTGGGGAACGGCGTGGGCGCCTGCCGGCCCGGAGCCGCGGCCGCCGGGCCGCTGGCCGACAGAAGGCCTGCGGCCAGGGCCATGATCAGCCCCGCGGTCAGAATGAGCACCCTCGGGTGAAATTTCATGCCACTCGGATTATAGTCCTTACCGGGAGACCCGCCGACCCACGCTCTCGCCTGGGCAAGTACGCCTCCAGAGCGGCTCACAGGTCCGGAAACGCGTCCCGAGGTGCCTTTTGCCAGAGCTCCCAGAGCTGGAACACATCCGCAGTGTTTTGGAGAGGGACTTCGTCGGGCGTCGGATGATTTCGGTGCGGGTCGATCCGCGGGGAGGTACTCTGGTGGTGCGCGACCTGACGGGAGCGGGATTTGTCGAGTCCCTGCCGGGCCTGACGATCGCCGACGTGCGGCGCCGAGGCAAATTCCTGATCGTTGACCTCGGGGCCGAAGCGCCTCGGATCATCATCAACTTCAAACTGGCGGGCCGTCTGCAGCGCTGCTCCCCGGGCCGGCGCCCCCAGGGCCGACCTTTGGTTTCGTTCGTCTTCGACGCAACCGGGGAAGCGCTGCACTATCTGGACGCGAAACGGATGGGGCAGGTCTACCTGACCACCGATCCCCTGCGGGTCCCCACGTTCGCCTCGATGGGTCCTGACGCATGGGCGGTCGACCGCGCGACGTTCGCTGAACGACTGCGTCGCTTTCGGGGTGAAATTAAAGGCATCCTGACCCGGGAGGAGTTCGTCGCCGGAATCGGAAACGCGTACGCGGACGAGATCCTGTGGCAGGCCAGGATCCATCCCTACACCAAGCGACCTGCGCTGCCCGACAGGGGGGTCGACGATCTGTACCAGGCGATGAAGGCCACACTGATCGAGGCCGGCCACCTTGCGCGCGAAGCGATGGGCCCGGAGCTGCACCGGAAGCCGCGCGCATTCCACCGGGTACATCTGCGCGGGGGCGAGCCATGCGACCGCTGCGGCACCACCATCTCCGAAATCCGCGCCCGCCGGCGGGTGACGAATTTCTGCCGCTCCTGCCAGCCGGGAGGCTTGATCCGCGGCCTGTAGCCCCGGCGGCTTTCGCGGTCCGTCCCCTGACCTGGTGTAGAATGCGCGCGGTTGGACTCGAAACTCACACGGATGCTTTTGGGGGTCTCGTCATGGGCGCGAGAACGACCGCAATCACCGCTGCGGGCATCGCACTGATCGCGCTGTTCGTGACGGTCGTGCGCATCCCCGTACCAGCGACCGGCGGGTTCTGGCACATGGGAGTCGTGGCAGAAGCGTTTATCGCCCTGGCCCTTGGACCGCTTCTGGGCGCGGTCGCGGCCGGAGTCGGGGCCGCGCTCGCCGACATCCTCAGCGGTTACGCCTCCTTTGCCCCGCTCACGCTGGTGGCGCATGGCAGCACGGGTTTGATCATCGGCTGGCTCGGCTGGCGCCGCGGTTGGACGGGCATGCTGCTGGGTTGGGTGATAGGCGGCCTTTCCCAGGTGGCGATCTACTTCGTCGGCGAGGCCAGCGTTTACGGCATCGGCGTCGCCGGCGCTATGGCGGAGTTCCCCGGCAACTTGGTTCAGGTCGGCCTCGGTCTGATCGGACTACTCCTCTTCCGCCAAGTGCGTGTCATCTACCCCCGAATCGAACACCTCGCCACGGGCCGTCCGGTGGAACAGGCGTAGTGCTCATTCGCCTCTTCCTTTTGACATGGACGGCCCTCTCGCCTGGGTCCGGTGCAGAAGCCAGCGCCTCCGTTCCTATGGGGCCCTTATGGCATGATCCCTCTTAGACCTACCCTCGATCGCGCGACCCGCTCGGACGGCATCTTGGATCGTACGGCGAGCATCGCCTCCGGCGGGCTGCCGCTCACTGTGGGGGAGTGATGAGGCCCAGACGCTGCTGCAGCGCTATCGATCCGGGGGAATCCGCTGTGCACGCATCGGGGTGGTCCAAGCGAGCGATGGCCGCATCCACATGCGGACGTCCGAGGGAAGCGAGGAGATTGTAGCGCCGGATCGCGACCATATCGCCCGCTTGTTCGAGTGAGCACAAGGTCCCCCGGAGCATGCTATACTCGCGGGCCACACGCTGGAACGGCTGTCCTCTGATCGATCGAACTTTCGAATCTGCTGAGGAGTGACTTGCTTGAAAGACTGGATCGGCCGCACGCTCTCAAAAGTGAAAATCGAGCGCAAATTGGGCCGCGGCGGTATGGCGGAGGTCTACTTGGGCCGGCACACCACGCTCAATCGGCCCGTCGCCGTCAAGATTCTCCAGGCCCACCTGCAGGAGGATGAGGACCTCAAACGGCGCTTCATGGCCGAGGCCCAATCCGTGGCCGCCCTGCGCCACCCCAATATCGTCCAGGTGTTCGACTATGACGTCGTCGAGGGGCAGCCGTACATCGTTATGGAGCTGCTGCAAGGTTACTCACTTTCCGAGTATCTGAGCAAACTGCACGACTCCGGGATCACACTCCCGATAAGCAGCGTGAGCCGTTTGATCAAGAAGCTTGCAGCCGCGCTCGACTACGCCCATGAACGCGGGATTGTCCATCGCGACGTCAAGCCGGCCAACATCATGCTGCGCCAAGGGAGCCAACCCATCGACCCCTCGGCCCCGCTGCCCCCCGACGTCGAGCCGATCTTGACCGATTTCGGTGTCGCCCGGCTGACCCACGCCACCACCCAGACGGCGACCGGAACGGTCTTGGGCACCCCGGCCTACATGAGTCCCGAGCAGGTGCGGGGTGTAGGCATTGATTCCCGCTCCGACATCTATTCGCTGGGCATTGTGCTCTACGAGCTGTTATCCGGTGAACCCCCATTCAACCACGAGACCACCCCTGCGGCGGTTCTGGTCAAGCACCTGAACGAGCAGCCCGCCCCCATCCCGCAGGCCAGCCCCGGTATCCGGGCCGTAGTTCGAAAGGCGCTGGCCAAAGATCCAGGCGCCCGGTACCAGACAGCCGGCGAGCTGGCGGGCGCGCTGGAGGCCGAGGTCGTGGGGACGGTCCCTCCCGGCTCCCAGCGACGCCGGACCGCCGCCTCGAGCTCCAAGCGTTCCCTTCCCGTGGGCTGCTGGATTGTGGGCGCGCTGGGATTGGCGGGCTTTCTCGTGATTTTGGCCGTTGGCGGATTCTTGGGCTTGCGCTCACTGCGCGCGGCCCGGGCACAATCCACCGAAACCGCCATCGCGGCGGCGCCCGCCGCCACCCAGCCGCCGACGACCGAGGCCCCAACCCCGCAACCGGAGGCCTCGCCGACACCTTCGGCGCCCGACCCCACCGAGCCGCTCGGGACGGCCCTGCTGCAGGGAAACACACTCACCCTGCAGCTGCAAGACGTGCCGCCCCCACCGGAGGGCTTCACCTATCACGTCTGGTTGAGAAGGCGGGATGACAGCCAGACCGCCCTGGGCCCTGCCCAGCATAGCGGCAATCAATTGTCATTCTCACATCAAGCCGAGGGGGATCTGACCGCGCAGGCCGCGGCGCTGTTGATCAGCGTCGAGCCGAACCCCGACCCCGACCCCGACAGCGTGGGAGAGGTCCATTTCCAGGGTGAGCTGGATGGCGAGATTCAGGGTCAGCTCGCGCTCTTGACGGATGTGGCCGGCCAAGGATCGCCACACGAGCTCGTCACATCCGGCTTGGACAACCAGGCGGTCCACTTCAACAGCCACCTCGGTTTCGCGCTGGACGGCGTCAGTTCGCGGAGTTTACCGGCGGCGAAGCTGCACTCCGAGCACGTCATCAACATCGTCGACGGTCGTGATGGTTCCGACTATGGCGACTGGAACGGGGACGGGCGCGTGGAAAATCCGGGCGACGACGTCGGCCTCATCCCCTATCTGTCGCTGCTTCGGTCCCTGATTGAAGGCGGCCAGGGACTGACCCCAGAGGACAACCCCGCGGTCGAGCAAGCGGCAAGCGCCAAGGACACCTGCTCGGCGCTCCTCGATGAGGCGGAAAGCGTGCGCGATCTGGCGACCCGTGTCGCAGCCGCCGACACGCTGGAAGAGGTGCAGCCGCTGGCCGAAGAGCTCCGCAGCTACCAGATCCGGCCGCAGATCGAACAGCTTCTCTCGGAGATCGAACCGCTCCAGCTTGCCCTGACCGTCCAGGTCTTTCCTGTCCCGCGCTGATGCCTCTATGAACGACAAGGCGGGACGGCCGCCGGAGGGGACCGCCCCGCCTGTGTCAGCGCGGTGGTTCTCAGCAGCAGCCTCCGCCGCCACAGCAGTCCCCGCAACAAACCTCCGTTTCAAACACCAAGATGGTCATCTGCCTCACCTCCTTTCTGCGCGTTCAGGCCGCCTACCCATCGATGGCCATCGATAAGAAAGCCGAAAAAAACGGGCCACCCGAAGCGGCGGCCCCGGTCATGCGGCGGCCGCTTCCTGAGCGGCCTCGGTCTCGGGCGCGAAAGTAACCATGAGCTGACCGCAGCAGCGCACAACGGCGTCCTGATTCAAGATGTAGAGCGTCTGCCGGCCTTCACGCCGGGCGCGCACGAGCCCGGCCTCCCTCAAGACGCCCAGGTGATGCGACACTGTCGGCTGACTGACCCCCACTTCTTCCACCAGCGCACCCACACTGCACCAGCGGCAGCAGCAGGCGGACATGATCTTCTGGCGCGTGTCGTCCGCCAACGCCTTCGCAAATTTGAGCTCTCTCAACACAGCCCCTCCCCTTCGGCCCTCATATCGATGTCCATCGATGTAATTTTATTGACGTTCGTCGATGTGTCAAGAACGAGTCCCCCCGATCGTCATCAGTTATAATGCGCGCCATGTCCCCCACGAGCATGCGCCGCGCCGGCGTTGTCTTGCTGTCACTGGCGGGTCTCGCCTTGCTGGCACTCCTGGGCTACCAGCTGCCGGTCGTCGAAGAGCGGATCGGCTGGCGGGTCTCCGAGGCGCAGGCGCGGGTGCAGTACTTCTTCAATCCGCCCGATCAGGCCGTCTTCACCCCCGACCCGACGCTCTCGTCCGCCGTCGCCTCCACACTGGTCGCGCTCACGCCCAGCCCCTCCCCAAGCCCTACAAATCCCCCGTCGGTGCCGACGGTGACGCCCAGCCCGACGCCGGAGCCGATTCCCGAATCGGTCATCCTCGACGGCGTGGTCTACGTCGATCAGCACAACCGCTGGAACTACTGTGGTCCAGCCAACTTGACGATGGCACTCAACTACTGGGGTTGGCCCGGAAATCGGGATGACGTCGCCCGCGTTGTGAAGCCGGGGGTCCAGGACCCCGACTTGAACTTCATTCAACAGGGCCGCTTGGACAAGAACGTCATGCCCTATGAGATGGCCGACTTCGTGGCCGAGGAAACTCAATACAACGTGCTCGTGCGCTCCGGCGGCGAAGTGGAGTTGATCAAACGCCTGATCGCCGCCGGGTTCCCCGTCGTGGTCGAAAAGGGCTACTACGAGGCCGACTACACGGGCAAAGTCGCCTGGCTCGGGCATTACCTTTTCACCACCGGCTATGACGCTGCGGCCGGAGAATTCATCGTGCAGGACGCCTACCTCAGGCCGGGTAAGGACCGGCGGGTGCCGTACCATGAGTACGTCGAAGGGTGGCGCTCATTCAATTACCTCTTCATGGTCGTTTATCCACCCGACCGGGAGCAAGAGGTCTACGAGGTCCTCGGTCCGTGGGGAGATCCGGCCTGGGCCGACCAGCACGCGCTCGAAATCGCCGAGCAGGAATCCCAGTCGCTAGAGGGAATCGATCAGTTCTTCGCCTGGTTCAACAAGGGCACCAGCCTGGTCGAGCTCCTTCGCTACGCGGAGGCCGCCGCCGCCTACGACACCGCGTTCGCCCTGTACGCCAATTTGGGTGACGATGAAAATCAGCGCCCGTACCGCATCATGTGGTACCAGACCGGCCCGTACTGGGCGTACTTTTACTCCGGCCGCTACCAGGATGTCATCAGCCTGGCGAACACGACCCTCAACGAGACCATTTCCGAACCCACCTTGGAGGAGAGCCTGTACTGGCGGGGCTTGGCCCGCGAGGCGCTTGGGAACGTCGACGGCGCCGTCGCCGACCTGACCGAGGCTGTTTGGCTCAACCCGAACTTCGAGCCCGGACGTTTTCACCTCAATCGGATCCTCAGCGAATAGCAGGGCCGCATGACGAGCGAGGCTGCGGCCCCCGAGGACCGGGGACGCTTCACCCACGTCGCACGCTCCTCGGTCCTGATCGCCGCGTTCTTTGGCGTGGACAAGTTGCTGGGTCTCCTGCGCCAGATCGTGGTCGGCCGGCAGTTCGGCGTCGGGGCCGAACTGGACGTCTTCCACGCCGCCAACAATCTGCCCGACCTGCTCTTCGCGCTGATCTCGGGGGGCGCGCTTTCCGTGGCGTTCATCCCGGTGCTATCGGCGGCGATGGAGAAGGAGGGCCGCGAGGCGCTCTGGGGGCTGTTCAGCCGGGTGGCGAATATCGCATTCATCGTCACCGGGGGCCTGGCGATCGTGCTCGCGATCTTCGCCCACCATTTCGTGGCCTCCGAAGTCGGGGTGGCCCCCGGTTTCCCTCCGGACCGTCAGCTGCTGGTGGCCAACTTGATGCGCCTCAATTTGCTGGCGACGCTGATCTTCTCCATCAGCGGCCTGGTGTCGGCGGGGCTGCAGGCCAACCAGCACTTCCTGCTGCCTGCGGCGGCCCCGGTGGTCTATGATCTGGGCCAAATCTTCGGCGCAGTCGTCCTGGCCCCCACAGCCGCCTACGAGATCGCGGGCTTCGAGCTGCCTGCGTTCGGGTTCGGGGTTCACGGCCTAGTGTATGGGGTGATCCTCGGCGCGGCGCTCCACCTCGCCATCCAGGTGCCGGGGCTGCTGCGCTTTCGCTTCCGCTGGGCCCCGAGGCTCGGCCTGGACGACCCCGGCGTGCGTCGGGTGGCCCGCCTCATGGGCCCGCGCATCCTGACCATCGGCGCCTTTCAGCTCAGCTTCGTCATCCAAGACAACCTGGCCTCCCGTCTCGACATCGGCTCGGTGACCGGATTGGCCTACGGCTGGCTGATCATGCAGGTACCGGAGACGGTCATCGGCACCGCCATCGGTATCGCCATCCTGCCCACGCTGTCCGAGCATTTCGCCCGCGGCGACGATGCGGGCTTCGAGCGCAGCTTGAGCCGCGCCATCCGCGTGATGGTGGCCCTCACACTGCCGGCGGCCGTGCTGATGGCGGTCACCCTGCGGCCGCTCGTGCAGGCCGCGTTCAACTTCTCGCTGCAGGGGACCGAGGTCGTGGTGTGGGCCGCGCGCGCCTATCTGCTGGGGCTGGTCGGGCACTCGGTTTTGGAAATCGCGGCCCGCTCATTCTACGCTCGCCACGACGCCCGCACACCCCTGTTCGCCACCGCGGTCAACAGCGCCGCCTTCATCGCCCTCAGCCTGCTGCTCTTCCGAAGGCTGGGGTCGGCGGGCATCGCCCTAAGTAACAGTCTGGCGTTCACGTTGGAGGCCGGGCTGCTGCTGTTCCTGCTGTCGAGGCCTTTCCCTCAGGTGACAGGAGAGCGGGGCGCCTGGGCCCGCATCGGCCTCGGCGCGGTGCTGGCGGGCGCCGCCGCCCAGCTCACACTTACGACTTTGCCCGCCGCGGCTTTCCCCGCCGCCCTGGCGGCGCTCCTGATCGGAGGTCTCATCGGCCTGGCATTTCTGCACCCTGAAGTCCGCGAGGCCACCAACCTGTAGCCGGTCTGAGCCGACTTCGTCGCGGCCGCCGGAGTCCGGGCCGGAATTGGACATCTGCATCAGCCCACCTATCGTGACCCCGTCATGGCGTTGAATCGATGTATAGACGGAGCGCGCTTCGTCAATACACCCATCACTTGGAGGCTTAAAAGAAAGCTGGGGCTTCGGTCCTATCGGGGTTGAACCGAGCGGTCAGAACCCTTGTTCCGATCGGCTCTCTTGCTCTTTCACACCCACACGGCGAACAACGCGCCCTGGATCAGGAAGACCACCAGCTGGTACGCCGCGTGCAGCGACCACACCGATCGGGGCGGACCTTCAAAGGTCGTATAGACCAGCGTGCCGGTGGCGCCGATGCCGATCCAAACCAATGCCCCGGTCAGCGCACCGCTGACCCAGCCGGTCACTCCAACCGTGCGGATGATCACCGCCAGAACGTAAGCGGAAATGAACGCCGCCAGCACGCTGATGGCGTACATCGAGTTGTCCGGCTCGATCTCCTCTGGCTCCTTGTCGATCCATCGCAGCCACGTCTGGCCGAAGAGCGGCCCGTACCAGAGAAAGCCGATGAGCATGTTGATCACCGCCGCCACCACAATCGCCAGCCAATTCCCATTTGTCAGCGCAAGCATGCGCACCGCTCCTTTCGTGTGGGTCCTCGGTGGATATAACCCGGACCTTGGCGGTTGGACGCGCGCCGCCAAGCAGGCTCCAGGCACGAGAGCCGGCTCGTGATGCGGGGACCCACATTTCGCTCACCGGTCCAGAATGTCCAGCCGGCTGGCACGTTCAGGAACGGTACTCTACCCAAGGACGGATGAAATCCTCGGCCCCAACACCGAGGGCGTCGGCGATGCGGGTGATGTAGTTGAAGTAGGCGACCACCTGCGTCGCGTCGTGGATGGCTCGATCATCGAAGCCATGACGGCGCAAACGCTCGAGATCATCGGGGGTCATCTCGTTTTGGTGGTGACTGAGCTTGGCGGCGAACTCGCAGAGCGCCCGGTCGGCTTCCGAGAGCGGGGCGCGGCGCCAGTCCCGGGCCACCGCGCGCACAAAATCGTCCGCCTGCTCCGGGTCATCCATGACCTGCCCGACCTCTTCACGGAGGTCGTGTGCGTGGGCTTGAATTCAATAGTAGCAGTCGAGCTCGGCGGAGGTGACCGTGGCCAGCATTTCACGCTGGACGCGGCTGAGCGGCGAATCCCCGAACATGATCGTGGAGTAAAACTTGATGCTGTCCCGCATCGCCCTGGGGTTGAGGCTCATGATGTGGACGATGTTCCAAACCCGGCCGGCCCTCTCCAGCGCCGCTTCGAACTGGCGCTTGAGCAATCCCTTGGCTTCTTCGACCGGAACTTGGTCGATCCAGGGCAAGCGGCCGGATCACTCCTTCTCGTATGGCTGGCCGTCGGCGGCCGGCATCTGGCCGCGGCCGACGACGCCGGCCAGTACGATCATCGTGGCGATGTAAGGCGTCATCAGCAGGAACTGAGAGGGGATATCCACGCCGAGGATCGCCAGCCGGGCGGCCATCGCATCGGCGAAACCGAACAGCAGTCCGGCGCCGAAACTTCCGACCGGGTTCCAGTTGCCGAAGATCATCGCCGCCAGGCTGATGAAGCCGCGGCCGGCGGTCAAATTCTCATCGAAGCGCCCTACCGACCCCAAAACAAAGTAGGAGCCGGCGAGGCCGGCCATCATCCCGCCCAGGATCACCGCCATATATCGGGTGCGGAACACGTTAATCCCCAGCGTGTCGGCCGCGCGCGGGTGCTCACCGACCGAGCGCAGCCGCAGGCCCCAGCGAGTGTAGAACAACCCGAAGTGGAGCAAGCCGATCAGGATGAACATCGCGTACACGAACAGGTTGTTGTTGAACAGGATCGGGCCGATGATCGGGATGTCCGAGAGCAAGGGGATCGGCCACGGCTGGAAGATATCGGGGTTGTTGAGGTACTGGTAACGCTGCAGGAACTTGGAGGAGATGAACGAGGTTAGGCCCACGGCGAAGATGTTGATCACCGTCCCGGAGACGATCTGGTCGGTCTTGTACGTGACGGACAGCCACGCGTGCAGCAAGCCCAGCAGTCCACCGACCAGGATCCCGGCCATCAGGCCGACCCAAATGGAGCTCACACTGCCCACGATCGTCGCCACCATGGCGCTGGTGAGCATCATGCCTTCGATGGCGATGTTGATCACGGCGGCGCGTTCGCACAGCACCCCCGACAAGGCGCCCAGCGTCAGCGGCACCGCCTTGCTCAGCGTGGCGCTGGCCAGCCCGGCCAGATTCAACGACTTGCCAGCGGTGGCCCACGTCAAAAAGGCGAAGATGAACAAGCCCGCGACCAGCGCCAGGACCCAGCTGGCCCAGGAGCCGAAGCCGCGCACCAGCTGAAACGCGCCCAGCGCGGCGCTGAGCATGGCCAGCAGATTGAACGTGGGCCCTGCCACGACGGTCCACTTGGGAATCGCATCCTGCGCGGCACCGGTCGCCAGGCCGAACACCGCGGTCTCCCGTGCACCCGTCGTCGCGCCGAATACGAAATAGATCACGGCGGAAAGGGCCAGGAAAAACACGCCCATCCCGATTCGGCGGGTTGGCGCTACACCTTCAATCGTGCGTCGAAGTGCGGTGGTCGTCATGTTTTACTCGCTGCCTCCCCAGCCGCCGATGGTCACAATCTCTTCCTCGATCTCGGGCTCCCTCAGCCGGTACATCGTACGGATGATCGCCGGCGCGGCGATGAACATCAAGATCATCGCCTGCAGGATCTGGACGATGTCGACCGGAACACCGGCCGCCAACTGCATCTGAGTCGAGCCGTTGCGCAGGAAGCCGAACAGCAGCGCGGCCAACACCACCCCAAACGGGTGGCTCTTGCCTAACAGCGCCAACGCGATGGCGTCGAATCCGGTCCCGGCCGAAAACGCCATCGCCAAGTTGTGGTTGACCCCCAGGACCTCGTTGGCCCCCGCCAATCCGGCGATCGCACCGGACAATGACATCGCCACCACCGTGGCGACGATCGTATTCATCCCCGCGTAGCGCGCCGCCCGCGGGCTCGAACCGACCGTCCGCATTGAAAAGCCCCAGGTCGTCCGGAACAAGAACCAGTAGCTCAGGTAGGCAACGCCCAGCGCGACGAAAAACCCCAGATGGAAGCGCGTCGGGTAGCCGAAGAAGCGCGGCAGCATGGCGGTGGGTTCAATGTTGGGGCTGATCGGGTTGAACGACTCGGGGCGCTGCATAGGCCCGGTCAGCAGCCATTCGGTCAGCCGGATGGCGATAAAGTTCATCATGATGGTGTTGATCACTTCGTGGC
>CAZFCJ010000046.1:0-25443 GCA_964517315.1 uncultured Anaerolineaceae bacterium | reverse complement strand
TGGCCGATCTCGTAGATGTAGCGACCGATCGGCTCTGTCTTGGGCGCCCACACGAAATGGTCGACCAGGACCCCGTGCGCCCTCGCGGTGTCGCGCAGCTGCCATCCATACGGATTATCGGGAACCCGGGTGACGTATGCGGAGGGGATTCCGAAGCGGGCCAGCAGGACCGCCAGGCTGAATTCGCTACCCCCCAGTGAGATGTGGATCAGCCGGGTTCGTTCGGGCCGCTGTTCGTCGGCCGGGGTGTCCCTGATCATGGTCTCACCGAGCGCGACGAACGCCGGACCCTTGCCATCGAACGGGCTCATATCATCGGCGGTTATGTCGACGTCGGAGGGATTTTGAGCCACCATACTCACTACCAGGATTCGAGTTGTGCGGTTAATCCTCCATCCACGAACAGCTGCGTGCCGGTGATGAAATCGGCGTCGCCGCTGGCCAGGAACGCGGCCGCGCGCCCGATATCTTCCGGCCTGCCAATCCGTTTCATCACCTGCCGCTCCTCAACGGCCTTGCGTTGGGCTGCCGGATCATCGTAGCTGTCGAAGATGGACTGGATCAGCGGGGTCAGCACCCAGCCCGGCGCGATGGCGTTGACCCGAATTTCGGGTCCGTAATCGATCGCCAAGTTGCGCGTCAAGGCCGTGATGCCGCCCTTGGAAGCCGCGTAAGGGGCGACCCCGTTCACCGTGGCCTCGGCGTGCACGGAGGACATGTTGACAATGGCTCCGCCGTCCGCCTCCTGCATGTGAGGGATGGCGTACTTGGAGCACAGGAAGACCCCCTTGAGATTAACGGTCAGACACCGCTCCCAGTCCTCCTCCGTGGCTTCCAAGGCCGATTTGTACACGCCAATCCCTGCGTTGTTCACGAGGACGTCGATCCCGCCGAACGTGTCGACCGCCTCCTGGATCATGGATTCGACCTGATCCGACTGGGAAACGTCGCAGTGGACGAAGTGTACATCGGCGCCCTCAGCGCGCAAGCTTTCGGTCGTCTGCTCACCGGTTTCTTGATCCCAGTCCACCAATACGACCTTCGCGCCCCGCTCGATGAACACCTCGGCGACGCCGCGGCCGATTCCTTGGGCCGCACCGGTGACAATTGTCACTTTCCCCTCAAGACTCATCGTCATCCTCCTCGGGCGATGTTGATCCCTTACCGGCTCTCCTTACCAGGGCTCGCGCGATGTGGAGAGGAACTCGGGTCCGTCGGGACCTACGGCCACGTTGTCTTCAATACGAATTCCGCCGAATCCCTCGATGTAGACGCCGGGCTCAATGCTGCTCACCATCCCTACTTCGAGGGCACGTTCCATGCCGTCGACCAACACAGGGATGAACTCGTGGTAGCGGTAGCCGACCGCGTGGCCGGTGATGTGTGGAAAATGCTCCAGCAGGCCGGCCTCGTCCAGGACCTCACGTGCGGCGCGATCCGGATCCTGCCACTGGGCCCCCGGCCGCATTTGATCCGCGGCGGCCTGCTGGGCTTCCAGGACGGTGTTATAAACCTCCCGCTGGCGGTCGTTGGGTTCTCCAGCGACCGCGTTGTAGGTGAGGTCCGAGAAGTACCCATCCACCGTCGTGGCCAGCTCGACCATGACGAGGTCGCCTTCCCGGATTTCGCGGGTCGACGATGGGACGAGCAATGTGCCCTTCGCAGAGCCAATCGGGCCGGCGCCGACTTCTGCACTCGCCCGCACCAGTTTGGCCCCCTTATAGCCCGGGCCTTCACGCTTGATGGTTCCCTCAATCAGCGCGCTGACCTCGACTTCGGTCATACCGGGTTCGACGCCCTCCAGAAATGACTGCATCCCCATTTCGGCGATCTCGTTCGCGATCTTGAGTTTGTCGAGTTCGTATTTCGTCTTGCGGCCGCGGGCTTCCTGCATCAATCCGCCAACCCCAACCCACTCCGCCTCGGGAAACAGCTCACCCAGCAAGTTCCACCACGGTTCAGCCGGGACGACGGGTTCGGACACGCGATACGTCGGCGCCGTGATCTCAACTCCCCGCTCGACTCCGATTTTCCCCCCATCGAGGCCAAGCCGATCTCCGACCTTGGACAGGATGTCACGGTAGCTGTCGTACAGGACCGGGTCCTTGTTCAGGCCCCAACCGAAGACTTCAACCTCAGCCCAATCCTCATCCGCGTATTCTTCTTCGATTTCGGGCAGGAAAAGCAGGGGTTTCCCCTGCGAGGGCATCACCACCACTGAAAAGCCGTGGTGCGGCCAGTAGCTGGTCAGGTAGACAACGTGCTCGGGCAGCCGGCATATCAGCGCCTTCAGCTCCTGTTCCAGCATCGCGCGCCGCACCTTCTCCAGTCTAATTGCATCCACCTCTGCCATCTCAAACCTCCTGTAAATTGCCTTGGCGCTCGCCGCGGCGAGGCGGTTACGTCGGTTCACCACCCCATAAGCGCGCTTCGGTCTCGTGGTCGAATAAATAGATGTGCTCGGCGGGGAAGCTCAATCCGGCCTCGTCCCCCGTCCGCCAACCCCTGTCTCCAGGGCCGAAGTACTTGATCAGCGTGCCGTCCTGCAAACGAAAATCCACGATCATCTCCTCCCCCAGCACTTGCATGATCTCGACGACCGCCCGGATCCCTCCTGAGCCAGCGCCTTCGGCCAGCCGGACGTGCTCGGGTCGGATGCCCAGCAGGGCGCGCTCCGGTAGTCCGATCCCCGGCGACGGCAGACCGAACTGAAAGGCGGGATGGTCGATGTCAACACGCCCATTGCGGGTTTTGAGCCGGCATGGAATGAAGTTCATCGAGGGAGTCCCAACGAACCCGGCCACGAACTTTGACCGCGGCTCCCAATACACTTCCTCCGGACCGGAGGTCTGCAGCTCTTCGCCCCCACGCATCACGAGGATCCGGTCCCCCATGGCGATCGCCTCTTCATAGTCATGGGTGGCGTAAATCATGGTTTGGCCCGTCTCACGCTGGATCCGTTTCAATTCACCGGCCATCTCCTGGCGGATTTTGGCGTCCAGATCGGAGAGCGCCTGGTCCAACAACAGGGCCCGCGGGCTGCGCACGAGAGCCCGCGCAAGCGCGACTCTGCGTCGTTCGCCACCGCTGAAGGTATCCGGTCGGCGGTCCGTCAGATGGCTGATCTGCAGCTGGTCCATGAGCGAGCGGACACGCCGCTCGAGATCATCCTCCGGCACACCCTGCAGGTAGAGTGGGTGCGCGATATTGCCAAAACCGGACATGTGCGGATAAAGCGCCATGTCCTCGAACACCATGGCGATGTCGCGCCTTTGAGGCGGGACCTCGCGCACGGATTCCCCGTCGATCAACACGTCTCCCTCATCGGGGCTCTCCAGGCCGCTGACGAGGCGAAAGGTGGTGGTCTTCCCGGCCCCCGGGGGCCCCAGCAGACAGAAGAACTCGCCGTCTTCAACGGAGAAACTCAAGCCCCGCACAGCTCGTGCGTCGCGGTATGCTTTCTTCAGCCCCCGGACTTCAACCTTCGCCATCAGCGAATGGCCCTTCCGGTCTGCTTGTCGAAAAGCGCCAGATGGTCCGGATCAAAGCCAAATGTGGCCGCCTCCCCCAGCGGACTCCGATAGGGCGAAGGCACCAGTGCGAACAGCGTCTGCTCGCCGACCTTGATATCGACGATGGTCTTTGCCGCCTGCGGGCGGATGAGGTCCACGACCCCTTCCAGGCGGCACAGATCCCCGCCGGGGTTCGGAACAAGATATTCCGGTCGGATTCCCGCCATAAGACGCAGCGGCAGGTCGCGTCGAGGGAGTCCAATCCTGTCCAGCTCTACCCGCACACCGCCCTGCAGCTCGAGCACATTTTCCGCGACGCTCGCCTCGAGGAAATTCATCGACGGCCGGCCGATAAATCCGGCCACGAAGAGCGTTTCCGGCCGGCGGTAGATCTGCGGCGGCGTTCCGATCTGCTCGGCCTCGGCGTTCCGCATCACCAAGATCCGGTCCCCAAGGGTGAGCGCCTCCTCCTGGTCATGCGTGACGTAGACCATCGTTGTGCCAAACTGGTCCTGCCATCGCTTGAGCTCGGCGCGCATGGATTCGCGCAGCCCCGGGTCGAAATTGTTCAACGGCTCATCGAGCAGCATGATGGGGGGCTCGGCGAGCAGGGTTCGCCCCATCGCCACTCGCTGCATGCTGCTCAGGTCGAGGCCGCCCGCGCGCGCCTCGAGCACCTCCTCCAGCTGAAGCTCGGCAGCCATCCCCCGCACGCGGTCGTCATATTCGTTCGGTGGCACGCCGCGCATTCTGGGGGCGAAGGACAGGTTCTCGTAGACGCTCATGTGGGTGAACAGGGCGTACCTTTGAAACATGAGCCCGATGTTGCGACGCTGGGGGGGCCAGTCGGTCACGCGCTCACCTCGCAGGTAAACGTTCCCCTCGGTCGGGGTCTCGAGCCCGGTGATGATCCGCAGCGTCGTCGTTTTGCCACAGCCAGTCGGCCCCAGAATGCACAGGAACTCACCCTCGGCGATTTCGAGGTTCATATGGCGCACGGCCACCGTGCCGTCATCGAAAACCTTCTTGACGTCGCGCAGCTCGATAATCGGCTCGCTCACGTCACTTGACCAGCCCGAAGGTGAACGCCCGCACCAGGTAGCGCTCGATCGCGTAGCCCGCCGCCAGCACGGGAAGTGAAGCCACCAGTCCCAACGCCGCCTGTGGCCCATAGAAGCGCCCCACCGCCCCAACGTACTGACTGAGCTGGACCGGCAGGGTGACCGCGTGACGGGAGGTGAAGATCAAGGCGAACAGGAACTCGGTCCAATTGATGATGAACACGAACAGCGCTGTCGCCGCCAGGCCGCCCCGCACGAGGGGCAGCGTGATGGTGAACAGCACCCGCCAGCGGGAGGCCCCGTCCAAAATGGCCGCTTCTTCCACATGGCGGGGGACGCCGTCGATGAATCCCTTGAGCAGCCAAAGCGAGAAGGCCAGGCTGAAAGCCACGTACATCAAGATCAGCCCCAGGCGCGTATCGATCAAGCCCAGAACCCGATAATAGACGAGCAGGGGCACTGCGAAGGCGATCGGCGGGAACATGCGTGTGGCCAGAACGGAGAACGGGAAGAAAGATCCTCCGGTCTGGAACCTGGAGACCCCATAGGCGGCCAGGAACCCGATCCCCACGGAGAAGAACGTCGCCAGCGGCACGATGATCAAGCTGTTGATAAAGGAGCGGTTGACCGGATCGGCCGCCCGGGTCATCTCCCCGATCGCGCCGACGCCCGCTTCCGGCTTGAACAGCAGCACGTAGTTGGAGACCGTCGGTCGCTCCGGGATCAAGTTCGGTCGCTGCCACTCACCCGGAGGCTTGAACGATAACGATACGAGCCAGATGACCGGAAGCAGCACGATGACGATGATCAGCGTTGCGATCAGGAAATTCCACCAGGCCCGGCGCATTTCAGACCTCCAGTTCCGACCGCAGCGGGCGAGCGCCGAACCACGCCACCACGGCGACGAAGATGAGGACGATCAGCGCGGCCGCCGAGGCGAACGAGAGGCGCCCAAACTTAAAGCCCGTCTGATAAAGGTACAGCGAAATGCTCTCGGTGGAGGTGCCCGGGCCGCCTCCGGTCATGATGAAGATCTTGTCGAAGATCTTGAAGGCCTCCAGCGAACGAATGAGCAGGGCGACGAGAATGACCGGTCGGATCATGGGCAGCGTGACGTGGCGCAGAATCTGCCACTCGCTGGCACCCAGAGTCTTGGCGGCCTCCACCGGTTCGGGTGGGACCGCCCCGAGCGCCGAGTAGACCACCAGAAAGACAAACGGGGTCCACTGCCAGATATCCCCCAACGCGATCGTCAAGAGCGCGAGCCGGGTCCTACCGAACCAATCGACCGACGTGCCTGACAGCTGTTCCGCCATGAAGTTGACCGGCCCGGTTTGCAGGAACAGCAGGAAAAAGATGAGCCCGACCACGACCCACGGAAGCATCATCGGGAAAAGCATGATGGAGGTGTACAGTCGCTTGAAAGGGAATTGGGTGTGGAAGAAGATTCCCAGAGCCAATCCCAAGATGAACTCCACAGCGACCATAGCCACGGCGAGCAGCAAAGTGCGGCCGAAGGCTCCCAGAAAGCGCTCGGCCCTGAGCGCCGCGAGGTAGTTCTTCAGACCCGCGAACGGGGCCTGCCACCACTCGACGCCCATGATCGGGGCCCAATCCACAAAGCTGAGAAAGAGGGCGATCAACAACGGGATCACCAGGATGGCCCAAATCACGATCTGGGTCGGCAGCACCATGAACTGACCAAACCAGGCGTCGTCGTAGGTGATTTTTCGTTTGAGGTCTTCAAACACGGACGCAGCCCCTTCGTTCACCGATGGGCGGGAAAGGAGGGCGGCTCCGGAGCCGCCCTCCTTACCTCTTTTAGCTTGAGAACAAGCCTCTTTCGGCCCACACGTCCTGGATCTGCTGCGGATACGTCTGGCGCTCCTCGCGCCAGGCTTCGATCTGCAGACCGCGGCCGAGGCGATCGGTGATGCTCTGCCACTCATCCGCGGTGTCCTGCAGCGCCTGCTCGATGTCCTTCTCCCCGCCGAAGGCCTGCTGCAGATTGAGATTCAGGTTGTCCAGGTACTCGTTAGCGCCTCGCAGCGAGATATCCGGAAACGCCTGACCGGTCATATCGAGGAGCACGGTCAGCAGGTCCTCGCCGTAGTCCTCGCGCATGCCGGAGTCGTCGAACCAAGGCCTGCGGAACGGGTCCAGCGTGCCGGTGCGCAGCAGGTTCTCGAGTCCCTTGTCGGGACCGCAGAACCACTGGATGAAGGCGTAGGCCGCTTCGGGAGACGTGCCGTAGCGCGAGATGCTGTAGCTCCAGCCCACGACGTGAGGCACGGCCCGCACCAGGCCGATCCCGTCGTGTTCCGTACCGGGAATGGGCATCGCGCCGACGTTGCCCACGACGTTGGATTCATCCGGGTTCTCCGCGAACTGGCCGAGCGAGGCCCAGGCCCAAGCGCAAAACACCGAGCCCTCCGGGAAGCGGCTGTAAGCCGCGGTCCAGTCACCGGAGACGGCGTCCGGCCACATGTAGTTGTCGACCAGGTTCTTCATCTCCTCGAGCGCGGCCACGCCCTCGTCGGAGACGATGAGCGGGTTCATGTTGTCGTCGAAGTAGGCGCCACCCTTGGAGACGAAGCGGGGAGCCCAGGAGGTGTAGGCGAAGAACCGGGTGCCGTACATGTGCAGCCCGTGCACGCCCTCTTCCACCTCGTGGTGGTCGGCGATCCATTGATCGAACTCTTCCCAGGTTTGCGGAAGGTCCTCCGGATCATCCACCAGGTCCTTGCGGAAGAACATGCTGAAGGTGTCGTTGTCGGCGCCCATCGAGTAGCGGCGCCCTTTGTACAGGGAAGTAAACGCGCCCAGCGGCTGCACGTAGGGCGCGTCGCCGGTGGTGATCTCCGGCTGGTAGGCGTCCCACCAGTTCGTCTGGTCCAGGATTACGCCCGATTCGGCGAAGTCGGCGATCCAGTTGACGAAAGTAAGGAAGATGTCGAAGTCGCCGGATCGCACGGTGGCCTCGTTCATCACCTTGGTGTAGATATCGGGCTCTGAGCCGACCTCGGAGCTCACGAAGTTCAACCCTGTGAGCTCGTTCCACTCTTCCAGCGCCGGGACGATTTGGTTACGCTGTCCGGAGTGATGCATGATGGTGAACGTGTCGCCTTCGCTGACCCGTCCGTCTTCTTTGAGGCGATCGATCAAGGCCAGGGCGCGCTCTTCAGGGGTTGCGCCTTCCACTTCGGCGGCCATTTCGGGCGCCGCGGTCGGGGTCGCGGTTCCGGGGGCACAACTTGCGGCGAGCGCTCCGGTCGCGGTAAGTCCACCCAACCGCAGGAAATCACGTCTTGTCAGTCGTCGTTTTCTCTCCTCATCTGCACTCATTGGGACTGCTCTCCTAACCTGAGGCGTATTCCACTTCGCTCCCTTTTCTTCATCCCATCACTCCTCATCCGCCTCCTTTCCGAAGCCGGCAGCGTATCGTTAGAGCCTGCCGAACTCCGCCAGCAGTTCCTCGACCGTTTTGCCCTCACGAATTCGGGTTCGGGTCTCTTCTTCCTTCGCCGCCTGCTCCCGCGCGCGCTCGAGCACGTCATCCGCCTCATCGAGCGGCACCACGGTGACGCCCACCTCGTCGGCGATGATAATGTCTCCTGGCCGCACGAGCACGCCGGCACACTGAACGGCCACGTTCACCTCAATCGGTTCCATCCGGCTTGAGAAGGGAGTGTGCGTTGAGCGGGGCACGACCGCTTTCGAATGAATGGGGAATCCGAGATCGCGGATCTCGTCGGTGTCCCTGATGGCGCCGTCCACGATCGCCCCCACCACCCCCTTCAACTGACACAGGCCGGCCATCAGCCCGCCCCAGATGGAGGTCTCGGTTTCGCCGGCCGCATCGACCACGATCACATCGCCCTCTTTGGCGACGGAAAGTGCGTCAAGTGCATCCACCAGGTCGCCGGGCATGAGTCGAACGGTGAGGGCGGTTCCTACGTAGCGATCCTCGACGCGCAGGGGCGTGATATAGCTGTGCATCACGCCGGCGCGCTCCTGCGAATCGGCGACGACGCAGGAGGGGCTGTAAATATCCAGCAGGTCCCGGAAGCCCTGCAGCGTTTCGCCCGAAGGCTCGAACTCGCGGTCGTTGATGACCTTTCTCATCTCACGCCCTCCTCGATCGAATGACTGCCCTCATTTTTGGGTCGTCAAGTAGCCCAGCTTGGCCGACACCGCTTGCGCCGCCCTCTTCGTGCGCTCGATCAGCTCCCGATGATCGTCGAGCTCGCCCAGGCGGCTCGCCGGGCCGCTGATGCTGATCGCCGCAACCACGTCACCGCTTCCGTCGAAAACGGGCGCGGCCACGCATCTCACCTCCGGCTCGTGCTCACCCAGATCCAGCGCGTAGCCTCGCTCACGAACTGCTTCCAGGTGGTCCAAGAGATCGTCCACGTCAGTCAGCGTGCGCTCCGTGAAACGGTGCAGGCCGCGCGTTCGGAAATGCGCGTCCACATCCGGGGGATCTTCAAACGCGAGCAGCACTTTTCCCAGCCCCGTGCAGTGGGCCGGCGATCGCCCTCCAACCCGAGAGGACATCAAGCCGATGGGATGCAGTCCATGGCGTTTGTCGAGATACACAACCTCCATGCCGTCCAATACCGCCAGGTGAACCGTCTCCCTCGTTTCATCCCGCAACCGATCAAGATCGGGCAGGGCCGACCGGCGGATGTCGCTGGTGCCGGCGAACGAACGGGCCAACTCAAGACACGCCAGACCCAGCCGATAGCCACCTCTTGGCTCGTCCTTCTCGATGTAACGGTGGCTCTGCAGCGTCGACAGCAGACGGTAGGTGGTGCTCGTGCTGACACCGAGCTCCCGGCTGAGCGCGTCCAGCTTCATGACCTCGTTCTGCGACAGCAATTCCAGCACCTTGATCGCCCGATCCACGGCCTGAATGTTGTAGCGCCGGCCGGGGCCGGACTCAAGATCTTGATCGTCGGCGCCTGCCGCGTGTTCGCCTCGGCCCGGAATCACATTCGAGTTCCCTCAATTGCGGTTCGCAGGCGCCGAGCACGGGCCCCGATTTCCTCGAATTCAGCGCGGTCGAGAAGCTCCTGGTTGACCAGTGCACTACCCACGCCGACGGCCGCGACGCCGGCCCGCAGGTAATCCGCCAGATTGCTCTCGTCCACCCCTCCGACGGCAACGAGCTTGACGTGCGGCAACGGCCCCCTGATCGCCCGTACGCCTTCGGGACCGGCGAGGCTCGCCGGGAACAGCTTCACGAGGTCGGCCCCGCCCCGCCAGGCCGCCGCCACTTCCGTCGGCGTAAACGCACCGGGGATCACCGGGACTTCATGCTGTTTGCAGAGCTCAACCGTCGCCGCATCAAACGTAGGTGAGACCACGAACTCGGCCCCAGCCTGGATCGCCGCGCGCGCCGATTCGGAATCCAGCGCCGTGCCGGCTCCGAAAACCATGTCCTCTTCGAATCGCTCGCGGGCGTCTCGGATGACCTCCAGCGCGTCGGGTGTGGTCAGTGAGACCTCCGCAACCCAAATCTCTCCCTCCAGAATGGCCTCGGCCGCTCGGATGAGGCCCCTCGAACCCCGAGCCCGCAGGATTGCGATCACGCCGCAGTCCAGAATGCGTGCAAGTGTGCCGGTCAATTTGACTGCGGCTCCCTCGCCTCCAAGGATTCGTTAAATAGAACAGCCACGGATCTCGGCGGCGGCGCTCGCCGCGCACCTCGATCGTGGCTGTTCGCCCTTCACATACACTCGAACGAAAGTCGCCTGCGACAATCCCGAGAACGCCTCCGACACTGCATTGGGTTACCGACCGGACTTTCATCTAGTAGAATACACTTTCGCTAAGAGAAAGTCAAGTGTCAGATCGATCGCGTGCCAACTGGGCCCCGGCTCATGCGCGCGCCCGGAGGCGACGTGAGTTCGCAGCGCCCGTCGTTCTTGCGTACAATGAGACCCACAGACAGGCACACCGACCGGCCCCCAAGGAGCGCCTCCATGAACCTCATCGTCCTGTGCATCGACTCGCTGCGCCAGGATCACGTCAGCTACTACCATCCCGATTCACCGGTTCAGACCCCCAACATCGACCGCCTAGCCGCCCGGTCCGTGGCCTTCGAGAACCTGTACCCAGAAGCGCTGCCCACCATTCCCATCCGCACCGCCTTGATGACCGGACGGCGGACGCTGACCAGCCGGCCGTGGAAGCCGCTCAACCGCGACGACCGGACCATCGTCGACCTGCTCGGCGAGTACGGTTACTTGAGCGCGCTGATCGCCGACACCTACCACTATTTCAAACCCGGCTACAATTTCCATCGCGGCTTCAGCGTCTGGCGCTGGATCCGCGGCCAGGAGTACGATCCCCACCGCTCCGCTCCGCTTCAGCGCTATCGGCTCGACGACCATGTGAACGCCGCCTTTCCGCCCGGCTGGCCGGCGCTGGTCGAGGCCTGCCTCAAGAACCTGGAGCCGCTGCGGGAGCCCGACGACTACTTTGCCGCGCGGGTCGTCCACGAGGCGATGGGCTGGCTGAAGGCCAATCGGGATCAGGAGCCCTTGGTGCTGTGGATGGACTGCTTCGACCCGCACGAGCCGTGGTGGCCTCCGGGAAGATTCAACCGCTACACCGATCCTGACTATCAGGGCAAGCACTATTTTCTGCCGCCCGGAGGGCAGGCCCGCACCTACTTCGAACAGCACGAAATCGAGCACATTCGCGGCCTGTACGCGGGGGAGGTCGCTTACGTGGACCACTACCTGGGTGAACTCATCGAAGCCCTTGAAAGCTGGGGCTTCCTGGACAATTCGATCCTGCTCTTCTTGTCCGACCACGGCCACCCCTTGGCCGACCACGGCAAATTCCTCAAGGGCCCGGACCGCATGTACAGCGAATTGCTCAAGGTGCCGGCATTTATCCACTTCCCCGACGATCGCTGGGGTGGAACGCGCCTCGATGCGCTGGGCTTGTTTCACGACGTGCCGGTCACGCTGCTCGATGCGCTCGGATACGGCGGCGATCTGGAGGCCTTTCAGGGTCGCAGTTTGATGCCCCTCATTCGCGGCCAGGCCGACTCCATCCGCGATTCGATCATCACCGGCTTCCATGAGGGAATCGACCGCTGCATCCGCGACCGGCGCTGGAGCTACATCCGCCGTCCGCAGGGCCAGAGCGACGAGCTCTACGACCTCGAGGAGGATCCGCGGGAGGCGCACAACCTTATCGAGCAGAAACCCGAGGTGGCCGAGGAGCTGGCCGCCCAGCACGGGTGGATCTACGAGACAGGCCGCCCGGCCCAAGGCGTGATGGGCGAATATGAAACCGCAGGCACGGCGGCCGGTTCGACGGCAGCCGGGCCCGACTACCACGACGATGGCACCGCTTCCGGCGAGTGACCGACAGCCGTTCGTGCTGAGAAGCTCAACGGCACCGACGGGTCCATTTCTGGCTGGACTGACCGTGCCCCCACGCTCAAACCTTTGCCTTCAACCTGAACCGGCCGAGCCCTCCCTACAAATGGAGCGCCATCATGACGGGTGACTCGCGGGGAGCCGACGACATCTCGCTCATTGTTTTGGACATCGACGGTGTCCTCACGGAGGGAGAGAGTTCCCGTCTCGATCTGGAGTTCCTCGGCCGGCTGGCCGCGATGAACGAGACTGCCCGCCGCGACCACAACCGGCCGCCAATCACACTCTGCACGGGCCGCCCGGCCCCCTACCTGGAGCTGATGCTGCAGGCGATCGACGGATACCTGCCGGGGATCTTCGAGAACGGCGCCGGACTGTACTTTCCTCTGACCTACCGCTTCACCCCCCATCCGTCGCTGGCCGGGCAGAATCACATCCGACAGGTTCGGCAACGCTTAGATGAGGTTCTGGTTCAATCTGGGCAGGCTTACTTCCAGCCCGGCAAGGAATACACCTTGACGCTTTTCGCCACCGATCCGGGCGCGACAGACCGGCTCAAGGAGATGTCGCAGACCGCGTTGGGTTCGCTGTCGGAAGGGGTCGAATTCGTCTATTCGACCTCATGTCTGAATATCCTGCCGCGCTCGATCGACAAGGGCAAAGGCATCGATTTCTTGTCGCAAGAAACCGGGGTGGCGCCCAGCGCGATGCTGAGCGTCGGCGATTCCGACGTGGACCTCCCTTTCCTCGAGCGAACCGGCCACAGCGCGGCACCGGCCAACGCAATGCCGAGCGTCAAGGCCATCGTCGACTACGTCTCACCCGAGAGGACGACCGAAGGCGTACTGGACATATTGAAGGAGTACGAGTTGCTGCCATGACCGTTCGCTACCCGAAAGTCGCAGTTCAGGAGGACATGCTGCCCGGCCCGACTCTCCAGGACCGCTTCGCCCAGGCTGCGGACCTGGGCGTCCATGGAATCGAATTCTGGAGTCGAACCCTCGCCGAGCAGGCCGAAGAAATTGAACGACTGAGCGGCAAGCGTGACGTCGTCGCCTCTTCCGTCAACCACGGCCGCCGCTCGCGCTTCCTGGACCCCGATCCCGAGGAGCGCGGCCGGGCCATGGCCGAATTGAGAGAGGCCATCGAATGGGCCGGACGCATCGGCGCGGCCGGCGTCGTCTACGTGCCGCACTTTTTCGATCCGCTGCTGCCCGATCTCAGCCCCTACGAAACGGCGATCGAGCTTGAGCGCGGCCTGCTGACGGCGCAAATTCAGCAGCTGGTCGAGCACGTCGAGCGGGCCGGGATTGAACTGTGGGTGGAGCCGGTTAACCGCTACGAGACCCACCTGCTGGTACGCCTTGAAGAGGCCGCTTCGATCGTGGAGTGGATTTCGCACCCGCGGCTCGGGATCGTAGCTGACCTGTTTCACATGGCCCTGGACGAGCCGGACATCCCCAAGGCGATCCGCGACAGCGCCGAGCACATCGGCCACGTCCATTTAGCCGACAGCAACCGCCGGCTTCCCGGTCAGGGCACGACCGATTTCGTCACGGCCTTCAAGGCGCTGGATTCAACGGACTACCAGGGTTGGATGGCCTTCGAGTGCGGCGAACCGGGAGACAACATGGCCCGGGCGAACCGGTACCTGGAGCAATTGCCGGCCAGCCTGAGCCATCTCTTTGGGGGTTGAGCCCGCCGACGGGGACGCATATACGATGCCCCCTCACACAAACGGATCGAACGTCCTGAGCATGTCGAAGGGCCTCTCGATACCTATCCTGAGCCTGTAGTGAGCCCCTCGAAGAGCTTGCCAAAGAGGGTATCACCCGAGGAGTTCTAGGCCATACCGTCGAGCGCCTCCAACACCTCGAGCAGTTCCAGCGGCAGGGCGATCTCGTAGTCAGGGATCTCCAGGTCATCGGCCGGCTGTTTCGCATAGCGCGGCGACCAGTTCAGCCAGACGCTGACCAGCCCGAGCTGGTTGGCGCCGCGCACATCACGGTCCAAGCGATTGCCGACCATCATCACCCGGCCGTAGTCCCCCTCATCGATACCCAAATGCTCGAGCGCGTGCAGGAACATCTTGCGGTCCGGCTTCTCGACCCCCACCAGCTCGGACACGGCGAACGCGTCGAAATAATCGTAGAGGTCGTGCTGCTTGAGAACGTTATCGTAAGTCCCCGGGCGGCCGTCCGCCACCAGGGCCAGCCCGTAGCCGCGCCCCTTGATGGTCCTCACCGTTTCGGCCGCGCCGGGGATCAGCTCGGCTCGTTGGGTAGTATGGCTCTCGTCCTTGATCTCGCTGGCCTCGTCGGCCAATGTGTCGCCGAAATCAAGGCACACTGCCAGGATCCGGCGATCCTGATCCGCTGACATCAATTATACTGGCTCGAACCGCCTAGCACGGACGGGACTTCCGGGGGGAGCTGGACGCCGACGCGCGCCCCCTCCTCATAGAATTCGTCGAGGCTAGGATTGTAGATGTCGACAATCAGCTCAGTTTCATCCCACTCGGCGATCAAATCGTAGCGAATCAGCGGGCCAATGTACGAGATGCCCGCGACCCTGGCCGGCACCCCTTTCTCCGGATTTCCGTCGATACCCAGCGATTCCGGCCGCAGCACGACGAAGAGCTCGTCGTCCGTTTCAGAGGGCATTTCAGGGCTGCGGATCTTTTCGCCGAGGACCTCGAGGATCACACCGTCCGTTGAGTTCTCAACCACCCGCGTCGGCACGATATTGGAGATACCGACGAACTGAGCTACGAACCGATCCTGCGGGGCGCGGTAGAGTTCGAGCGGCTTGCCCAGCTGCACCAAACGGCCCGCGTTCATAATCGCCACCACGTCGGCCAGGCTGAAGGCTTCCTCCTGATCGTGCGTGACGTACACGCTCGTGATCCCGAGCCGCTGCTGGATCTCGCGAATCTCCCCGCGCATCCGGACCCGCAGTTGCGCGTCCAAATCGGACAGGGGCTCATCGAAGAGCAGGACCTTGGGTCGGATCACGAGCGCCCGCGCCAGCGCGACTCGCTGCTGTTGGCCGCCGGAAAGCTGAGGCGGGGATTTCTTCTCATGGCCTTCGAGCTCCATCAACCGCAGCGCATCCCACACACGCTTCTCGATCTCTTTTTTCGGCACCTTGTGGGCCTTGAGTCCATAGGAGATATTCTCGAAGACGTTCATGTGGGGAAAGAGCGCGTAGCTCTGGAAGACCATCGCGGTGGGACGAGTGTACGGGGCCAAATCGGTGACGTCCTCATCACCGATGAAAATGGTCCCCGCCGTCGGCTCCTCGAAACCGGCGATCATGCGCAGCGTCGTGGTCTTGCCGCAACCGCTCGGGCCCAGCAAGCACACCAGCGTACCCGTGTCCACTTCGAGGTTGACGTTGTTGACGGCGACCAGATCGCCAAACTTCTTGGTCAGGTCCTGCAGTTTGATGGAGGCAGTTCTGAGTCCGAATTCAGTCATGGTCTATATCCTAAACACTTCGATGAAGCTCTTACCTGTAAAGCGGGAGAGCACAGCCACTCCCGCGAGGATGATCAGGATCAACAGTGAGGCCATGGCCGCGGCCTGTCCCAGGGTGCCGCGGATCATCACGTTGAACATGCGCACCGTGAACACCTGGGTCCCGCCTCCAACGAGGAAGATCGCCGCGCTCAAATCGGTCATCGATTTGATAAAGATGTACATAACACCCGCTATGAACGCGCGGCTCAGCAACGGGAACGACACGCGGACGAAGGTGCGGGCGCGGCTCGCACCCAGATCCAGAGACGCTTCCTCCAGCGAGGGGTCGAGCTGCTTCTCGGTGGCCACGCCGGTTCGTAAACCGACGGGGAGACGCCGGAACGCGAAGGCCACGATGATGATCGCGAACGTCCCGGTCCAGAAAAACGGCTCGCTGTTGAACGCGATGATGTAACCGATGCCGATCACGGTCCCGGGAATTGCGTACATCAGCGTGCCGACGAAGTCGATCGTCTCCCGGCGCGGCAGCTGCGGCCGTGTGACCAACCAGGCCAGCAAGATGCCGAGAACACCCCCGCCGATACCGGCGGCCGCCGAGACCCGCAGCGAATTCATCAACTGCGGCAGGCTGTTGGTTAGCCCGCCCAGATGTCTCAAGGTCGGTGTGAAGTTATAGCCCCACGTCTCCACAAACGCACCGACGAAGATCGAGCCGTAGATGAGCAAGCTCAACCCCGACAAGAGCAGTGCGATGGTCAGCAAGGGGGTCTTGAGAATGGCTGGCAGCTTCCGTATGCGACCTGTGCGGCCGCCGCCGGTCACCGTGACATAGGATCGGCGAGTGCTGATCCAATGCTGGATCGCGAACGCCGCCAGCGCAGGGACCACCAGCAGCATCGACAGCGCGGCACCCAGCTGCAGGTCGAAGAATTCGATCAGCTGGATGAACGCCTGCGGCGCCAACAGCTGAAAGCCGCCGCCGATCAGCATGGGGTTACCGAAGTCGGAAATCGAGGCGATGAAGTTGAGCAGCCCCGCGGTCATGATCCCCGGCGTAACCAACGGAAAGGTCACCGTCCTGAGCACACCAAAGGGACGCCTGCCCAAATCCTCGGCCGCGTCCTCCATATCCCGGCTGACCGAGGAGAACACCGCCATCATGATCAGGGCCGCCAACGGCATGTTGGCGATAAGCTGTACGAATAGAATGCCATCCGGACCATAGACGGTCCAGCCTGTGATCCCCAAAAGCTGATACGTGATCAGCCCGTTGCGGCCGAACAGCATAATCACCGCGAAGCTGACCGCGAATGGCGGTGAGATCAACGGCAGCACGATGAGCGGGCGTATCCATTTCTTGAACGGGATATCCGTAAGCGTCAGCGCGTAGGCCACCACGGTCCCCAGCGCGGTGGAAATCAGGGCGCTGAGGGCTCCCAGCCAGAGCGTGTTGGTCGTGGCCCGGGCCACCATCGGCATGCCGAGCAGGCGCCGAAATTGGCTCATGCTGAACCCTTCCGCAAGTGGGCCAGCTTTAAAGCCCTCTTGGAAAATCTGGATAATCGGCCAAAGCACAAATATCGTAAGGCCTACCAGGCTGATCTGAGTGACGGCCAGCATGACCCATTCTTCGCGCAGCTTGCGTACGGTAATCGGCCAGATCGCCGCCAGCATGGCCAACACCCATAACACCGGCTCGCCGACGAACTGTTGCTCGTAGCGGACGACCTCCGTGTCGCCCACAACTTCTCGACCCACTTCGACCAATTGAAAGCGAAGCAGGAAGTACGAAATAACGGCCAGCCCGATCATCTGAACTGCGACAAACGCGATCAAGGACAGGCGCTGCTTTGTCTCCTCGGACCAGTCCGGTCCGTCGTTAAAGACCTGGGACAGGATCGCCATCTTCAATACCGACCTCTCGTTCAGAATCTCTTCGGGACTCTATTGCGGATCGCTTGCGCGAGGGGGCAGGGCGACCTGCCCCCTCGCGTTCGTCGACGAAGGGGTTAGCGCCCCGCGCCGATCTCTTCCTGCCAGCGATTGACCAGACGGTCGCGCTCTGCAGCCCACTCGGTGGGATTGTATCCCTCGATCAGTTTGACGTCCTCGAGACCGATGGCACCTTCAGCTAGCTCCACACCGTCTACAACCGGGATGCGGTTTGCGACGTCATTGTGGTAGCGCTGGAAGGCGGGGTCGAAGACGTAGTCCACCCATGCCTCGGCTGCGGCCTGATTGTCAGCTCCCTCCAGAACGGAGATGCCGCCAATTTCGAACGGCGTTCCCTCTTCAGGGAAGCTGATCTCTACCGGCAGACCCGCCTGCTGCTGAACCTGGATATCATGCGCAAACGAGATGCCGATGGCGAACTCGCCTCGTGCAGCCATCCTGCCGGGCGCGCTGCCCGACTCGGTGAACTGCGCCACGTTCTGGGCGAACTGGTCGTACCACTCAAAGGCTTCGTCCTCGCCCTTCAGCTGGGCCAAACCGCTCAGTACGGTGTAGGACGTACCGGATGCGGCCGGGCTGGCGATCACGATCTCGCCCTCATAGACGGGATCCAGCAGATCGTCCCAAGAGGTCGGGCATTCGGCACCGATCTGTTCCAGCCGGTCCGGGTTGCAGCCGAAGCCGATCACGCCATAGTAGAAGCCGGTCCAGTAGCCGTCAGGGTCCTTGATGTCGCCTTCTGGCAGCTGCTGCCAGCCATCACCTTTGTAGGCATGGAGCAGGCCCTCTTCGGCCAAGTTCACATGCGAGAGGTTGGTGGTGCCGAAGAGCACATCGCCCTCTGGATTGCCGTCCTCCGCACGGATCCGCTGCAGGGCTTCGCCGCTGCTCATGTCGAGACAGGTCGTGCTGACCCCGGTCTCGCGCCTGAACGTTTCGAAGATCACCTGCAACTGATCGGGGTCAAACAGGCAAGCGTAGAGGACCAACTCACCGCCGATTTTCGTCGGTGTGATCTGGACCTCGCGTTCAACCTCGATCTCTTGGGTCACCACGACCTCACGCTCCACCTCCACCGTCTCGATCACGGTCTGCGGGCCGCAGGCGGCTAGAAGTAAGCCACTCACAATGAGGCTTACGACGAGATAGCGCACATACTTCATTCTGTTTCTCCTCCAATTCGTAGTTTCCGTTAGGTGGATCACTCAAAGTAATTCTCGCCGGACTTCCACCTCCTCTCTCATTTTCGAACGTTTGCCCTCATCTCCACCTTCCGTCCGTCGACTCCCCTTCTGATTCTCAGAGGGTATTCGTCAGTCAACCACCAGCCGCTCCCCGAGTCCGCAGGACGAGTGGCGACAGGAATTCGACGCTCTTGTCAATTCCTTCTTGCGGGCTCATCATCTGATCTTCGTGTTCGATGCTGAGGACACCATCGTAACCCTGCATCCTCAGCGCAGCGATGAACCGCCGCCAGAAGCTTTCCCCATGGCCAAATCCAAGGGTGACATACTCCCAAGAACGCTCCCCCGGCGCCTTCATCGGACGCGTGTCGAGCGAGCCGTTCAGGGCCATCTCGTTGCGGTTGATGCGCGTATCTTTGGCGTGGACGTGAAAGATCCCGCCATCCCCCAACGCTTCGACGACGGTAATCGGATCCATGTTCTGAAAGAAGAGATGGCTCGGATCTAGGTTTGCAGCCAGAGTTTGCGGGCCGGCGATTTCTCGCAACCGATTCAAAGTGCGCGTGTTGAACACGCATTGGCCAGGATGCATCTCGATAGCGAGCCTGATGCCGAGTTCTCGCGCCCGCTCCCCCGCCGAGCGCCAGAAGGGGGAGACCTCCTGCTCCCACTGCCGCTCCACCAGGATCACGTATTCTCGCTGCCAAGTGCAGGTCACCCAATTGGGGAACGATCCCCCCTCGAGGTCCCCCGGGCACCCGCTCATCGTCACCACAGTGTCGACCTCGAGGCGCGCTGCCAACTCGATCGTAGCCTCGAACGTCTCCTGGGCCGAACGCCGGCGATCGGGATCCGCATCCAGAAGGTTTCCGCTGCAGTTGAGAGCGCTGAGCGTCAGGCCCCGCGACTGGATCGCCGCGAGAAAGGAACGACGAGCGCCCTCATTCTCGAGCAAATCCTGAAGATCGCAATGGGGAGCGGGGGAAAAATTGCCGGTCCCGATCTCCACGGCCTCGATCCCCCGTTCGATGACCCAGTCCAGCGCCCCTTCGAACGAGTGGTCCGCCAGCGAATCGGTGAACAGTCCGATCTTCACGAAGCCACTCCTTCTTCGGCCAACCCGAACAGCCGCTTGGCGGCGACGGGGCTCCCCGGCCAGGCCGTAAGTTCGCGCAATCCCGACAAGCCCAGCCGGAACAACGGATGCGTTTCGGCGAGCGGGAGCTCGATGACTTTACCCTGCAGCGCGGAGCCGTACACGGCCAGCGCAGCGCAAAGCGTTCGGATCCCGTCCTCCGCCGAAGCCACCAGCTCGCCGCCCTCCCGCACGGCCGAGGCAAAATCCCGGTGGACCGCGGCGAACACGTCCACGACCGGGGGCTCGGAACGGGGAGTATAGGTATGGTTCCCATCCGGACCGAACACCGTGACCTCCTGAAGCACATCGAAGGGGCCGGTGGTATGGTCCCGGTAGACACACACGATCCGACCCCGCGTGCCGGTGACCTCGATGCCACCTGGTCCCTCACCCCAGCCCAAATTCACAGTCGCATAACCCGTTGAGAACGCAAGCCGCATCAGCGCGATGTCCTCCACCCCGTCGCCCGGTTTGCTCAAGTTATCGACCGCCGCGCTCACAGATCGGGCCGACTCCCCGAAAAAATGCTCCGCCAGGTAAAGAACGTGGATCATGTCCATCAGGATACCGCCTCCGGCCTGCCGATAATCGTGCCGCCACAGCGGACGATAATCGGCATGTCCCGGGTGATCGGGAACGCCCATGAAGTGCAATCCAATGTGACGCACCTGGCCGACCGCGCCCCCCTCGAGAAGCTCTTTGATCAGCGAGTATTCCGGATAGAAGAGATAGTTATGCACCATTCCCATACGCAGGCCGGCCGACCGCATCCGATTCGCAAACGCCTGACCCTGCACCGGGCGGGTGGCGATCGGCTTCTCCGAAAGCACATGCACGCCCGCGCGGGCGCAATCGTCGATGATCGGCCCGCGCAGAGACTGGGGTACCGTCACGACCACGTAGTCCGGGTCGGCCTCGCTCAGAAGATCGACGTGGGACTCGTAGCCTGCCGAGTCCGGCAAACCGAGCAATTTGCGCGCCTCGTTACGCCGGGCCGGGAGCGGATCGGCCACGCCGACCGGCTCGACGCCCTCGAGCTCGAGCAGGGCCGGTCCGTGCCCCCGCAACGTGATATTGCCGCAGCCGATCACCCCGACCCTGAGGGGTATCTCAGCTCCCATGGAAGCGATTTTCCACTCGTTCGTTCACGCGTGACACCTCTTCGCCCGCCGGTCCGCTAGCCAATCTCGTCCAGCCGCACCGGCCGACCTTCCCGCAGCGAACGGCCCGCCGCCAGCCCCATCGCCACCGGCGCTCGGCCGTCGTGACCGGTCACCGGCGTTTGACCGTTTTCGGCCACCGCCGCCAGAAACGCCTCCATCTCAGCGACATAGGAATCCGTGTAGCGTTCGAGGAAGAAGTACAGCGGCAGCGGGCCGTGGCTGCCCTCGGCATTGAGATAGGTGTGTCGATCCGGCGTCTCGTTTTCCGCCTTCACCACGCCGGCGGACCCGAAGACCTCGACACGCTGATCGTATCCGTACACGGCGCGGCGGCTGTTGTCGATCGTGCCAATCACGCCGTTCTCGAATTGAAGCGTGATCACGGCGGTGTCGACGTCGCCGGCCTCGCCGATCTCGGGGTCGACCCTGACGGCGCCGGTGGCGTAGACCGCGTCCACTTCGCTGTCGACCAGGTAGCGGGCCATATCGAAGTCATGAATGGTCATATCCAGGAAGATGCCGCCGGAAGCGCGCACATATTCGATCGGCGGCGGCTCTGGGTCACGGCTCGTGATGCGCAGGATCTCCGGAGTGCCCACCTTTCCTTCGACGACCATCTCCCGGACCCGGCGAAAATTGGGGTCAAAACGACGGTTGAACCCGACCTGGAATTTAACCCCCGCCCGCTCGACTTCGCCGAGCGTCCTGTCGATGCGCTCCAGATCCAGGTCGATCGGCTTCTCACAGAATATATGCTTGCCAGCCTTGGCTGCCTCTTGACTGATCTCGGCATGGGTGTCGGTCGAGGAACAGATCACGATCGCCTCGATCTCAGCCGCCTGCAGGACTTCACGATAGTCCTCGGTGACCATGCCAACGCCGAATTCCTCGGCCACTTGCTGTGCGGCGGCGGGGTCCACATCGGCGACCGCCACCAACTCAGACCGCGGCAAGCGCCTGGCGAGGTTGCCCGCGTGAAGCCTGCCGATTCGTCCGGCGCCAATCAGCCCCACCTTCACTCGGCGGTTATCTGCCATGCCGATCCTTTCCATCTTGGAGCGTTCTTAGCGGCTTCATACGCCCAACCGATCCAAATACTCACGGTTGCGCCGCGCGCTTTCCGTTGGAGAGCCCATACCGGGCAGGACATCCTGCTCTACCACCATCCAGCCATCGTAACCGGCCCTGCGCAGTTCCCGCACAACTCCGGCGAAGTCGACGTCCCCCTGCCCCAGCTCACAAAACACGCCCCTCCCGACGGCCTTGAAATAATCCCAGCCCCGGTCGCGGGCCTCGGTCGCCACCTGCGGGGACAGATCCTTCAAATGGACGTGCCAGATTCGCGAGTCATATTCGCGTATCGCCTGGAGCGGATCGCCCCCGCCATAGCAGTAATGGCCGGTATCCAGGCACAGCCCCATCAGGGCCGAGTCGGTACGGTCCATCAGTTCCTGCACCTCCCAAGGGGCTTCGACGAAACCAGCGCTGTGGTGGTGGAAGACGGTTCGCAGCCCCGTCTTATCACGCACCTGACGGGCGATCGAGCTGGCGCCGCGCGCGAACACCTCCCATTCGTCTTGTGAGAGCCCGTCCTCCGGCTGAACCCGCCCTGCGATCTTCACCCTGTGCTTGTCTCGGCCGTTGTCATCGGACAAGATCAAGAGCGGTGCTCCGTCGGGACTGGCCCCGGCCAGAAGACGAGCCGTCCGCAGAGCACGGATCATTCCGCTTTCATGAGCCTGTGGATCGCGCAAGTTTACAGGAACGAAGGCGCCGACGAGCTCAAGTTCTCTTTGAGCGACCTCGCGCTGCAGATCTTCCGGATCGGTGGGCATGAAGCCCCAATCCCCAAGCTCGGTACCCTCATAGCCCGTGGCCCGGATCTCATCCAGCACCTGGCCGTAGCCGTAGCGCTCACCTTCGAGCTCAAATTCCATGACCCCCCACGAGACGGGGGCATTGGCGATTTTCATCGGCAGTCAAACCGCCCATGGTCACAGCTCATCTTTGGCTCCCGGGGTGCAAGGCCTCAACGGACCGTTCGCGCCTGACGAGTTAGCCAAGCGGCCGAAACCTAAAACTTGCGCGTCCATTCGTCGGGCCAGCGCTCGACGACGACCTTCTTTTGGGTGAAGAACTCGACCGCGTCCATTCCCTGTCCGTGAAGGTCGCCGAAGAAGCTGTCCTTCCAGCCGCTGAACGGGAAGAACGCCATCGGGGCTGCAACCCCGATGTTGATCCCAATGTTGCCGACCTCGGCCTCGTAGCGGAACTGGCGGGCGGCGGCGCCGCTGGTCGTGAACAGGCAGGCCATATTTCCATAGCGCCCGCTGTTCAGCAGCTCGATGGCTTGCTCGATCGTGTCGGCGTGCATGACGCCGAGCACGGGGCCGAAGATCTCGGTCTCCGCGATCTCACCTCTCGGCGGAAGATCCCCCAGCACGGTCGGACGCACAAAGTTGCCCCGCCCGTAGCCGGGGACGGTCGCTCCACGTCCATCGACGATCGGATGCGCGCCTTCGTTGATTCCGGCTTCGATCAGGCGCTCGATGCGAGACTTGCTCTCGCCAGTGATCACCGGCCCCATCTCGACGCCTTCATCCAGACCCATGCCCACCTGCCTTTTGGCGGCGACCTCGCCCATCGCCTCCGTAAACGCATCCCGGCTCTCACCGACCGTGATGGCCAATGAGGCCGCCAGGCAGCGTTGGCCGGCGCATCCGAAGGCGCTGTCGGCGGCGATGCGGGTCGTCACGTCGAGGTCCGCGTCGGGCAGGACAATGATCGGGTTCTTGGCCCCACCCTGGGCCTGCACCCGTTTACCGGCGGCCGCGGCGCGGGCGTAAACGCTCTTCGCCACCGGCGTGGAGCCGACAAAGCTGACGGCCCGAATCGTCGGATGGTCGAGGATCGCTTCTGAGGTCTCTTTGGCACCGTTCACCAGGTTGACAACCCCAGGGGGCAGCTCGAGCTGATCGATCAGCTCGAAGACGATCTGCATCGTAAGCGGGACTTTCTCGGAGGGCTTTACGATGTAGGTATTACCGCACGCCACGGCGTAGGGCATGAACCAGAAAGGAATCATGGCCGGGAAATTGAAAGGGCAGATGGCCGCGCAGACACCGACCGGCTGACGGATCATGGTCTCATCGATCCCCCGGGCGATGTCCTCGGAGTTGTAACCCTGCATCATCATCGGAATCCCGCAGGCGGTGTCCACGTTCTCGATCGCCCGACGCAGCTCGCCCCGCGACTCGTCGAGGGTTTTCCCACACTCGAGCGTGATCGTGCGGGCGATGTCTTCGTAGTGTTCTTCCATCAGCGACTTCAAGCGGAAGAGGTACTGCACCCGCTCGACTGCGGGCACTCGGCGCCATTCGGCGAACGCGTCGGCCGCGGCCCGGACGGCGCGGTCCACCTCCTCCGCGGGCGAAACCGGCACCTGCCCCAACACCTCGGCCGTTGCGGGGTTGATCACCTCCAACGACTCGGCTGATTCCGGCGTTCGCCATTCACCAGCGACGTAGTTCAGGGCGCGGTGAGGCGTTTCAAGCATGGCTCCACCTCGCTTTACAAATAGGTACGTTCATTCTCAAGCGACGCCTCGTAAGACTCTCTTTGTTCCTCAACGGCATCCATCGCGGCCACCTCCGCGATCGGCACGTCCCACCATGACTCGTAAGATGGCACCCGCTCCTCCGGATCCGTCTCGACCACGATCACGGTCGTACGTCCGGACCTCTTGGCCTCTTCCAGCGCCTGACTGACCTCGGCCAGGTCGGCGGCTTCGATCACATGCGCACCCAGACCTCGTGCGTTGGCGGCCAAGTCGAGCGGCAGAACCTCGCCGTCGAGCTCCCCTGTCTCCGGATTCCGGAAGCGATAGCGGGTGCCGAATCCCTCACTCCCGATCGATTGCGACAACCCACCGATGCTCGAAAAACCATGGTTGTCCACCAGGATGACCGTCAGCTTATAGCCTTCCTGGATCGAGGTGACGATCTCAGAGGCCATCATCAGGTAAGAGCCGTCCCCCACCATCACATAGACTTCACGGTCCGGATCGGCCATCTTGATGCCTAAACCTCCCGCGATTTCATAGCCCATGCACGAGTAGCCGTACTCCAGATGGTAGCCCTTGCGGTCGCGCACGCGCCAGAGCTTGTGCAGGTCCCCCGGCAGGCTGCCGGCGGCACAGACGACCACGTCCTGCGGCGCGCTGGCCTTGTTGACCGCCCCGATGAGCTCGGCCTGGCTGATCGGCGGGCCGTGCTCCAGGTTGAACAGCCGCTCGGTCTCGGCCTCCCACTCGCGCTTCCAGGTCTCGAGGTTCGCTTGGTAATCCCCACCGGTCTGGTAGCCCTCGACCAGCGGAAACAGCTCCTCCAGCGATACGCGGGCGTCGCCGACGAGCGGCAGCGCGGCGTGTTTGTAGGCGTCGAACTCGGCGATGTTGATGTTGATGAAGCGAACGGCGGGGTGTTGGAATGCGGTCTTGGAGGCGGTTGTGAAATCGCTGTAGCGGGTGCCGATGCCGATCACGAGATCGG
>CAZFCJ010000045.1:0-26203 GCA_964517315.1 uncultured Anaerolineaceae bacterium | reverse complement strand
TGCTCGGCCGGCGGCTCCGTCGGTTGTTCGGGAGCCGGCGTGGCACCGCCGCACGCAGCCAGCACGAGGCTGGCGATAATGAGCAGCGCCAGGGCGTTAAAGTAGCGTTTCATTTCTTTCTCCTCCTGATTTGCTATTCAGTGAAAAGCGTCGCCCGGTTGTCAGCCGGACTGCATTCCAACTTCTAGCAGCTGAATTAAAGGTGTGTTCGCTCGATGGATTCCTTCCCTTCTCGGCTCAACTGCCGACGAGGAGCGGATAGACCCCTGCATTGAAGGAGACGGCCGCTTCCTACTCTCCTAACCATTCGTTTCATTCTATTATCCTCGTTGTGAAACTGTCAACTTGAGCTATTTGCACCGAATGCGCCTTTCAAAGCTGGAGGGAAGGAAAGGCTCAAATTTCTTGACCGGGACCACGGGCGGGGCTAGGATGGGCGGTGGGAGGAACCCAAATGCGCATCGCCATGCTGGCCGACATCTACAAGCCCTACGTCAGCGGGGTTACCCACTTCATCAGCCTGAACAAGCGAGTCTTGGAAGAACGGGGCCATGAGGTCTTCGTCTTCACCTTTGGCGACGTCCGTCGGACCGAGGACGAGCCGGGCGTCGTCCGCAGTCCGGGTGTGCCGGTTCCGGTCACGGATGCGGGCATTCGCTTGAGCTTCCGCTACAGCGACCGAGCCCAGGAGCTGCTGAAAACCATGGACGTCGTCCACGTCCATCATCCGTTCCTGAGCGGGCGCCTGGCGCTGCGATACTGTCGGTCAGAGGGGATTCCGATCGTGTTCACCAACCACACTCGCTACGATCTGTACGCCCAGGCGTATCTGCCCATGCTGCCCGACCAGATCGGGACCACGTTCCTTCACGCTTACCTGCCTTCCTTCTGCCGCGAGGTCGATCTGGTGATCGCCCCGTCCGAAGGACTGAGGCGGGTGTTGCGCGAGCTGGAGGTCGAGGCTCGAGTCGAGGTCATCCCGAACGGCGTCGATCTGACGCCCTTCCGAGGTCAACTGGAGACGGTGTCTCCCGATCGGTTGGGAGTGCCCGAGGACCACATCGTTCTGATCTATACCGGCCGGCTGGGACCGGAAAAGAACCTCACATTCCTGCTGAGGGCCTTCGCCGGCGCGCAATCCGCTTGGCCGGAAACCAGTTTGGTTCTGGTGGGCGGAGGTTCGGAGCGGGACAACCTGGAGGACATCGCCCGGCGGGCCGGTCTGAAGGAGCACGTCATCTTCACCGGAATCGTGGAGTACGATCAGATTCCTGGCTACCTGGCAGCCGCCGACGCGTTTGTCACGGCTTCCGTCACGGAGGTGCACCCGCTTTCGGTCATCGAGGCCCTGGCCACCGGGCTGCCGGTGGTCGGCATCGAATCGCCCGGCGTGGGTGACATCATCCAGAACGGGCACAACGGCTTGCTGGCGGCGCATGATCTGGCCGCGTTCACCGCCAAGCTCACCCGCATGGTGGCCGACCGGGAAACGCGTGGGCAGCTGACAAAAAATGCGCGCGCCTCGGCCGAAGCCTACGATATTCAGCGGACATCGGCTCAACTGGAGGCCCAGTATCAGCGCCTTGTCGAGGAGCCGCGTCCCCGCCGCGATGGTTGGCTGCGGCGGACGGTGCAGGCGGTGCGCAGGGTTTTGCCGTGAGCGCTCACTCGGTGGGCGATTGGGGCGAGCGGCGGGCCGAAGAACACCTTGTTGCCCGGGGCTTCCGGATCGTTGAGCGCAACTGGCACGGCCCGGCCGGTGAGATCGATCTCGTCGCCAAGCAGGCGGACACGCTGGTGTTCGTCGAGGTGAAAGCCCGTTCCAACGATCGCTTCGGCAGCCCGGAGGAGGCGCTGACGGCGGCGAAACGACGGCGCATACAACGGACCGCGTGGGCGTACCTGCAAGCGACCGATCAGCTCGACGCCGATTGGCGGGTTGACGTGATCGCCATCGTGCGGGGTCGGGAAGCGGGCGTAGCCCGGCTCGACCATTACCGGAACGCGCTCGAAGCCGAGGCGGATCTCGGGCCTAGCCGTTGAGGCGTGAACGCCCACTTGTGGCGATTGTGGGCCCCACCGCGGTCGGCAAGACCCGGATTTCCCTCAAGGTGGCGGAAGCCCTCGGAGGGGAGATCGTTTCGGCGGACTCGCGCCTCGTGTACCGGGGCATGGATGTCGGGACCGCCAAGCCCACGCCAGAGGAACGCGCCCGCGTCCCTCACTATCTCATCGACGTGGTCTCACCGGATGAAGACTACAGCCTCGCACAGTACCGCCGGGCCGCTCTGCGGAGGATCGACGCCATTCACCTGCGGGGGAATCTGCCCTTCTTGGTCGGCGGGACCGGTCAGTACATCAGCGCCGTACTCGAAGGCTGGGTGCCGCCGCCCCGTCCGGACGACTCGTCGCTGCGCGAGGAATTGCAGGCGTACGCTGAGAATCACGGGCACGAGGCGCTCCATGCCGAGCTGGAGCGCGTCGATCCGCAACGCGCCGCTCGCATCGACGCCCGCAACGTCCGCCGCGTGGTCCGAGCCCTGGAGATCTACCACACTACGGGAGTCCCGCCCAGTGAGCTGCGGGTCAAAGTGCCACCGCCGTATGATGTGCTTCAGATCGGTCTGAGCACCCCGCGCGAGGAACTGTACGAGCGAGTCGACCGGCGCATCGAAGCCATGCTCGAGTCCGGATGGCTCGAGGAGGTTCAATCTCTACTCGAAAGCGGAATCTCCCCCGAGGCGCCCTCCCTCTCGGCGATCGGCTACCGCCAGCTGGTGGAGGTGCTTCAGGGGGAAAGGACCTTGGAAGACGCCAAAAGGGAGATCAGCAGTCTAACCCGCCGCTTCGTACGTCACCAGGCGAACTGGTTCAAGGCAGACGACCCTCACATCCACTGGTTTGTGTCCCGGCCCGGAGTTGAGGAAGAGGTGATCGACCTGGTGGGCCGCTGGCTGGCCGGTGAAGCGGTTGTGTCTTAAGCGAGACGGAGTGCGGCGAGCGCGGCGTGGATAAGGCCGGCCAGCCCGGCGGTGAGCGGGATGGTGAGAGACCAGGCGATAAGCATCTCGCGCAGCACGTGCCAGCGGACCTGCCCGATGCGCTGCCCGGCCCCCGCGCCCATGATCGACGAGCTCATCACCTGCGTCGTGCTCACCGGGCCCCCCAGGAACGCCGCGCCGAGTATCACCGAGGCGCCCGCGATCTGTGAGACGAAACCGTGAGCCGGCCGGATGCGGAACAGGCGGCCGCCCAGCGTGCGGATCAGCCGCCAACCGCCCAGTGATGTACCCAGCGCCATCGCCAGCCCGCTGACCGTGATCACCCAAAGCGGCACATAGAAGCGGTCGATCCAACCCGCGGTCATTAGTCCGAGCGTGAGCACCGCCATCGTCTTTTGGCCGTCATTGGTGCCGTGGCTGAGTCCGAGGCCGATCAAGGTCAGGATTTGGCCGCGGCGCAGGTGTCGATTCACCTGCGGCGAGGCGTCGCGCAACAGGAACAATGCCAGGCGCAGCAACACAAATCCTGCGGCCAGGCCCAGAGGAGGTGAGAGGAAGAGGGCCAGCAGCACCTTGACCAACCCCGCCGTCTGAACCATCCCGAAGCCCGAACTCAGAATGGCCCCTCCCAGCAGCCCACCGATCAATGCGTGGGACGAGGAGCTGGGGACGCCGAGGTACCAGGTGACCACGTTCCACGCGACGGCAGCGCTCAGACCGGAGAGCACGACGGCGAGATCGAGCGCCTGCGGGTCGAGGAGATCGGCACCGACGGTTTGGGCGACGGCGACCCCGAACAGGAAGGGGCCGGCGAAAACCGCCAACGAGGCCAGCAGCAGCGCCGGTCGCGGGCGCAGCGCGCGGGAGGTGATGACCGTGGTGACGATGTTGGCGCTGTCGTGGAAGCCGTTGATGAAGCCGAAGACCAGCGCCATGATGAAGAGCGGGATGAAGAGCGGGGACGCGGTCACGGTGAGTCAGAATGCGAGCTGGCGGTCAGTCGAACTCAGAGGCCAGCACCATGGCGCCGACCAGGCCGGCGTCGTCGCCCAGCGCCGCGGGCTCGAGACGCAATCCCTGCAGATATTCCGGCGACATAAGGGCCTCCCTGAGCGCCCGCTCTGCCGGCTCGAAGAGCAGGGGGCCGAGCTCAGAGACGCCGCCTCCGAGCACATAGACCTCGGGGTTGAAAATGTGGGCGAAGTCGGCCAACGCCACACCTAAATAGGTGGCGGCCTCTTCCAGGACTTCCAATGCCAGGCGGTCGGAGCGGAGTGCGGCGTCGCCGACATCTTCGCCGGTCAGGTCGCCTCTTTCAAACCGTCCCCGCAGCACCGAATCCTCACCGGCTTCGAGCCGTTCCACCGCCCGGTGAGCGAGCGCCGTGCCGGAGGCGACCGCCTCCAAGTGCCCTCGGCGGCCGCAGCTGCACAGCGGCCCGCCGGGCTCGACGATAATGTGTCCGAGCTCGGCGCCCAGGCCACGGGTTCCAAGCAGGAGGTGCCCATCGGTGATGACCCCACCTCCTACGCCTGTGCTGATCGTGAGAAAGATGACATTCTCGGAGCCGCGGCCGGCGCCGTGCCGCCATTCGCCGAGGGCGGCGAGATTGGCGTCATTGCCGATGAAAATCGGGCAGTCGAAGTGGTCCTGTAGGCGATCGCGTAAGGGGACTTGGTTCCAGCCCGGCAGGTTCGGCGCTTCCAGGACCACCCCCTGGCGAGGGTCGAGCGGACCGGGTGCGCCCACGCCGATTCGTAAGTCGTTCGCGGGGGCCGGGAGCACGGCCTCGACCGCTTTGATGATGCGGCCGATGACGGCGTCCGGTCCCTCCTCGGCCTGAGTGGATAGCTTGTGCTGCCGAGTGGGGCGCGGGCTCGGCTGCTCGAAGAAGGCCGCCCGCGTGTTCGTGCCGCCGAAATCGACGGCGACGACGGTCGGGGACATGGCGGCAGTATAGCATAGCGTCTTGCCGTATGATGGGGCCACACTTAGAATCCTGAGATGATGAGTAAGTCATCCGATAAGACGCCGATTCGCCAACAATACCTCGACATTAAGTCCCAGCATCCGGACGCGATCCTGCTCTTCCGACTGGGCGATTTTTACGAGACGTTCGATGAGGACGCGGAGATCGCGGCCCGCGAGCTGGACATCGTGCTGACCTCGCGCAAGGTGGCCAAGGGGGACCGGGTGCCGATGGCCGGCATCCCGCATCACGCGGCCGAGAACTACATCGGGCGCTTAATTGAGAAGGGTTATCACGTCGCGATCTGCGAACAAATTGGCGACGGTCCGGTCAAGGGACTATTCCCGCGTGAGGTGGTGCGGGTTGTAACCCCGGGCACCTTGACCGAACCCGGGCTGCTGCCCGGGGACGCCAACAATTACTTGGCCTCCGTCATCGCACGGCATGAGGAGGTTGGGGTCGCCTACGTGGACATCACGACCGGGGAATTCGGAGCCACTCAATTTCATTCGGGGCGGGACGCCTCCGGTGCCCTCCAGGAACTCACGCGGCTGGGCCCAGCCGAGGTCCTCGTCCCGGAATCGAACGGGATCGCGGGCGTCCAAATTCACCGCACGGCCTGGCCGGATTGGCGATTTGCGCTTGACCGCGCCGAGCAAGGGTTGAAGGAGCACTTCGGCGTGGCGACGCTCGACGGTTTCGGCCTGGCGGGGAAAGAGCTCGCGGTCCAGGCGGCCGGCGCGATCCTCGATTACCTGCGCGAGACGCAGCCCGCAGCTGTGGAACTGCTCACCGACCTGTCCAGCTACAGCATCGACGATTTCATGGTGCTGGACTCGGCCACGCGCCGCAACCTCGAACTGACCGAGACGCTGCGCACCGGCGACCGCGCCGGATCGCTGCTCGCCGAACTCGACGCGACGGTGACCCCGATGGGTCGCCGTCTGCTGCGCCAGTGGATCGGTAAACCTCTGCTAGATATCGAACGCATCGAGGGCCGATTGGACCAGGTGGGCGCCTTGTTTGAAGACGGCTTCTGGCGCAGTGAAGTGCGGGCCGGCCTGGACGAGCTCGGAGATTTGGAGCGGCTCACGAACCGCTCGGTTTCCGGGATCGCGGTGCCGCGAGACTTGGCCAGCCTGCGCGAGTACCTGCAGCGATTGCCTTCGCTGATCGAACTCGTCTCCAAGGACGAGCCCAGCCCGCTGGATTCGATCGCCGAGCGGATCGACCCTTGTCTGGCGGCGCGTGAACTCTTGGAGAAGGCCCTCGCCGACGATCCGCCCGCCACCCTCGGCAACCTGGGCGTCATCCGGCGCGGCTACAGCGAGCGGCTCGATGAGATCCTCGACGCCTCGGAAGGCGCGCGCAACTGGATCGACAACCTGGAGGGGGTTGAACGTGAGCGCACCGGGATCAAAAGCCTTAAGGTCGGCTACAACAAGGTGCACGGTTATTACATCGAAGTGACGAAAGCCAACACCGATAAAGTTCCGGACGACTATGTCCGCAAGCAGACTCTGGTCAACGCGGAGCGGTATATCACCCCCGAGCTCAAGGATTACGAATCCAAGGTGCTGACCGCGGAGGAGGAGTTGAAGGAGCTGGAGGCGGAGATCTTCAACGCGGTCTGTCGTGAGCTGTCTCAATTCAGCGCGCGGCTGCTGCGCACGGCCCGGGCCTTGGCGCGGCTGGACGCCGTGGCCTCGCTGGCGGACGTGGCCGCCCGCCGCGGCTATGTGCGCCCCGAGATCGCCGAAAAGCCGGTGCTGGATATTCGGGAAAGCCGTCACCCGGTCGTCGAGCAGCACCTTGAGGAAAAGCGCTTCGTGCCGAACGACGCGGTCTTTGAGGACAACGAACGGATCCGCGTCATCACCGGACCGAACATGTCCGGCAAATCGACCTATCTGCGGCAGATCGCGCTCCTGGTGCTGATGGCCCAGATGGGAGGCTTCGTGCCGTCGACCTCGGCGAAGATCGGGCTGGCGGACCGGATCTTCACCCGCATCGGCGCGCAGGACGAGATTCACGCCGGCCAGTCGACGTTCATGGTCGAGATGGTCGAGACGGCCAACATTCTGCACCACGCCACCGATCGCAGCCTGCTGATCCTCGATGAAATCGGCCGCGGCACCAGCACGTATGACGGGCTGTCGATCGCCTGGGCGGTCGTAGAGTACATCCACAATCATCCCGAGCTCCGGGCGCGGACCCTCTTCGCCACCCACTACCATGAGCTGACTCGGCTGGCCGAGGTGCTGCCGGGTGTGCGCAATTACAACGTGGCGGTGGCCGAGGAGGGCGGCGGCCTGGTGTTCCTGCATAAGATCGTTCCCGGCGGAGCCGACCGCTCCTACGGCATTCACGTGGGCGAGCTGGCGGGCCTGCCGCGCCCGGTGATCAACCGCGCCCAGGAGATCCTCTCCGACCTCGAGGCGGACGGGGCGAGCGGTCCGGATCGGTCGTCCCAGGGTCGTCAGCTCTCGTTGTTCGACGATCCATCCCCGCTGCTCGAGGAGCTGCGAGCGCTTCGGGTGGAGGCGATGACTCCCCTGGATGCGTTGAATAAGCTGTTCGAATGGCAGCGGCGCTTTGAGCGCGAAGGCCAGGACGACGAGGCGGCCAGCTCGGACGACTGAGGGGCCCGCCAGAGTCCGCATTTATCCACAGAAGGGGCGGAACCCCAGTACCTGACGGCCTGGGCAGAGGCGCGTCGTGGCCTTGCGGCTGAAGGATTGAGTAGGTTCAGACCTACTCGACCCCTCCGACTTAAGGCGGGACGGAACGCCTCTCGATGGCGCAGGTGTCGCCGCGACGAAACGTCTCAGGGCCGGCACAAGACCGGCCCATTCATACGAATTCGAATTTCGAATGGGCCCGGCTCCGCCAGCAGGCGTAGGGGTGAACCTTGTCTGCATCCGGAGAATCTGACTGTGAACAAGGCGGTCCCGGCGGACACTCCAGGAGGACAATCACTGTAGCGGCACGTCACACCTGCCCAGACCGTCATTGCTGGGTGCTGTGCCCCTACGTTCAATAGTTTAGATCGTCCGCCGGGGTCCGACCATCGTGCCAGGGTTGCTCGACTCCCCACGGTAGATCACGCCCGCCGTGTATAGGGCCGGCCCTGTGGCGGCCGGCGAAGGAACGCTCGTCGCTCGCAGCCTGGCAGCCAGGGTCGGCCGATCGGCTTGCATCCGTGGTCCGTCGTGTTCCTCAGGCCGTCACAATTTCGGGGTATTCATCCTTGACGGTCGGTGCGTCCTCCACGCCGAGGTCCACCAGAAGATCGGAGATGCGTTCCGCCTTTTGCTCGGCATCGCGGCGGGACCAGGTACGCGTCTTCACTTCGAGGAACGCGCCTTCGAGCTCGGGTTCGGTCACCCGATCGATGTTGATGAAGAACTCGAACTCACCGTAGCGGATCAGCCAGCGCAGACGGTCCTTGTTGATTTCGAGCTGCTCGGCCGGCTTGAAGTACTCCCGGTAGAAGCGCAGACTGTGTTGGGCTTCGGCGATGAAGCGCGACCTCGAAAGGAGCACCGAATTGGGAAACTCCCGCTCCGCCGCTGGCCCGATCAGAGTGAGGCGGTAGCGGATCCGGTACACCTCGCCGTTCTCGTCGACGAACTCGTCCTCCCGATAGCGCAGCCTGCTCTCCTGCTCCTCAAATCCGAAGTACGTGTCGTACTCCAAGTAGTGAGCGGTGCGGATGACTTCGAATTGGCCGTCACGCAGCCGCTGGATGACCTGATGGGGGTCCTCCAGCCGCACCTTGATTTGCACCTCGTAGGATTCCTGCTGCTCCATCCCGCCGATGGCCACCAGCTTCGAGACCAGCGACCCCTCGCGCTCCTTAAGGAAGGCGTCGATCTGGCGCGCGTACGATTCGGCTTCCCGCAGGAGCGCCTCCGGATCAAGTGTCAGCAGCTCTCGCTCACGCATGAGCCACTGCCCGTTCACCATCACATCGGTGACGTCGGTGGACTTGGCCGAATATACAAGCCGGGCGTAGACGGCATCCGGATCGCGGCGGAATGCGGGCAGGTTGTGCAGGGTTCCAAGATCAACGGCCACCAAATCGGCGCGCTTGCCAACTTCGATCGAGCCGATTTCGTCGCCGAGATGAACCGCGCGCGCTCCCAGCCGGGTAGCCATATCGAACACCTTCCGTGCGGGAAGAGCGGTCGGGTCGCCGGTGATCCCCTTGGCGATGAACGAGGCCAGCCGGATCTCCTCGAACATGTCGAGGTCGTTGTTGGAAGAGGCGCCATCGGTGCCGATGCCGACACGCAACCCGGACTCCAGCATTTCCATCACCGGGGCGAAGCCCGAGGCCAGCTTCATGTTGCTGGAAGGGTTGTGGGCGACGCCGGCTCCGGCGTGCTCGAGGGTGTGGATTTCGCCGCTGTCGACGTGCACGCAGTGAGCGGCGATCACCTTGGCCTCCAGCAGCCCTTGCTTCTTGATCCAGGGGATGACCGGCATTTCGTACTCGTCCCGCCACGCATCGACCTCCTGCAAAGTCTCTGCGAGGTGCGTGTGCAGCGGCACATCGAACTCGCAGGCCAGCTCGACACAGGCGTGCAGAATGTCGGCCGTGCACGTGTAGGGGGCGTGGGGCGCAATCGCAGGGGTGATCAGTGGATGGCCCTTCCAACGGTCGATAAAGGCCCGGGCCGCGTCCAGCGAATCGTCCCATGTCTCCGCGTCCGGGGCCGGGAACTTGAGGATCGTCTGCCCGCAGATCGCCCGCATCCCGGCCTGCTCCGTCGCCTCGGCCACCGCATCCTCGAAGTAGTACATATCCACGAAGGTCGTGACTCCGCTGCGGACCATTTCGGCGCAGGCGAGCTTTGTTCCGAGTCTTACGAATTCGGGGGTGACGAACTCGCGTTCGACCGGCATCATGTACCCGAGCAGCCAGACGTCAAGCCGGCGGTCGTCCTCCAGACCCCGCATCAGGGTCATTGGGACGTGGGTATGGGCGTTCACCAACCCCGGAATCAATGTGCGTCCCCCCAGATCGACGGTCGACGCGGCCTGGAACTGCGATCGAATCTTGTCCAAGGGGCCGACCCCGACGATGCGGTCACCGTCGATGGCCACGGCTCCCGACACGAGCAGGCGCTCCTCGGCGTCCATCGTGACGACTGAGGCGTTATGGAGAATGAGATCGATATCTGGCATAGGTTTCTCCCGGCCGATTTTGGGGATTATAGCAGGCCGGTCCCCGTCAGAACGGCGCTTGTGGAACCTGTATAATCGCCGTGGAGATCAGAGATTATGCGGGCAGTTGAGATCATTGAGAAGAAGCGCGACGGGCTCGCCCTGAGCAAGGACGAGATCGACTTCTTCGTTCGTGGATTCGTCAGCGGGGACGTCCCTGACTACCAGGCCTCGGCGTGGGCGATGGCGATTCTGCTGCAGGGGATGACGGCCCGCGAGACGGCCGATCTCACCCTGGCGATGGCCGCTTCCGGGGACCAGATCGACCTTTCCGACGTGGTGGATCTGGCGGTGGATAAGCATTCGACCGGAGGCGTGGGCGACAAAACCACACTCGTGGTCGAACCGGCGGTTTCTGCCTGTGGCGTGCCGGTCGGCAAGATGTCCGGCAGGGGGCTGAGCTTTACGGGGGGGACGCTGGACAAGATGGAATCGATTCCCGGCTACCGAGTGGACCTGACGACCGAGGAGTTCATTCGACAGCTCAAGCGGGTAGGTCTTGTGCTGTGCGGCCAGACGGCTGACCTGGCGCCGGCCGACGGCAAGCTCTACGCACTGCGGGACGTGACGGGCACCGTGCCCTCCATCCCGTTGATCGCCTCGTCGATCATGTCCAAGAAAATCGCCGGCGGTGCACAGGCCATCGTTCTGGACGTGAAGGTCGGGCTCGGTGCGTTCATGCCGACCGTGGAGAGGGGGCAGGAGCTGGCCGAGAGGATGGTGGAAATCGGCGCGCACGCAGGGCGGGATGTGGTCGCCCTGATCTCGGACATGAACCAGCCCCTCGGGCAGGCCGTCGGCAACGGGCTTGAGGTCGTCGAGGCGCTGGACACGCTGCAAGGCGGCGGTCCGGATGACTTTCGTGAACACTCGCTGACCGTCGCCGCTCATCTGCTGGTGCTGGCTGGCAGGTCTCAGAGCGTCGAAGCCGCCAAGTCGATGGCGGCCGACTCGCTCGACGACGGGCGAGCCTTCGACAAATTCAAACAGCTGGTTCAGGCGCAAGGCGGCGATGTGAGCGCGGTGGAGGACGCCGCCAGGCTGCCGACCGCGGAGGTCCAGCAGACGGTCGATGCGCCCGGCTCCGGTTACCTGCGCCGTATCGATGCCCGGGAAGTCGGCCTGACCGTCGTCGAATTGGGCGGAGGCCGGCAGAAGAAGGGCGAGCCCATCGATCATGCCGTCGGGGTCCTGATCCATCGCAGCGTCGGCGAACAAGTTGAAAAGGGTGATCCCCTGTTTACGATCCACGCCAATGACGGCTCCAGGATGGAGTCGGCCCGGGAGCGGCTGCTTGCGGCGCACGATATCGTTGAGGAGCCGGTCGAGCCGTTGCCGCTGTTCTATGGAACGTACCCGCAGAGCCGCTGAAGGGAAGTGAAGGATGACCCCGTCCGCCCGTGTGGACCGCTGGGAGCGCGAGCGAGAGCCGACTCGGGAAGAGCTCGAGCAGCGGCTGGCTCAAGAGGGGCTGTCCTTCTACCGCTGGTCAAACGGTCCAAACTTCCGCTACGCGGCCCACGAGCACGCGTATGACAAGGTCATTTACGTCGCGGAGGGGTCTATCACTTTCGGTCTTCCCGACGGTGGAGAACAGATTTCGCTCCGCGCTGGGGACCGTCTGGAACTCGACGCCCGCACCCGCCACGACGCCGTGGTGGGGCCCAAGGGTGTCGTCTGCCTAGAGGCCCACCGCTGAACGCCCCCCGGTGTCACTGCACCGGCCGAAAGAGGTCATAACATCGAACCCCCCACGCCTGACCCCGACCAAGAGTTTCTCGGCGAATTACGCTACGCTCCCCGGATCACCCGCCTCCGGCACGTGCTGGCGCTCGGGATTGGGGCCGTGCTCGGGGCCGCCCTTTTGTTCTCCGGGCCACTGGAAGCGGACCTCGGTACGTCAGGCGTCGCAGCGGTGCTTGTCGCGGCGCTCACCGTCGGGCTGACAACCTCAAATGTCGTCGAGCTCCTCGGCGGAAGCAGCGGACGCGGGGGCTCCTATGGTCTGGTGATGGAGAGCGCGGGCGGTTTGGCGTCTTTTTTGACCGGATGGGGAACGGCGACAGCCCAAGCCGCCATGGTCGCTGCACTGCTGATCTTTGTCGGCCGGACGGTTGGCGAGGCCCTGACGCTTGACCTCTCTCCGGCCCTCCTCGCACTCGGTCTCCTTCTGGTTTTGGGACTGATACAGGTCTTCCAGTACGGGCGGGGTAGGGGCCTGAGCCGTGTGCTCTTTGTGTCTGCCCTCGCTCTGTGGGTTTCGCTTTTCGCCCTCGCGTTACAAGGCTGGACGGGCGCCGCTGCACGGCCGACCGCCGGAGTCAATACGGCCGACATCTGGCGCGAAGCCGGGCGGTTGATCGTGCTCTATCTGGCCGTTGAAGCGATATTGGCATCTCGACGCCAGATTCGGACCCGGTCAGTTTCCCTCACCTGGGGGTTGGTCAGTGCAGTGATCGCCGGCGCGCTGTTGGCCGCGCTCGCCCTGCTGGTCGGTGCGGGGATCGAGGCCGGAGGCGAGGGGGACTCGCTCCTTCAGGCCCTGGCGCAAACGGGTCAGATCCCAAGGCTCTATGTGGCTGTCGGCTTGAGCCTGGCCGCCCTATTCACGGCTGGGACGCTGGTTCTGTTGGGTGCCCGCCAGATCAACGACATGAGCCGCCGCGGCGCACTGCCCCAGCTTCTGGGTCGTCCAAATCGTCCCTTCGTACTGCCGCCACTGTTGTTCGTGGTTTTCGGGGCCCTGGTCTCGGTCTTGATCTTCAGCGGACGGTTCATCCCGCTCGTCGATGTGGCGGCGTGGATGGCGATCCTCACGCTGATCTTTGTCAATATCGCCGCCATGTCAAGCCGCAGGAACGAGCCCGAGCGGCGCAGGATCGTCGAAATACCGTTCTTTCCACTGGTCCCTGCGCTGGCCATCGGCCTGTCCATCTCTCTGCTGCTGAACCTGGCGGCGGCAGCTCAAGCGGTCGGCATCGTTTGGGTGGGCATCGGCGTCGTCGTTTATTTGGCGTACAGCCGCCAGCGGCAGGCCGCCGCGCAGGAAGGCGTCACGATGTTCGGCTCAGATCAGCGTATCGAGAAAGAGGAGGGCGTATACCGGGTGCTCGTGCCTTTGGCGCCCGGAGAACGCCGTGAGTTCCTGTTGGAAATGGCGGCCGCGCTGGCCAAACAGCTGGGCGGAGATGTGATGCCTCTGCAGGTGATCCGAGTGGCGGATCCGATGGAGATGGAGCAGGGGCGCCGACAGGCCAAGGAGCGCAACCAATTGTTCCGTTGGTCCACCCGGTTGATCTCCGAAGCCGGTGTCCCCGTCTACCCGGTCACACGTCTGGCGCGTACGGTCCACGAGGGCATCGTCGACACGGTGGCGGAAGAACAGTGCGATTTGGTGCTCATGCCCTGGGTCGTGTCCGGGGCAGACCGGGATGAAGAGGCGATGGGCGAGATTATCGATGTGGTGGTTTCGCGCGCGCAATGCCACGTTGCCATTGTGACATATCGCTTTCACCAGCCGGCGACCGGGGCGGACGAAGAACACAACGGCTCGCAGCGACCGAGGCTGCGACGGCTGCTCGTGCCAACCGCCGGTGGCCCGCACGCGCCTCTGGCCCTGGGCCTCGCGTGGTCCTTGGGGCGCGAATTTCAAGCCGAGGTCGTCGCCGCCTATGTAGCCCCGGAGGATGCGAGTCAGGCCGAAATCCATGCGGGCGAGGCCCACATCCGGCGCACATTGGAGGGTATGGAAGCCAGCGCGGCGGAGGCGTTACAGACGGACGAACAGGAGCGACCGGTTGACTTTGCTGGAATTACCACCCAAGTCGTTCGGGCCGAAGGGGTTCTCGAGGGGATATTGCAGGCGAGCGACGATGCGGACATGGTTCTGATAGGCGCCTCCGAGGAGAGCTTGATCGACCAGATGCTGTTCGGCAACTTGCCGCGCCGCGTGGCCGCGGAGTGCGAGAAGCCGGTCGTGATGGTGCGGCGCCGCCGGGCCCTGCCCCGCATGTGGATCCAACGGACTTGGGAGGCGGCCTACAAGGCGTTGCCGACGCTGGGGGACGCACATAAGATCGACGTGTACAAACAAGTGCGCCGCGGGGCGCGCCCGGACGCCGACTTCTTCATCATGATGGGTGTGGCTACCCTGATCGGGACCATCGGGTTGATGCAAAACAGCGCGGCGGTGATCATCGGCTCGATGCTGGTGGCGCCGCTGTTCACCCCGATTCTGGCGGTTAGTTTGGGACTGGCCCAAGGCGATGTTCGCATGCTCAGGGTGGCGATCGAAGCGATGGTCAAGGGCGTATTCCTCGGGGTGGCGGTTGCCACGCTCACCGCTTGGACGTCACCCCTCAAGCTGGCCACCGACGAGATCCTGCTCAGGACCCAACCGAACCTGTTCGACTTGGGTGTCGCGCTGGCGGCGGGCGTTGCTGGCGCGTACGCCATCGCCCGTGAGCAGGTGGCTGCAGCCTTGCCCGGGGTGGCTATCGCTGCAGCCTTGGTCCCTCCGATTGGGGTGGTGGGCTTCGGCCTGGCGATGGGCGATCTCGGCATGGCAGGCGGGGCGAGTTTGCTGGTTATGACGAACCTGATCGCAATCGCAATGGCTGGTTCGATTACGCTTTTACTGCTGGGCTTTCGACCGGGAAGGCGAGCGGAGCGGGGGGAACGACTGCGGCGAGGTTTGACCGTTACCCTCATTCTGCTGATCGTCATTGCCGTCCCTCTAGCGGCCTTCTTCGGACGGGCCGTGAGGCAGACGCGCACGGAAAAGGCGATCCGAGACGTTCTCTCCGATCACTTTGGTGGGCGTCCGGCGGTGCAATTTGTCGATTTTGAGTTCACCATGGGCCCGGATGAGATTGAAGTCGAGGTCACGGTCTGGGCGGAAAGCGAGCCACCGGCCGAGACGGCGGATCAGCTCGCCGAATCCCTGAACGACGTCTTCGGCCGGCGGGTGACTTTGCGGATTGTGGCCATCCAGATTCGTGAACTCGAAGCCGAAGCCGAATAAGTTGCGGCGCTTGTGGGTCGACCTACCCTGCGAACAGTCATGGGCGGACGGCTGTAGAGAGGACATCATTGACGGCGACGAAATTTTGGAGAGGCTGGAGCGAGCGGTGGATCGGCCGGTCACACTGCGGCCGGTCCCGATTCAGGTGGTCGTGTTTGAGAGCACAACGCCGCCCTGGTGGGGCGCTAACGGGCCGCGCGTCTCATGAGTGGTCCTCCTGGCCGCTGTCAACCTCTCGATGTGGGTCCCCGTAAGTTGGACGATCTTCGGTCCGCACCTGATTCCAACTCAATCCCCGGTAGGCCCTCAGCGTAAAGCTGGTCTGCTCGTCGAATCCCGCCGGGTTGCGGGCGTAGATCAGCGGGCGGATTTCGACCTTCCAACCCTTCAGGTGGTCGGCCCCGACCAGCGCCTGGCGTTCCTCCTCGGACGCGGCGAAGAACACCGCCACCCCTCCCGGTCTTCCAATGAAGTGGTCGTGAAATACGGGGAGGGGCAGGCTCCGGTCGGCGATGAACGCGTTGAATATCTGATTGGCTTCGCCGGGAGAGACCTCATCCGGCGCCAGGGCGTACACGAGAAAGCAACGCGGGTGCCTCAGGCGAGTTATGTCCATGCTCAACCTCGTTGGGCGCTAGTCTATATTCTCGATCTCGACCGGCTCGAGATCCTCTGTCTGTGCAATCCCTAAGATCTCCCTGTAGAAATAGAGTTCCGCCTCCAGACTGCGCACGATGCTGTCGATGCGGTCGAAGCCGTGGCTTTCGCCTCCGAACTCGAGGTAGGCGCAGGGTACGCCCCTGTCCCGCAGTGCGCGAAACATCGACCGAGATTGCTCTGGAGAGACGACCGCGTCCTCGTCGCCCTGGAACAGAATCAGCGGACGCTCCAGGCCCTCGACGTGGTGAATTGGTGAACGCTCCAGGTAGACTTCTTTGGCGTCAGGATAGGGACCGACCATGGTTTCGATGTAGCGGGATTCGAACTTGTGGGTGTGTTGAACCAGCGCCTCGGCGTCGGCGACTCCATAGTAAGAGGCGCCGACAGAGAACACGTCGAAGAACGCCATGGCGGCCAGCGTGACGAAGCCGCCGGCGCTGCCGCCGCGGATGATCAATCGGTCCGGATCGACCCGACCTTCATCGGCGAGGTGACGGGCGGCGTTCACGCAGTCCTCGACGTCCACCACCCCCCACTGTCCCTTCAACCGATCGCGGTAAGGTCGCCCGTAACCCGTGCTGCCCCGGTAATTGACGTCGGCCACGGCGAAGCCGCGGCTGGTGAAGAACTGAACCTCCAGGTGCAGCTGGGCTGCGGCGGCGGAGGTCGGTCCACCGTGGATCTTCACGACGAGCGGAGGGCGTTCGCCCTCCGTTCCCTGGTGTTCGGGGTTGGTGGGAGGATAATAGATCGCGTGGGCTATCTCGCCGTCGCCGGTGGGGAACGCGATCGTCTCCGGTTTGGAAAGATATCCCTCACTGACCTCGACCGGCTGCGGGCGGTGGATCACGCGTCTCCTACCGGCCGCCGTTTTGAACTCGATCAGGGCTTGATTCTCGGTCGGTGAGCTGGCGACGAACCACAGCATGTCGTTTCCGTCGGAGCGGACGTGAGCGGGAGAATAAGCTGTAAATGGTAGGTCGGCGCGTTCAAGCTCGCCGCGCTCGACGTCGAGCACCGCCAAGCGGTCCACGCCATCCTGCGTATAGACACAACCGATCCGGCCTCCAGACAGGAAGTCGTACCGGCAGAGGCCGAATACCCAGGGTGGAGAGGCAAATTCCGCCTCCATCGAGCACAGCGCCTGGACGGCCTGACCGTCCCAGCGGTAAAGATTCCACCAACCGGTTCGATCGGAGGCGAAATACAGCAGTCCGTCCGGCCCCCATTCGGGTTGGATGATCGACTCCTCACGACCGCCCGCGACCAGCTTGGGGTCGCCCAGTGAGCCATCGTCGTCGAACGTTGCGATCCAAAGTTCTGCGCCGTCCCAAGGCATGTTGGGGTGGTCCCACGTCAGCCAGCACAGGGTGCTCCCATCGGCGTTGAAGCGGGGGCTGCTGTAGAAGTCGGCGGTCGCGGCGATCGGCCGGGGCCTCGACTCCCCTCCGCCGGGTATGGCGACCAATTCGTTGGCCGGTTCGCCCTCCCGGTGATGATCCTCGCGCACGGCGACGAGCCAGCTTCCGTCGGGCCTCAGACGTGCGTCGGCGAACCGGTATCCCTTCGGTTTCTCCGGCTCGGGCGTTAACGGTATGGGGTCTTGGCCGGGTTCCAGCCTGTAAAGGCGCTGGTCGTCGTCATGGCTGAAAAAGATCACCCCGTGGTGGACGAAAAATGCCCCGCCGCCGTACTCATGGACGCGGCTGCGCGCGCTGAACTCCCGCGGCAGAATCTCTTCGGGGCGACCGGTCCTCCCTCTGTAGATGGCGTAGCGGCCAGCCTGGTCGGTCTGGATGCTAATCCAGTAAGGGACGCCGTCGGCAATGTGCAGGTCTCGGAGCGTGCCCCGGGAGCTCATGCTGCCGCTGGCCACCATCGAGCTCGTGATCGGGGAGGGCCAGCTGCCGAAGACAGCCGATGTTGGAGAAGCCACTCCGTTCCTCCTGAGGGGTTGTTAGCAGGATGCAGGTAATTCTTACGCTATTTTAAGGGAAGATGATATAGAGTATATACGAATTCAATCGGGCCAAATTTCAATTCGTGAAATCGGCCGCGAAGTCCTTGACAAAGCGCCGAGAACTCTCTACACTGGGCTCGATAGATTCCCCCGTGTGCGACTGACAAGGCAGGCACTTCGGGTATCGAACTGCTGAGTCGGCAGTTCGATCGGCGCACGCTGGGGTCGAATATTGACGTTCATAGCAAAAACTTGGTAGGTTGGAACTAAGAAGGAAGGAGCGATATGGCGAAGAAGAAGGGCACAGCGAAGAACACGGTTGACGAGAAGGAACAGCAGGAAGCTCTCATCGAAGAGCCGACCGTCGTCGAAGACGAGATCCCGGCCATCGAACAGCTGATCGAGGTCGGCCGGGAAAAGGGCTACGTCACGGTTGACGACATCCTGCAGCACTTCCCTGAGGCCGAAAAGGATGTCGAGCGGTTGGACGAGGTGTACGAAGCCTTGATCGCCGCCGGCGTCGATTTCCTCGACGATGTCGAGGGCGCTGGGTCCGGCTCTGATGTCGCCATGGAGGAAGAAGACGAGGACGAACCGGAAGTTGAAGTGGGCGTCGACCTCGAGAAGGTGAACATCGAAGATAACGTCGACCTGTACTTCAATTCGGTCGGCGATGTGCCTCTACTCACGGCCGAGGAAGAGGTTGAGCTTTCCAAACGCATCGAGCGCGGCCGCGAGGCCCGCGCCGAGCTTGCGGAGGGAGGCGTCTCACCGGAGCGCCGGGAGGAGCTGCGCCGGATCATCGAGAACGGATGGGCGGCACGGGAGCATCTCGTGTTGGCCAACTCCCGGCTGGTGATCAGCGTGGCCAAGAAGTACATCGGCCGCGGTGTGCCGTTCCTCGACCTGATCCAAGAGGGCAACATCGGCCTGATCCGTGCCACGAAGAAGTTCGACTACAAACGCGGCCACAAGTTCTCGACGTACGCCACATGGTGGATCCGTCAGGCGGTGACGCGCGCCATCGCAGACCAGGGGCGGACAATCCGGCTCCCGGTCCACATGGGCGACCAGATCAACAAGATGCTGCGCGTTTCCCATCGCTTGACGCAGGATCTTGGACGCTCGCCCACGGTCGGGGAGCTGGCGGAGACGTTGAACGTACCGCCGGAGAAGGTGGAGCAGATGATGGAAGTGTCGCGCCGGCCGCTCTCCCTCGAACGACCGATCGACGAGGAGGAGGACTCCTTCCTCGGCGACTTCGTCGAGGACGAGGAATCGCCGGCGCCGCCCGAGGTGGCGACGGAGCACCTGCTCAAGCAGCATATGAACGAAATCCTGGACACACTGCCGCCGCGCGAAGCCCGCATCCTGCAGCTTCGCTACGGCCTGGGTGATGGCGAGAGCTACACCCTCGAGGAAGTCGGCAAGAAGATGGGCGTGACGCGTGAGCGTGTGCGCCAGATCGAAGCCCAGGCGCTTCGTCGTCTCCGACATCCGAGCCTGCGCCACAAGCTGGCGGATTACCTCAGCTGACCCCACAACTTGAAATCGAGCCGCCCCGCGACGAGCGGGGCGGTTTTTTGATTCGGGAGCCAGGACCCGGTAGCCGGGAGTGGTGATGTGGAGACTGGAGACTCGAGATTCGAGATGGGGGACTGAGGCGCCCTGCAAAACGTCGCCCTGGAGGAGCCGCAGGCGACGGAGGATCTCCAAGCCCGCCGCGGATGAGGGTCGCGCCGGCGGGGGCGATAGGGGACCGCCACCGGGCACCGCGCTGCCTGCTCACCGCCCGGCCGCTGAGCGGTGCCTGGAGATCCTTCGGCCTTTTAAGAAGCCCATTTCGTTCAGGGCGCGAGTTGGCCTAAGGATGACCTTTCGTTAGCGACGGAAGGTGGCTATTCCGCCAATTGGAGCACGATCTTGGGAAACCTCCGTGTCGGGCCAGCGGCCAGGGGCCAAAGGCCATCGGCCGCGTTACGGACACGCGTTCGCCACGTGCTCCTCGAACGTGACCGCGAACTGATGCCGGCCGGAGCCGTCGCAGGTCGCCCGAAAATAAAGGTACGAGGTCTCGACCGGCCGGGCGACGGCCTCCAGCGAAGCCAGACCGGGATTGGCGACCGGCGTGGGCGGGAGTCCCGGATATAGGTAGGTGTTGTAGGGCGAGTCGATCGCCAGGTCGGCCTGGGTGAGCCCTCGCTTCCACCACGTGCCGTCGGGCTGCTGGCCCAACGCGTACTGGACGGTCGGATCGGCGTCCAGGTGCATGCCGAGGGCCATCCGGTTCAGAAACACCGAGGCAATGCGTGGGCGCTCCTCGGCCACCGCCGCCTCGCGCTCGACGATCGAAGCCAGCGTCACCGCCTGGTACAAAGACAACCCCTGTTCGTCGAAGCCGCGCCGGAGATCCGGCGTGAGCTTGGATTCGAAATTGTCCAGCATGGCCTGGACGAGCCCGACGGCGCTGGTGTCCTGGTCAAGAAAGTAAGTGTCGGGGAACAGGAAGCCTTCGAGGCCGCCTTCAGTCGGAAGTTCGGCAGAAAAGGAAAAGGAATCGGGCCGCGCTCGAGCGGCGTTAAGGAAGTCCTCGGCCGTGATGCCGACCCCCAGCGACTCGACCTGCTGAGCGATCTGCCCTGCCCGCCATCCTTCCGGCACGGTCAATGACACGGTCTCGGCGGACGCCGATTGGAGCTCCCGCGCCAGCTCCCTGGGGCTCATGGACCCACTGAGCACGTAACGGCCTGCTTCGATTGCCTTGTCAAGCCCCCGGTAGTGCAGGTACCGGCTGAGCAGCGTGGGGTCGTCGACGACCCCGAGCTCCTCAAGGCGCGAGAGAGCTTCGCCGGCCGTCATGCCCGGCTCGACCTCCAGTTCCACCGGCTCTTGCCGGTCTCCTGCGGGCATCTCCAGGCGCCCGATGTTCAATAGCAAATACCCGGTCAGATAAGCGCGTTCCACGGGTTGCAGTGTCGGATCCGGTGACCCCAGCCGGCCGAGTGCGTCCGGAACGGCGCCCGCAAGGATGCCCGCCGCCGAGGCGGCGACGCACGCCCCGGCGAGCATGAGGAGCAGCAGCAGGCGCCGCAAACTACGAGCCCGCCTGGACATCCAGGTACTCCTGCAGCATCACGGCGGCCGCGCGCGCGTCCAGCGTATCGTCCTCTCCGCCGATCTCAATCGCCCGCTGCGTTGTGCCGCTCTCGTCCCACGTTTGGACCGGCAGTTCGGTGTGCTCTTTCAGCGCTTCTACGAGTCTCAAATTTTGCCGGGCCTGAGTGCCAACCCGGCCATCCTGATCCAATGCGAGCCCCACCAGGATCAGGGCCGCGCCTTGCAGGCGTGCCACTTCAGCCACCCGTCGGGCATCATCGGCGCGCGAGGTGTGGTCGATCACGGAGAGCGGGCGGGCCACGACGCCCATCGGGTCGGAAATGGCCAGCCCAATGCGCGCCTCTCCCGGATCCACGGCCAGGATCCGGCTCATTGGATCTGCCACGGGTAAAAAACATAGATACGGGCGGCCAGCCACGGAAGGCGCGGCAGCCAACCCGGCCTGGGGCGAACATTAAGGTCCTCCAGATCGTAAACTTGCTCGAGATCGTCCGCAATAGCGGTTGGATCCGCTCCCGCCGCCACGGATCTGACTTGCCCCGCTGGCACGGACTTGAAACTGGTCCACGAGGCGCCCAGAAGCACCACAACGCCCTGCTCCTGATCCCCCGTCGTCTGGTTCACCTGGACCGCCAGGCTTCCCGGAATCTGAGCCCAGCCCGGAGGCTGGTGGTGAGGTGCTCGGGCCGCGGCGAGCGTTCGCAGGTCGGCGCTGTCGTAAGCCAGGGCGGAGGCTTGGAGGGTCAGGTCCAGCGCAACGCTGGCGGCGATCTCTCCCGGATTACGGTCGTACGACTCTTCGACGACCCGATCGATCCGCAGGCTGCTGGCGGCCAGCGCTGCGCCGTCCCCCAGTTCGTCGCGCATGACGACCATGGCCTGGTTTACGAGCCGCTCGGTCAGCTCCTTTCTCAGGCGTTCCACGTCGCTGATGGTCACCGCCGGTTGGTAGGTGGAGGCGCCGCCGCGCAAGGCGCGAGGGTTGCTCACTTCTAACGCCAGGCTCAAGTCACCCTCCACCGCTTCGATGGATCCTGCGCTGACGTTGCCGGCCGGTCCGGGCTCGGCCGCTTCAACCTCGACGGCGGTCTGCCCGCCGCGTCCGGCTGGGATCACAACCCTCTCGAGGGTCACAAATCGCTGAGGTGGATCTCCCGAGGACCACACGCTCGTTCCGGCGGGGACGATCTGGAGTTCGTCGGTCAGGTTGCCGAACACGATTTCACCCCGAGCCGGCGAACTCGGCCGCCGATCCAAACCGCTGGTCCCCAGGCGCATTGAGCCCGTCACCTCGGTCCGCACACGCCGGGCGGGAATCCGCGAGGCTTCGGCGCTGGCAAGCTCAAGGCCCGGATCCAGTTCCACCGACCAGGTCACCCGTTGGCTTCGGGTTCGAGGGGTCACAATCAGGGTGGCGGATGGCACGAGGGTGGCGAGCAGACTGAGCACGGCTGCTGCCCCGAGGGCGAAGAACACCATCCGCACCCGAGGGCTGAGATCGCGGTCCGCCCGCCGACTTGGCGTCTCGGGCGGCTGAAGGTCGAAGTCCTCGTCACGCTCGGCTCGCTGTGGGCCGGTCCGGCGCTCATCGGCGACCGCCCAACGGGCCTCGGGCAATCTGTCAACGGAGTCGAACACGGGGATGTGCAGTCGGGCGGCGTGATCCCGCACACGGGGGTCGTGGGTGACCAGTCCCAGCTCAAGACCCTGCTCTTCGGCCTTACGCCTGAGCATCACCAGGTCCAGCCGACGCTGCAGGAGCCGACCCCGCCGCGGCCAGATCAAGAGGGCGCGGTCGGCCTTGACCCAGCTGAGCTTCTCCCGGGCCGAGTCGGTATCGTCGTGTGGGTTGAGCTCAAGAATTTGGACCTTCACGGGCGCCGCGCCAGCCTCACCGCTGAGGTCTCAGCTCAGACGCTCTTGAATCCATTCGGGGACCAGCTCCAGCGCGGCTTTCACCTGCGAGGCGTCTTTTCCGCCGGCCTGAGCGAGAGTTGGACGTCCGCCGCCTCCTCCACCGACCACCTCGGCGACCGCACGGACGAGCTCCCCCGCGTGCAGGCCGCGTTCGACCAAATCCTCGGTCAGCGCGGCGACGAATTGGGGTTGGCCGTCAGGCGTCGAGGCGAGCACGATCACGCCGCTGTCGTATTCGGCCCGGAAGCGGTCGGTCAGGTCCCGCAGGACGTCGATGGGCGCCGTCGAGAAGTCTCCCGTGAGGACCGGCACGCCTTCGACCTCTTGGGCTACCAGGCTTTCGTATTGCACATGCGCCAACCGAGTCTGGGCGGATTGCAGTTCGCGCTCAAGCTCATCAACTTCGTCCAGCAAGCGCTGGACCGAGCTGCCCAGCTCTTGCGGTGTCGTCTCAAGCAGTTGGGCGAGGCCGGCCTGCACCTCGCGCAGGCGGTTTATGTGTTCCAGTGCGGCTCGGCCGGTGATCGCCTCGATCCGGCGAATCCCGGACGCGGCGCTCGACTCGCCCGTGACGAGGAATGGCCCGATAACTCCGGTCTCACCGACGTGAGTGCCTCCGCACAGTTCGTACGAGATGGCCTCCCGTTCGCCGATCGAGACGGTGCGGACTTCCTTGCCGTAGGTTTCACCAAACAGGGCCATGGCGCCGGCCTGAATGGCCTTTTCACGTTTTTCGTGGCGTACGGCCAGCGGGTAATTGGCAAGGATCGCCTGGTTCACCCAGGATTCGAGCTCCCGGATTCGTTCACGTGACAGCGCATTCGGGTGGGTGAAATCGAAGCGCAGTCGGCCCGGGGCCACCAGTGAACCGGCCTGGCGGACGTGTTCACCGAGAACGTCGCGCAGCGCGGCGTGCAGCAAGTGGGTCGCCGTGTGATTGCGCATAATGTCCAGTCGGCGCTGCTCGTGGACGGCGGCAAGGACGCGCTGACCGAGTTGAGGCTCACCATGCTTGACCTCGCCGACGTGAACAATCAGGCCGGAAACCGGCTCCAGTGTGTTTTCGATTTCGATCTCCCAGCGCGGTTCGGCGACGGAAACGATTGTTCCCGTATCCGAGACTTGGCCGCCGCTCTCGACGTAAAACGGCGTCGCCGGCAGGACCACGCTGACGCGCTGACCTTGCTCGGCCCCGTCGACCAGCTCGCCTTCCTGGATCAGCGCGATCAACTCGGTTTCGACCTCGAGCGAGCCGTGCGGATCCTGTTCCACCCCCGCTTCGTCGAGGCGCCTTTCGTCCGCGAGGCGATTCAGGAGGGAACGATAGAACGCGGTCGGCAGACCGCCCTCCGCTCCGGCTGTCTCGTCAGCGCTTGAGGCCGCCCGGTGAGCTTCCATCGCCGCCTTGAAGCCGGCCTCATCCACCTCCAGGCCGCGCTCCCGGGCGATGTCGCGAGTGATTTCAAGTGGAAGGCCGTAGGTCGAGTAGAGATCGAACGCGGCAGAGCCTTCCAATGTGACCTGCCCCGCGGATTCAACGCCATCCAGCCCCGCGGTGAGGTGCGCAATTCCCGCCTCCACGGTGTGCTGGAAGCGCCGCTCCTCGTCCGTAATGGTCTTCAGGATGGCATCTCGATTGCGCTGAATCTCCGGGTAGAAATCCCCGTAATCGTCGATCACAACCTCGGCCACCTCGGCCAAGAACGGCTCAGCAAAGCCGGCGTAGGAGCCGAACCGGCTGGCACGGCGGATGATCATGCGGCACACATAGTTGCGGCCGGTGTTGCCCGGCACGACGCCGTCGCCGATCAGGAACGACGCCGCCCTGGCGTGGTCGGCGATGACACGGTACGGCGTGAGCAGCTCGGCGCGCTGGTCGTCGGCATGTCCGGCCATATCTTGGATGCGCTGTAGGATCGGGGTGAACAAGTCCGTCTCGTAGTTCGAATCCACGTCCTGCAGGACCGACACGATCCGTTCAAATCCCATTCCGGTGTCGACGTGCTTCTTGGGCAGCGATTCGAGCGTGTCGGGGCCGGTTCGATTGTACTGAATGAAGACCAAGTTCCACAGCTCGAGGTAGCGCTGGCAGTCGCCGTTGACCTGACAGACGTGGTCCTGTTCGTGGCTCAGGTCACAGTACTCGGGTCCGCGGTCGAGATGAATTTCGCTGTCCGGGCCGCACGGTCCGGTGTCGGCCATCTCCCAGAAGTTCTCGTCTCGGCCGAAGAACAGAATATGATCCGGGCTGAATCCGGGCTGCTCGGCCCAGGCTCCGGCTGCCTCGTCGTCTCGTGGGATCTGGCCCAGCTCATCCTCGAAACAAGTGGCGTAGATCTTGTCCTTGGGCAGCCCCCACTCTTCGGTGAGCAGCTCCCAAGCCCAACTGATCGCCTCGCGCTTGTAATAGTCGCCGAACGACCAGTTGCCGAGCATCTCGAAGAACGTGTGGTGGGTGTCGTCCCGGCCGACGTCGTCCAGGTCGTTGTGCTTGCCGGCCACGCGCAAACACTTTTGCGAGTCGACGGCCCGACTGTACGGCCGAGAGCCGGTCCCCAGGAATACGTCCTTGAATTGGACCATGCCCGCGTTGGTGAACAGGAGCGTCTCATCGCCTCCCGGGACCAGTGAGGAGGAAGGCACGATCGTGTGTCCGCGCGCTTCGAAGAAGTCTAAGAACGATTGTCGAATCTCGGCGCTGGGCATGCGCGTTCGGCATTTTTGGCGCTTCTCGCTGGCTGGCATCGTTCCTCTACCTCCGTCGGACGGTGATTATACGTCACCGGGGTAGCGCCTTCAACTTGGGGACAGCTCGCGCGGTATAATCGCCGCCCATGGAGGCGCCTCCGGAATTCCTGGCCGATCCCCAGGCCGATCTTGAGTTGGGGACGTATCGGCCGACGCTCGCCTCACGCCGCGGTGAGCTGATCGCATGGCTCACTGCCTTGGGGACGGGGCTGGGCACCTCCATCCTGGCGCTGCGCCTGGGTCAATTTCCCTCGCTCGGTTTGGGCCTGACATTGTTCTTGGTCTTCGTCTCGATTTTGATCAGTTTTGGGAGCTGGATGGAGCGCAACACGGCGGTCGCTTTGGGGGAGAACGGGATCCGCTACCGGAGCCCCGTGCGCGAGGTGACGTTGGCCTGGGGTGAGATCGAGAGGCTCCGCGCCCTGGAGGCCGGTCGGGAAGCCGTCAGCCGGACTGATTTGTTTATCGGCGGGGAGATGGGCATCGGCAACACCACCGCCGCCGCCGCGCTGCAAGCGGCGCTGCTGGACGTGCCCGCCGCGGCGGTGGTGGGCCCGGGCACGGGGGTGGACTCG
>CAZFCJ010000044.1:0-26437 GCA_964517315.1 uncultured Anaerolineaceae bacterium | reverse complement strand
GCCGGCCTACGCCACGAGGGGCCGAGCGACATCGACACCGGTCGCTCTTGGCTCATTCGGGCCCGACCGGCCCTCCGGAGAAACTTGCGAAATTGCGGGTCCTGTCCAGTCAGCCTCATGGCACGTCGTGCCGGGCGCCTGCCCGCCGCCTGTCATGGCGCGTGAGGAAACGCGCGCCTGGCCTTCGCAGGGCTTCAGCACACCTTCATTTATTTGGCTCGGGGAAAGGTCGACCGGGGACGATTGACAAAGCCGGCTGCGTCAACCCAGCGCTACTGGCTTACCAACCTTCCAGATAGTGGCGCCAGTCCCGGTTCTCTTGAAGATGGTTGCCGAACAGGTACAGTGCTGTGGGGCGCGGCTCCTTCGGTCGTTTCAACAGGTTCATGTTGACCTGGTCGAGCGACCGACCGCCCTTCTTTAGATTGCACGCCGCGCAGGCGGTGACTAGGTTGTCCCAACGATGTTCGCCGCCCCTATGCTTGGGCACCACGTGGTCGAGCGTAAGGCGCCCGGCGCGCGTCCCGCAGTATTGGCAGCGATGCTGGTCTCGGCGGAAGACTTCCCGCTTGCTCAGCCGGACTCTCGGCCGAGGGCGTTTGATCATATAGCCGATACGGATGACCGACGGGCGCGGGTAGTCCTCCCGCACGGTCTTGATGTAGCCGCGGCCGTTCTCGATCATCTCCGCCTTGCCGGAGAAGATCAACCCCATGGCCCGCTTCGTCGTGCAAACGTTCAGGGGTTCGAAGTTGGCGTTGAGTACGAGTACCGGTTCGTTCATGCCGTTTGGCCCCATGCTGGGCGAGATTATATCAAACGGTGGTGAGGACGCAATCCCCTCCGAAATCCGGCGTGCCTTGCCATCCGCGAAGCGCGCCGGGCGGCAGTGCAAGGTCGATTTTTACACAAATTGTTCGCGGATCTCCGCGCTGACGAAGTCCAACGCCGCCACTGTGAGCGTGATCAGCCAAACGGCGATTCCGGCCTGCTCGTACTGGAACAGGCGGATCCATTGAATGAGCAGGAAGCCAATTCCTCCGCCGCCGACCAGCCCGATAATCGTCGACAGGCGCACGTTGATGTCCCACCGGTAAATCGTGAAGGCGATGAAGGGGGGCAGCACCTGGGGGAACACCGCGTAGCGGATCGTCTGCAGCCGATCCGCGCCGGTCGATTGGACGGCCTCGATCGGGCCCGGATCGATGCTTTCAATCGCCTCCGAGTACAGTTTGCCCAGGGCGGCGATCGTGTGGGCGGTGAGCGCCATGAAGCCGGCGAACGGGCCCGGTCCGACCCAGATGATGCCGATCACGGCCAGGATCAGCGGCTCGATGGAGCGCACAATGTTCATGATGACCCGCATGAAAGCGTAGATGATGTTGCCGGTGGTCACCTCATCGGTCGGCTGATGGCGCCATCCGTAGACCGCGAGCGAGCCGGCGCCGAGGATGGCGCCGATCAGGGCGGTTTGCGGGGCGATCTGGCGGGCGACGACTCTTGACTGTGTGACGCCGATGATACCGTGGGCGAACCCCTGGCCGAGCACGTAGCCGATGGCTGCGCCGACTGCGGCCAGGCCCAGGATGGTGATCCCTCGGGCCACGATATCCGGCAAGGCGCGTTTGCCCAGTCAATCAAGAGTCGACCCGGCGAGGCGATAGAAGAGCAGCGCCCCGCCGAGAACGAGCACCAGATGGATCGCCGCGGTCTGCACCGGTGCGCCCTCCAGTCCGCCTATGCGTGCCGATAGGTTGGAGGCCGCCTGCCGGCCCAGCCAGCCCCCGAGCGCCAATCCGAACACGCCGCCGACGAAGCCCTGCATCGTCGAGCGGATGTTGACCATCAGATTGCGGGCGGCAAGGAAGGAGGTCGGCAGTGCAAGCGCCACGCCGACGAAAGTGGCCATCATACCCATCATGATCGTCACCAGCATCTCCTGCAGCGCCCTTCGCATGTCACTGCTGAGCTCGCCCGTGAACGTTCGGGCACCGGTCTGCACGACGCTTATCTCGTGAATTTGAGCGCCCTGGGCCGTGGAAGGTATGGTCACGGATGGCATGTGGAGCTGCGCGGTGAATGTACCGTCCCCTTCCACCACGAACTGGGCCTCTCCGACGCCTCGGGGCGTGAACGAGTTGCCGATCGGGTTCTGCCACTCGATGTGCGCCTCTCTCCCCGGAACAAAATTGCCCCCCGTTATGGTGATTTCGGTGCCCAAAGTGAGCTGCCCTTGGGCATCTCTGGTGCTCAATTCACCGCAGTTCGGCTCGACAATAATCCATGGCTCGTCCTCTTTGGGTTCGTTAGGTTCGGGACCCTCCGCGCCCGGGGGACAAGGGGCCTGCACGTCGGCCTCGGCCCGCGTCTCATCGACGTCGTATACGAAGGCCGCGCGCCAAGGCCAAACAATCCGGCGCAGGATGACCTGAGTATCGCGGTACTCGCGGATGGCCTTGGCCGGGTCGATCTGCGTCACCCGGCTGCCCAGAACGAGCAGCGCCAGGCTCCCCAAGAGGACGAGATTGCCGCCGGGTGGACTGTATTCCTCCCGAACCCATCCTGCATCGGATACGTTCCAGAACCAAATCGCGGCGACCAGCGCGGCCCCGTAGACGGCCGTGATCCCGTAGACCATTCGCTGCTCCGACTCGGGAAGTGCCGTCGCCAGCAGCGATTCTTGTGAAAGGGACACGGCGAACACAGCCAGGACGATAAAGATCGTCTTGGCAGCCGCCTGGGTCGTTGGATGCCTGGCGACCGTCCTGGAAGCGATGTAATACAGCGCACCGATGAAGAGGAGCAACGCGGCGGATTCGAGCAGCAGGAGCCCGAACGCACGGCTGGCCAATTCGTAATCGGGGAAGCGGGGCCGCTGGGCCGAGGTCCAAATTGTGAGCCCGGTCATGACTCCGACGGTGGCGAACACGATGACTCCACGCAGCCACGCGCCGCCAACGGCCTGGCCTAAACCGGGTACGAACAGCGAGAGAATGGTTTGCAGGTAGGAACGGCGTTCGGGTTGTTGGGAGGCCGTTGTGGTCATCAGGCTGGCCTTAGCCGGCGACCGTCAGTCGCTGGGCCTCTTCGCCGTAAATTTGCTTGAACTGCTCGTCGGTGAGTTGGCGGATCTCCTTTCCTGAGCCCTCGTAGATGATCTCGCCGGCGCGCAGACCGATGACGCGCGTGGCGTAGCGTTGGACGAGATCAAGGTAGTGTAGGCTGCACAGCACGGTGATCCCGTCTTCCTGATTGAGCTTCTCCAGGTATCCGAGGATGGAGTGGGCCAGAACGGGGTCGAGGCTGGCCACCGGCTCGTCAGCGAGGAGCATCTCGGGTTCCTGCATCAGAGCCCGCGCGATGCCCACGCGCTGCTTCTGTCCGCCGCTCAGCTCATCCGCTCGGTCGTACGCCTTGTCGGCGATACCGACCCGTTCCAATGCCCACTTGGCCCGTTCGCGGTCCTTGCGCGGGAAGTAGTTGATCACGCTCCAGGCCGGATTGACGTAGCCGCAGCGCCCGGTGAGCACGTTGGTCATGACGGAAGAGCGTTCGACGAGGTTGAACTCCTGGAAGATGAAGCCCATACTGCGGCGGATCTTGCGCAGCTCGCTCTCCGGCGCGGCGGTGATGTCCACGCCGTTCCACACAATGCGCCCCGCGGTCGGCTCGACCAGCCGGTTGACGCAGCGCAGCAGCGTGGACTTGCCCGAACCGCTCAGGCCGATGATGACCAAGAATTCACCCTGTTCGACGGTAAAGCTGACATCCCGCAGGGCGACCGTTCCCGTCCCGTATACTTTTGTGAGGTTTTCGACGGCTAGCATTGGAAGCCTTTAAGTCCCCGACGTGTTCGTGAAATGAAGACGAGGGAAGGGGAAACCCCTTCCCTCGTCGCGTTTCATACGTCCAGTTTACTCCAGTTCGATGTCACCGGCCTCTAGGCCAGCAGCGTCGAGCTTCTGGCGGAAGCCGTCATAGAAGCTGTCGTCGACTTCGGAGAGGCCTTCCCAAGAGAACAGGCCGTTAAGGGTCTCGACACCCTCCTCAGTGTCGTTGAGCTGCAGGAGCGCGTCGACGATCTGCTGGCGCATGTCCTCGGGGAAGTCGGGATGGAAGGCGATGGCGTCGTTGGGGATCGCATCCGTTTCAGCGACGACCGCCACCTGCTCCATCACGTCGGCGAACTCGTCTTCAACGATGGAGCGGGCATCGACGAACGAGGCACCGGCATCACAATCGCCGTTGTAAATGGCGATCACGACGCCGTCATGGCCTCCAGCGTCCACGACCTGATCAAGATCCGAGTCGGGGTTCACACCCGCGGCCTGCATCTCGAGCGTGGGGATGACCCATCCCGAGGTGGAGCCCGGATCCGGGCGACAGAAGGTCGCGCCGGCCAGGTCGCCCCAGCCGCCGATGTCCGATCCGGCCTGGACGTTCAGCTGACCGGAGTAGGTGTTGGATCCGAAGCGGACCGAGGCCAATGCCGCATCCGCGCAGCCGCGATCCGAAGCGCGCACGTAGCCAAACGTGTTGATCGCGCCCATCTCGGCTTCACCGCCGCACATGGCTTCGACTTGTGCCGTGTAGTCCGTGGCCACGAAGGACTCGATCACGATGCCCGTTTCATCCTCGACGTGTTGGGCGATATCCTCCGCACCGGAGAGCACGGCTTGCGTGTCCTGCGACGGAGTCAGCACCCAGGTCACCGGATTCTCTTCGGTGCCGAGTTCGGGCTCGGCCGGAGCCTGCTGCCCACAAGCGGCCAGCAAGAGAGCCGCGGCAGCCAGAAGGCCGAGCAGTACGTATAGGCGTTTCCTATGCATCTGGTTTCTCCTCCTAGAGAAGGGCCTTTCCGTGTGGATTTAGGACGAAGTTGGAGCGTGGCACGTGCGCTTGGGTATCACCTCCTTTGCAGGCTTGGCAGTAGCAACGTGATGATAGCGCGAAATGTGGGGAGTTACAAGGACCGTTGAGCCTTGTGGGGAGCGCCCCCAAGCGTTAGAATGACAGGCTGGACCCTCTATGGAAGACATACGCTACCAAGAAGCACTCGACTATCTCTACAGCTTCGTCGATTACAGCCGCACGCGAAGCGACCGCTATTCGCCCGAGTCGTTCGACCTCGGGCGGGTGCGGCGTCTGCTGTCGGCGCTCGATGATCCCCACACCCAGTATCCAAGCCTGCACATCGCAGGGACCAAGGGTAAGGGTTCGGTGGCGGCTATGGCCGCCTCGGCGTTGCGAGCTGCGGGTCACCGAACCGGCTTGTACACGTCGCCGCACCTGATCGACTTCACCGAGCGGATTCAGGTAAACGGAGAGCAAATTCCCAAAGACCGATTGGTGGCGCTGGTCGAGTTGATGAAGCCACTGGCGGCTGAAATCCCCGAAATCTCGACTTACGAGCTGATCACGGCGCTCGGCTTTGTTCATTTCGCCCACGAGCAAGTGGATATCGCCGTGATCGAGGTCGGGTTGGGTGGCCGCCTGGACGCCACGAACGTCCTTCATCCGCGCGCGGCGGTGATCACCTCAATTTCGCTCGATCACACTCAGTTCTTGGGGGATACATTGGAAAAGGTCGCTGGCGAGAAGGCGGGAATCATCAAGCCCGGGGTGCCCGTCGTGATGGCCCCCCAACCGGAGTCCGCGGCGCGAGTGATCGAGGAAATCGCCGCAAGGCGAAATGCACCCCTGCTGCGGGTCGGCGCCGATTGGCGCTTCGAGTCGCTCTCCAGCACGCTCCACAGCCAGAGGCTGCGCCTCTGGCGGACCGGGAGCGAGCCGGGACCCTCCCTGGAGCTGTCCATTCCGTTGTTGGGACGGCATCAGGTCGAAAACGCCGCGGTCGCCGCGGCCGCGCTGCACCTGATTTCAGAGAGCGGATTGGAGGTTCCGATCCAGGCGATCCGGCAAGGTTTCGCCGAGGTGGAGTGGCCGGGCCGCTTCCAGGTCCTGAGCACCGAACTCGCCATCGTCTTGGATTGTGCCCACAATCGGGATTCCGCGGCCCGGCTGCGCCAAGCGCTGAAGGATTACTTCCCCGAGCGCGTCGTCCATATGGTTTTCGGCGCTTCCGAGGACAAGGACATCGACGGCATGCTCCGTGAGCTGGCTCCTTCGGTGCGCCGTGCATATATGACCAAGGCTTTCCATCCCAGAGCCGCGGAGCCCTCGGCCCTGGCGGCGAGCGCGGCCCACTACGAGTTGAAATGTGACCTCGTCCCGGATGTGATGACAGCGGTGGCCAACGCGGTTGGCCAGGCCGGCCCCAACGATGTCGTGCTGGTGACCGGCAGCCTGTTTGTAGTGGGCGAGGTGCTGGCTCGCTGGCGGGAGGAGGATTGGCCCTTCCCGGCGCCTGGGGTGGAAGAAGAGGAAGCATGAGGTATACCTACGATCAGTGGACGGCGTTCGGCCCGGAGCTGAGCCACGTCCTGAACCGACGCTCGGAGGATCTTTATTCGATCGAAGATGCCCCGCAAGACGACGAGGGCTTGATCGAGTGCAACGTCCTGCCGCTGAGCGATCTGGTGCTTTTTCCGAACTCGGTCACGCCGCTATTCATTAACGATGACTCCACCCTGGAGGCGGTGGAGGTGGCCAGCCGTCAAGGGGAGACACTGATCGCGATCGCACAACGGGAGGCGGAGGTCGAGGACCCTGGGCCGGACGACTTGTACGAGGTGGGGACGGAAGTCGCGGTGAGTCGAGCGATGCATCTTCCGGATGACACGATTTCCGTCATGTCTCAGGGCCGCCGGCGGGTCCAGGTGGTCGAGTTCGACCCGACGGGCCCGGTCCTGCGCGCCCGGGCCCGACCGGTGGCCGAGCCGACACCGCGGTCGAAGGAAGCCGTAGCCTTGATGCGGGTGGTGCTCACGCTCTTCGAGCGCGCCGTGAGCCTGAATCGGACGCTGCCGGAGGAGGCGTACGTCTACGCCGTCAACATCGAAGAACCGGGATGGCTGGCGGACATGATCGTCAGCGTGCTGACGCTCTCCGTCACTGAGCGTCAACAGATCTTGGAAACTTTTGATCCGATCGAACGCTTGCAGTTCCTGAGTGTGCTCCTCGGCCGTGAGCTGGATGTGCTCGAGCTGGAGGATCAGATTCACTCTCAGGTTCAAAATGAGATGGATCGAAGCCAGCGCGAGATGTACTTGCGCGAGCAAATGAAGGCCATTCAGACGGAGCTGGGCGAGGGAGACCTGTGGGCCCAAGAGATTGAAGACCTCAAAGCGCGCATCAGTGAAAAGGGGTTTCCTGAGCCCGTCGAAGAGCTGGCGTTGCGCGAAGCGCAGCGGCTGAGTCAGCTGCCGACGATGTCGCCGGAGGTCGGCATCATCCGCACCTACATCGATTGGCTGCTCGACCTTCCTTGGACCGAAACGACGGAGGACAATCTCGGGGTACGGCACGCGGCCAAAGTGCTCAACGCCGATCACTATGGGCTGGAGAAGGCCAAGGACCGGATTCTCGAATATATCGCGGTGCGCCATCTTGCTGCCGAGAGCCAGAAGCAACCGATCCTGTGCTTCGTGGGGCCTCCGGGCACGGGAAAGACCTCCTTGGGGCGCTCGATCGCCAAGGCGCTGGGCCGCAAATTCCTGCGCGCCTCGTTGGGCGGCCTGCGCGATGAAGCGGAAATTCGCGGCCACCGGCGGACGTATGTGGGGGCCATGCCGGGAAGAATCCTGCAAGGGATGCGCCGGGCCGGGACCGTCAATCCGTTGTTCATGCTTGATGAAGTCGACAAGATCGGCGCCGACTTCCGAGGCGACCCCGCCGCGGCGCTGCTCGAGGTGCTGGATCCGGAACAGAATTTTGAGTTCTCGGACCATTACCTGGAGATCCCCTACGACTTGTCCCGGGTCATGTTCGTTACCACGGCTAACACCACCGAGACGATACCTCCCGCGCTGCTAGACCGGATGGAGGTCCTGGAGTTTCCCGGCTACATCGAGGAAGAAAAGCTTGAGATCGCGCGCCGCTTCCTGGTCCGGCGGCAGCTTGAGCAGAATGGTCTCGAGAACGATGAGCTGAAGATCACCGAGGCCGCGGTCCAAGGCGTCATTCGAGAGTACACGTGGGAAGCCGGCGTGCGGAATCTCGAGCGCGAGCTGGGCAAGATCTGCCGCAAGGTTGCGCGCAAGAAGGCCGAGGGCCGCAAGGTGCCCGCCCGGGTCACGCCGGGTATGCTGGCCAGGTTCTTAGGCCCGCCGCCGATCTCCCCGCGTGAGATGGACGCCACCGACCAAACCGGCGTGGCCACCAGCCTCGCCTGGACCGAAAGCGGAGGCGACACGCTGGCAGTCGAAGTGCTGCTCATGGAGGGGAAGGGGAACCTGCAGATCACGGGGCAGCTTGGCGAGGTCATGCAGGAGTCGGCTCAGGCGGCGGTGAGCTATGTCCGCTCACGGGCCGGGGATTTGGGTATCCCTCCCGATGTGTTTGAGAACAGCGACATTCACATTCACGTTCCGGAAGGCGCGATTCAGAAGGACGGCCCGAGCGCGGGCATCACGGTGGCCACCTCGTTGGCCTCCGCCTTGACCGGACGGCCGGTTCGCCGCGAGCTGGGCATGAGCGGGGAGATCACGTTGCGCGGCCGGATTCTTCCCATCGGTGGCGTTCGTGAAAAGGTCTTGGCCGCGTATCGTCTCAACATGGGCACGGTGCTGTTGCCGAAGAAGAACAAGAAGGACCTCGTCGAGATTCCGAAAGCTGCGCGCGAGTCGCTCGAGATCCATCTCGTGGAGCACATGGATGAGGTGCTCGATCTTGCGCTGCGGCCGGCTTCAAAACGGTCTGCGAGCAAGCGACCTTCGGTTGAGGGTGCGCTCGCGGAACAGCGGCCCCCGGCTTCCGCCTGACGTCGGTGGAATTCCTGCATCCGAATTGACGAAGAGGTTGCCTTGCACCTGCGGAGCGAAGTCATCCGGGCGCTGCGAGCCATAGGCCGACACCTCCTTCTGGCCTCGCTGCTCGGGGCCGTAACGGCGTGCACCCGCTCGTCCATCCCGATTCCCAACCCCACCAGCACGCCGCCCGTAATCTCGCCGACGGTTACCACTAGGCTGTCGCCTGAGCCCACCGAGCCCGTGATCGAAGGTCCACTCCGGTACGCGGTGGTCTGGGTCGCAGTCGGCGATGTGCTTAGGATTCGTGAGACCGCGGGGATCACGGGAACGGTTGTGGCCGAGCTTTTCCCCACTCAGGTTGGGTTGGAGCGTACAGGCAATACGACCCGCCTCGGGAGTTCGATTTGGTTCGAAATGCGCACGCCGTCCGGACAGCTCGGATGGGTCCGAAGCTGGAACGTGACCGAATACGTGTCCGAAAACGAGTTCTGCCGGGACGGTCGCGTCACAGAGCTCCTGGACGAATTCCAGCGTGCGGTGGCGGAAGAGGACGGTGAGGCACTCAAAACGTTGTTAAGCCCCAAGCGCGGCCTGGTCGTCCGGCTCGATCCGTGGAATCCTGAGGTTCAGATTGGATTGGACGAAGCGGCCACAGCGTTCTCCGACTCCAGGCTGCGGGATTGGGGCACGCGCTTCGCAGGCGAAACGGTCATCCGCGGATCCTTTTCCGAGCTCGTGGCGGCCAGTTTGGGTCAGACCCTGACCGAGGCAGTAGCTCCAACCTGCAATGAGCTCACACTGGGCCCGCAGGCTGCCGATCGCGCATGGCCTGCTGAGTACACCCACGTCAATTTCTACAGCTACACGATCGGGCCGGAGGTGACCGGGAATCCGAACGACTGGCGCACGTGGGTTGTAGGGGTTGAATACGTCGATGGACGCCCCTATGTGGCACTGCTCATGCAGTTCAGGCCTCAGGCCTGAGAACCTCCGGCCTCGGTGAGCAGCGTCTCTCGCTGACCGCTCAGCCGAGCGGCCCGCCGCCCCAGCTTCTCCAGCACTTCGATGAGCCGCTGTTTCCAGTCCTGCTGGTCTCCCCGTGTCAGCCAAAGCCCCCGGCGGCTGCGCCGTACGTCAGATCCCAGCGCCGCGGGCAAGTGCGACTCCCAGCCCTCTTGAGGCTGCAGCAAAATCTGTCCCGCTTCGGTTGTCACGAGCTCCAAGCGGGCTCTGGCGGCGAGGATCTTGACCCGCAGCTGGTAAATCAGGTTCTCCACTTCCGCCGGCGGCGCCCCGAAGCGGTCCTTCAATTCGTGCGCCAGATCGGAGACGGCCTCCAAGTCGCGCATATCGGCCATCCGACGGTAGAGCTGCAGGCGGAGCTCGCGGTCTTCGATGTATCCTTGGGGAATGGCGCTGGGGAGAGGAAGTTCGACCGCCACATCCAGGGCCTCCACCCGGTCGGGGAGCTCGTCGGGCAGTGGAACCGCGCCTTCATGCTCACGGCGCAAGCGACGCACCGCATGGGATAGCAGCCGCGTGTAGAGGTGGAAGCCGACGGCCGCGATTTGCCCGTGCTGGCGTGTGCCGAGAAGATCGCCCGCGCCGCGCAGCTCCAAATCGCGCAGCGCGATCGAGTAGCCGGCACCGAGCTGCGTGTTCTCGGCGATCACCTCCAGCCGCTCCAGTCCGTCCTGGGTGGCCCGGCTGTGCGGCTGGCGGAAGAAGTATGCGTAGGCCCGCACGGGCCCCCGTCCGACCCGGCCGCGCAGCTGGTAGAGCTGGGCCAGTCCAAAGTGTGCCGACCGATCCACGATGAGCGTGTTGGCGTTGGGGATGTCCAGTCCCGATTCGATGATCGACGTGCTGACCAGCACGTCGATCTCCCCCTCGCCGAAGCGACGCATGATGGCGGCAAGTTCGCGTTCCGGCAGTTGTCCGTGAGCGACTTCGATTTCAGCCTCCGGAACCAGCCTCTCCAGACGGTTGCGGGCGGCCTCAATCGTCTGCACTCGGTTATGGACAAAGAACACCTGGCCGCCGCGATCCATCTCGCGCAGCACGGCCTGCCGGGTCAAGCGCGGGTCGTAACGGCCGACATGGGTGATGACCGGCAGCCGCTCCTCTGGAGGCGTCTCGATCGTCGAAATGTCCCGCACACCGGTGAGCGCCATGTACAGGGTGCGCGGGATCGGGGTGGCAGTGAGGGTGAGCACGTCCACTTCGGTCCGCATCTTCTTCAGGTGTTCCTTGTGCGTCACCCCGAAGCGCTGTTCTTCGTCGATGATCAGCAGCCCCAGGTTGCGGAACTCAACGTCGGCCTGCAGCAGCCGGTGGGTGCCGATAACGATGTCGAGTTCACCACCCATCAGCCGTTTTAAGATTTGTTCCGCCTCGGAACGGCTGCGAAACCGCGAAAGCATTTCGATCTCCACAGGGTAGGGGGCCAATCGCTCGGTGAAGGTGTGGAAGTGCTGCTGGGCCAGAATCGTGGTTGGAACCAGCATCGCCACCTGGCGGTTGTCCATTACGGCCTTGAAGGCCGCCCTGAGCGCAACCTCCGTCTTGCCGTAACCGACGTCTCCGCAAATGAGCCGATCCATCGGTCGTGGGCTCTCCATGTCGTTCTTTACGGCTTGGATCGCCTGCATCTGATCGTCGGTCTCCTCATAGGGGAATGCGGCCTCCAGCTCCTGCTGCCACACGGTGTCGGGGCTGTAGGCGTGGCCTTGCACGGCCATGCGCTTGGCGTACAAGTCAAGCAGATCGCGGGCGACCTCCTCAGCGGATTCCTGCGCTTGTTCTTTAACTCGGTCCCACTCGGTCGTGCCCAGGCTTGAGAGGGTCGGAACGCCGCTGTCCACACCGACGTAGCGGGTCACGCGGTCGGCCTGATGGACCGGCACGTAGACCTGACCCCCGGCTGCATATTCGACGAGCAGATACTCGCGCGTCATCCCACTTAACGTGCGCTCGACCAGGCCGCGGAAGCGGCCAACGCCGTAATCGGTGTGGACGACGATGTCGCCTGGCTCGAGGTCGGAGTAGCCGGACTCGGGGGCCGCGGCCGGCTGTGGGGGGCGGCGACGGACCTGCGGCCGGGTCCAGCCGAAGATTTCGGCATCCGTCAGCAGGTGCAGCGTCGGCCCGGATTCGGACTCGAGGGACCATCCCTCGGCAAGGGCGCCCTTCAGAAACGCGATCTCACCTGGAACGAGGTCGTCCGGAACGCGCTCCCGGACGGGGGCATCGGCGGCGCGCTCCCGCCACAATTCGGCAAGGCGCGGCGCCTGGCGGCTGACGACGATCGTGGCCTCGTGCGCGGTCTGCCGGCCGGCCAGAAAGTTCAACACCGGTCGGACCTGACCGCCGAACCGGGGCCCGGGCCGAAAGCTGTCCCCCAACGCAGAGGCGGGCTCGAATGTGTCTGACGACATGCCCAGGTCAGCCGCCTGCTCTTCGGCCATCCTTTCTTGCAGCTCCGGAAGGGTAAGGTATGGCAGTGGACCGTCCTGTGGGAGATGGCCTTCGTTGACCTGGTCCTCACGGAACGAGACAGCCTGGTCCTCGAACTCGGCCACCGCCTCCTCAAATGCCATGCTGTCCTCGAGGACCACGGAGGCGTCCCGCGGCAGGTAATCCAAAACGCTGATGGGATCCGGGATCATCCAGGGCAGAAGGAACTCAAGGAACGCGCTCTGCGGCGAGCCAGGGTCGTTCTCGAACGCTTGCGGAGGCAGCAACGGATCCCATTCCTGCCGGTAAAGCTTCGGCAGCCCTTCCCGGGCCGGGGAGACGCGCACCCCCGCGACCGTCTCCTTGGAGCGCTGGGTGCCCGGATCGAAGCGCCGCAGCGAATCGATCTCGTCGCCGAAGAACTCAACCCGGACTGGCTCGGCATCCCCGGGTGGCCATACATCGAGGATGCCCCCCCGATGGCTGAACTGCCCCGGCTCGGCCACCACGGATCCGGGCGCGTACCCACTTGCGACCAAGAGGTCGATGAGCTGGTCGAGCCGCCGGTGTCCGCCCTCCGGCAGCCAGCGGCTGTGAGCCAGGAATTCACGCACGGGAAGGGTGCGCGTCATCACAGCCCGGGCCGTCGTCAGAATCAATTGCGGATAGACCTCCGTTCCCATATGCGCCCCAGGCTGCTCCGGCGCGGTGAGGCGGGCCAGCAGGGCGGCCCGCTGGTGTCTCGTCCGAGGGCCCCAGGGGGCGCGTTCGTAGAAAAGAGGGTTGGGCTCGGGGAATGTCGCTACCTCGAGGCGGGGCGCCCACGCGTTAAGTTCTTGGGTCAGCGTGAGCATGCGATCGCTGCGGGCGACGATCACGACCAGTGGAGCCGGCAGGTCCTGGGCGAGCGCCGCGATGATCGGGGGACGGGCTGCCCGGGGCAGGCGCTCGGGCTGTCCGGCCTCGCCGGTTCGCAGGCGGGCTTGGAGATCGCCGTATCCGGGAAGCGCCCTGAGCTTGGGCAGCAGTGGGGAGAGGTCCATGTCAGTCGAGCCTCTCCCGGTTGCAGTCGGTCATCGCTTTATCGAGCCCGTGCAGGATCAGATTACGTACACAATCTTCCGCCTCACGCAAAGCGAGCTTCATCGTCTCCCATTCGCTCTCTCGGAAATCCTGGAGCACGTAGTCGGCGGGGTCCATCTGCCCGGGGGGTCGGCCGATGCCGATCCTGAGACGCGGCAGATCGTTCGCGCCGGTCTGCTCCATAATTGATTCTAATCCTCGATGCCCGCCGCTCCCGCCGGATGGCCTAAGGCGGATAGTGCCCTGCGGGAGATCAAGATCGTCGTAGACGATCAGTACGCTCCGCCGGGGGACTTTGTAGAAACGGATCAGAGGGGCGATTGATTCGCCGGCGCGGTTCATCCACGTCTGCGGTTTCGCCAACAGCAGCCGGCGTCGTTCAAGGCGAGCTTCGGCGGTGAGCGCCTTCATCTGCATTTTGCGGAAGCCGGTCCCGAGTTCATCCGCCAGAAGGTCGACGAACATGAAGCCGACGTTATGGCGGTTGCGCCGGTAGCGGCGCCCCGGATTGCCCAGCCCGGCGATGAGCAGCAAGCTCGCGGGTTCGTCCGTCATCGGTTCCGATCGCGCCGACGGCGCTCTCGACGTGTCCTGTCTAGGCCGCGCATGCGGAGCCGCCCCAGGTAGGCCCTGACTCGGGGCCGAAGCAACGCGTAACCGCCGAACAGGATAAGAACTGCCGCTGCCAGCCCAGCCCCCGAAGCCAGGAAACGCAAGACCACCTCGGTCGATGAAACTTGGGCGGGCCGCTCCCCTTGGGAGGTTTCGGTGTCACTCGCGGCTGCCGCCGCGGTCGCGGGGACTTCGGTTTCGTCGTCGGTGGGCGTCGTCGTTGGCTGGAGTTCGAAGCCGAGATCGCCAGCGAGGGGGATCCGAAATTCCAGCGTTTTGAGATTCAGCTGAGGGCGCGGACCGCGGGCAAGGGACGGGGTCTCAATTGGCTCCCCGAAGACCGGGCGATCGTCACCCGCAGGCGTGCCGATCGACATCGTCGACGGCGTCCACCTGGTGCTCCAGCGGGCGCTGGTCGTATGCATCGCTTCGTTCAAGCCCGGCATTGGGGGATCGGCGGACCGCAGGGCGGTGACGGACCCTGAGATCGAGCGGGAGGACGGGCCGGCGCTCATCTCGGAATCTCTCGGCAGCTGGCGCGCGGCCAGACCGGCCGTCGAAAGCAGGCCGATGAGTAGCGCCCATTGCGGCAATCTTCTGTGTAGCCTCGTCTCCATTCCTCTCATCACCCGGTAAGAAGGCAAGAGATCAGTTTAACACGCAGACAGGAGCGGGTCAAAGTAAGGGCGAGAGGAACCTCGGTGCACGCTCGGCCGGCCGGACACCAAAACGAGCGGCCGGTCGAAAATGACCGGGGCAGAAGGGGACTATCCGTGGCGATGCGAGTGTGAAGAAGACGACCGATGGGACTGTGGCCGGTGGAAGCGGATAACGCCCTGGACGCACGGCTAGAGCCCTTCTTCCACCGGGGCGCTGCTGGCCTTGATCCAGCCCAGTGGTTGACGTGGGCTGACGCCGCCGGTACAATTCTCAGGGACTGAAGTTGGGCCACTGAGCCGTGTTCGCGGCGGAGGCCCATTTTTTACGCGGGCGAGGAGACCATGACCGACGCTGAGCAGGGGCGACCTAAAGAAGGGCAAGACGTCGACGCCGAGATCGTGAATCTCAGCGGCGGCGAGATCGGAACCGTCGAAGCCGATATGGTTCGCATTCAGCAGGGGGGCGCACGGCGCGTCGTGGCCGGCGATGTGGAAATCCACAGAGGCGGGGCGGGTGTGGTGACGGCCGAAGCGGCGGGGTTGCAGTTCTCGGCTGCAGTGGCCGTGCGGGGCGATGTGGTCTCGATGGACCGCAGTGCGACCGGCCTGCTCATGGCCGACAACGTGAGCTTGGGGAACTCGGCCTCCGCGGTGACCCTCGCCGGCACAGCGGAGATGGAAGGCGGGAGCAGCGTCTTCCTTCTGGCGCGTGAAGTCAACGGGCCAGTTAAGACGGTGTTCGACACCCGTGGATCGCTGGCCGTGGGATTGGCGGCGGGCGCGGCCACCGCGCTGGTGCTGCTGATGGCCAGGCTGTTCAGAGAAGAATGACCTGCTGCGCCGGGGTGGCCCATTCCATTCGAGGGGCCGATGATCTCAGGCGGAATTGGCGGGTAGACGGTACCCGGGAGGGTTGAAGGATCATGGCGAAGACGAGAACGTTATCGGCTGAAGAACGTGAAGCGATCGGCAAAAAGGTCCGCTCCGTGCGCAGGGAGGGGCAGGTGCCCGCCGTGCTCTACGGCAGCGGTGTGGCCGGCAAGCCCATCAAGATCGATGCCAAGGAGGCGGATCAGATCCTGGCCTCGGCCAGTGCCTCGACGGTGATCGATTTGGAAGTCGGTGACGAGGTGCACAAGGTGCTGGTCCGCGACGTCCAGCGCGATGTCATCCGGCGGAACGTCCTGCACATCGACTTTTTGAAGGTCGATATGGACGTGAAGATTCGAACCGAGGTGCCGGTTGAACTGGTCGGGGAAGCCCCGGCGGTGCGCGAACTGGGCGGGGTGCTGGTCACGGGCGTCACTGAGATTGAGGTGGAGGCTTTGCCGGGCTCGCTGCCCGATCGCATCGTCGTTGACCTTGAGCCTTTGGAGGAGATCGACGACGCCATCACTGTGGGCGAGCTGTACCTGGGTGAGGGAGTTGAAGTCCTTACCGATTTGGATGAGAACGTCGCCCACGTAATCTACTTGGCCGAGGAAGAACTCGAAGAGGAAGAAGAGGAGCTGGAAGGCGTCCTCGAAATGGCCGCCGAACCGGAGCTGGTCGATCAGCGTGGCCGGGCGGAGGAAGAGGAATTCGAGGAAGCCCCTCCACCCGAGGTGGAAGAGGCCGAAGAGGAATAACCCCCGTCCCCTTCGAAAATTGAAGAAGCTTGATCTCGGAGGCGCTCAGCGCCTCCTTTTTTTTCGCGCACAGGGATGGTCCCTGCGGAGTGCCTTAGGGCCAGAGGGCTCGGATGTGCTCCAGCAAATTGACGATGATGTACGCGGTCACCCCCCAGATCACGTGGCCCTGGTAGGGCTCGAAGTAGTACACACCGATCGGGCGGCCGCCGGGCAGCGGGGTCTCCCTTTCCCGCCGTTCGAGGTTTCCGCCATCCATGAGCCAGGAAAGCGGAACACCGAAGGCGGAGGCCACTTCGTTGGGGTTCAGGACGATGTCGAAGGGCCACGGAATCGCGGCCACAACGGGCGTGACATGATACTGGGTAACTGTCAGGAGCGAGTTCAACTGGCCGAGGATCTTGACCCGCTCCGGTGGCAACCCGATTTCCTCCTGGGCTTCGCGCAGCGCGGTTTCTACGGGCGATCGATCACGTGGTTCAATCGCTCCACCGGGGAAAGAAACCTGCCCGCGGTGCGCGTTGAGGTTCTCGGTCCGCTTGGTCATCAGCAGATGCCACTCGTTTTCCTCCCGAAAGAAGGGCACAAGAACGGCGGCCGGTGTCGCCTCCCATTCGGTCTCCGTGCGCTCGGGTAATTCGTTGAGCCGCTTCCTCAACTTCTGTGGTAGTTCATCAGAGTCCCGCATCAGCGTCCCTTCTGTGGAATCGGCCGACGCGGCCGCGGCGACCAAACCGCTCATATTGGGAATGGAGGGCCTCGACCGAATCCATGCCGAGGATGAATGGCCCCCGCACATCGAGAATCGCCAAAACGGGCGAAGATGATTCAATAGTTGCCATGCGCACCTCCCGAACGAGGTTGGATTGTATCAGCCCGCCCTCCGCCCTTGACGACCACGATTCGCACAACTTGTGCGCGCGGCTGCTCTACCGTTTCCAAACGGAAATCTGCGTCCAGTGAGCGGAACGGCCGGTCCCAATCCGCTGGCAGGGGCCCCGATTGGCCCGTGATCCGGTACAGCCAATCCGCAAGCCGGTCGACCATGCCGATCCCCCGGATACGGGCGACCGGGATGACGACCATCACTCCGCCCGGCTCCAGCACGCGCAGCGCCTCGCGCAGCGTCTCGTCCTTCAAGATGAAATCGCTGGGGAACGTCGTGTAAGCGCCGGAGAAGGTCCCGGAGCCGAACGGAAGCGCCAGCGAGTTTGCCCGCGCCACGCGCAGAGGCATTCCCGCTGCCAACAGGCGCCTGCGCGTGATGCGCACCATCTGCGGGGAGAGGTCGATGCCCGTTACCCGGTGGCCTTTCGACTGAAGGTGGCGGATCAGTCGGCCGGTTCCGAAGCCGATTTCCAACAAGCGCCCGGGCGGGAGTGAGGCCTCGACGGCCCGCTGCCAGAGCCACCACTGACCGGCGGAGGTCACGCCCGCCACGAGGTCGTAGGCCCAGGCGAGATCGGTATACAGGTGGTCCAGGAACCAACCGACGAAGCGTCGCATCAGCGCGGAAAACGGACCGCCGGCCGAGGCCTCGCGCGGAGGGGCGTCACGCTTGTTCACGTGTGCACTATCCGGGGGAATCGACTGGAGGGGCGGGGACCAGGATATCGAGCCGGCCGGGCTGGACCTCGAACGAGATCTCGGGCACTTGAGTTCCACGCAGCTCGCCGTCCACCTGCAGCGGCGCCGGGGTCTCGGATCTCACGTTCAGGCGGCGGGTATGGTGCTGATGGATGGCCGGGTCCTTGACATAGCTTCCATTGAAGGTCCGGGGCAGCAATCGCAGCATTTCGACCCGGGTTGGGGAGTGACCGTAGACGAAGGTCAGCAGACCGTCGGCGGGGTCGGCCGCCGGGGCCATACGGAAGAGCCCCCCGGTGACCGGGTTGTTGCCCACCGAGACCAGGGTCGTCGGCCCCGAATATTCACCGTCATCCCACGTAAGGTGCATCTGATAGGACGTTCCGTCCAGTATGGCCCGCAGCGCGGCGACCAGGTAGCGGATCACGCCCCGGAGCCGCACCATCTCCGCGTTGTACATGGTCACGACCGGTTCCAGGCCGATGGCGGAGTTGTTGGCGAAAAGCCAATCTCCGGCCCGACCCAGATCGAGGCGGCGAGTGTGACCGGCTGCGATCGCCGCGGCCGCCGCGTGGAGGCCCAGAGGCAGTCCGAGGTTGTTGGCCAGATCGTTGGCGGTTCCCAACGGGATCACACCCAGCGGGCCGAGCGGACCCTTGGGGTTGGACTGGCCAAGCCCGTTGACGACTTCACCGATCAATCCGTCGCCGCCTGCGGCCAGGATGGGGGAATAGCCACGCCCGGCGGCGGCCGCAGCGAGGTCGATGGCTTGCAGTGGGCCCTCCGTGGCGACGAGCTCAAACTCAACGTGCGCCTCTTCGAGCGCGGCCTCGAGAGCGCGCCGCCTGCGGGCAGCCTTGCCGCGCCCCGAATATGGATTGAGGATGACTTTGGCGGTCAAGCTTCCACCGTCAGAGTCGCTCCAAGACGATGATGGCGACGGAGAAATAGATCAACAGTCCCGTGGCGTCGACGAGCGTCGAGATCAGCGGCGCCGACATGACGGTCGGATCGATGCCGACGGCGTCGGCCAAGATCGGGATCATGGATCCGACCAAATTCGCCCAAATCGTGATGGCGAACACGGTGACGGATACGACGAGCGCCAATTCGGGGCTGATCCCCAAGAGCAGCCAAACCCAGATGAAGGCCACACCTGCGAGCACCAAACCCAGCAGCGATCCGGTCCGCAGCTCGCGGACAAGAACTCGCGCCGCGTCCCGAGTACGCACCTCCTCGAGCGCCAGCGCCCGGATCACGGTCGCGACCGTTTGAGAACCAGCGTTGCCGCCGGTGCCGATCAGCAAGGGGATAAAGATGGAAAGCGAGATCGCGGCCTGCAGCTGGGCCTGATAATGTTGCAGCACGGCGCTGGTGAGTGTCTGGCCCACGAAGAGCACGAGAAGCCACACGCCCCGCGAGCGCACCGTTTCCGAAATCCGCAGGGACCAATAGGGGCGGCTGCTGATCGCGCTGGCTTCGATACCGCCGAGGTTGAGCACGTCCTCGGTCGCCTCCTCTTCGAGAACGTCGATCACGTCGTCGTGGGTGATCACGCCCTGGAGGGTCCCGTTCTCATCGACCACCGGCAGCGCCGCAAGGTCGTAGCGAGCCATGGTGCGGGCCGCCTCCTCCTGGTCGACGCCGACCGAGATTTGGGCCACCTCCGGATTCATGAAGGATTCGACGGAGGCCGAGGGGTCGGCCACGATCAGGTCCCGCAATCCCACGACTCCGATCAACTTTCCGAAGCGATCGACCACGTACAGGTAATACGGCGTTTCGGCTTCCGGGCTGATCTCGCGCAGGAAGTTGATCGCCTGCGAGGCCGTTGTCTTGCGCCGCAGGGCCACGTAGGCGGTGGTCATGAGTCCGCCCGCGCTCTCGTCCGGGTGGCCCAGCAACGGGATGACCTCCTCGGACTCCTCCATCTCGGCCAGCGCCAGCGCGGCCTGCACCGGCGGGAGGTCGCCCAGGACGTCGGCCGCCTCGTCCGGCTCCATTTCGTCCAGCACGTCGGCCAGCCGTTCGGTCGTGAGCGTCTGGGCGGTCTCCGCCGCGGCCTCGTCCGACAGTTCCTCCAGGATCTCGGCCGTGATGTCGATCTGCAGGTCCTGGATCAGTCGGGATTGAAGATCCGGATCGAGGTGGAAAAAGACTTCGGCCCGATCGGCGGGATGCAGCTCGGTAAGCATCTGGACCGCCTGGTCGAGGCGCGCTTCGTTGATGTAGGCCTGGACGAGTTCGACGAACTCTTGGACTTGTATCTCTTCCACCACTTGTCATCCTCGGTCGGCGGTTGCGCTCAGGTCGGTCTCAAGTTGAGGGATCTTGGGACCCAGATTAGGGCCCCGGGCTCGCACGAGGGAATAGGTTTCGGGCGTCGTCCCATTCTAGCACCTGGGAACGGCCCCGAAAAGTTGCCGTTGAGGGCTTGGGGGTTTGAACCGGAGTCCCGGAATCAGCTCCCGGGCCGGCGGCCGAGCTGGATATCGAGCTGGAGGTCTTCTCCGTCCCGGATCACGCCCAGGCTGACCTCGTCGCCCGGATCGTGCTCGTAGAGCAAGTTGATGAAGGGATTGTCGGCGTTAATCTCCTGACCCGCGATCTCGACGACGATGTCGCCCTGCTGCAATCCGGCGTCGTCGGCGGGTGAATCCGGGACCACCTGGGTCACGAGCACACCGAAGTCGACCGGCAGGTTAAAGCGCTCTGAGATCTGTGGGGTGATCCAGCGCCACTCGATTCCCATGTAGGGGCGGGCGACGGCGCCGGTTTGTATGAGCTGCTGGGCGATGGCGCGGGCGGTGTTGCTCGGTATGGCAAAACCCAGACCCTGCGCCTGTGGTCCCTGAAGGCCGCCGCGCACAACGAGCGTATTAATGCCGACGACCTGGCCGCCCAGGCTCACCAGCGGTCCTCCTGAATTCCCCTGATTAATCGCCGCGTCCGTCTGGATGAGCTCCTGGAGCTGAAATCCTCGGCCCGTCTCGATCGACCGCCCGACTGCGCTGACCACACCGACCGTGACGGTGTTGAAGAAATCGCCAAGCGGCGAGCCGATAGCGATCACCGTTTCGCCAGGATTGAGCGCGTCCGAATTGCCCCACCTCGCCGGCGCGGGAAGCTCACCCTCTACGCTGATCACGGCCAAGTCCGAGAACGGATCGGCGCCGACCAGGGTCGCCTCCATGCTCGTTCCATCCGCGAGCCGGATCTCGAGCGATTCGGCGTCGGCGACCACGTGATTGTTGGTCAGCACGTGGCCCTGCTCGGAGATAATCACTCCGGATCCCCTGCCGCTTGGCCCGGATTCACCCTGAGGCGTAAGGTGGTTGATCACGGTGACCACCGAAGGGCCGACCTCGTCGACCGCCTCGGTCACGCCGGTCCGGACGTCTACCGGGATTGGGGTGGGTAGGGGTTCAGGAGTCCGGTTGGCGGCAGGCCGTTGGACATCGTCTCCGGGCCGACCCAGCCCGAAGAATACGGCGGCTCCACCCACCGCGCCCCCGAGCAATCCGGCCAGCAGGGCGCCGAGCAACAGGCCGCAGCGGATCAACCCGCCGCGGTTCTGGGGGGATCGATCCGGCCCTTGCGGCGCTTCACTCATGCTTGCCCGCTCCTTCAATTGTCGGTCAAGGGGATCGGATCAGCGACGCCGGCCGCCCATCCCGCTCACTAAGGTGACGAAGTAGAGCAGCTGAAGGATGGCGGCAGCCAGGCCGGCGACGTAGGTGAAAGCCGCCGCGGTCAGCACGGCGTTGACCCCAGCGCGCTCCTTCTCCGAGGTCACCAACCCGGCCTGGCGCAGCAGCTTCTTGGCGCGGGAGGAGGCGTTCAGCTCGACCGGCAGGGTAGCGAAGGCGAAGACCGCGCCGCCGGCGAAGAAGAACACTCCCACCCAGGCGATCTGGGTGGCGAGTTGGGTGCCCAGCAGTCCTCTCAGGAGGAGTCCGCCCAGGATCATCCAAATGCCGAGATTGGATCCGATATTGACCGCCGGCACAATCGCACTGCGGAGCCGCATGGGGAGGTAAGCAACGTGGTCCTGGACCGCATGCCCAATCTCATGCGCAGCGATCGCCAGCGAGGCCACGGAGCGTCCTTGTCCTACTCCGGATGACAGTCGCAGCGTGCGCGAACGGGGGTCGTAGTGATCGCTGAGCTCACCGGATACGCCCTCCAGGGAGACATCGTGAATGCCACCCTGATCCAGCAGCTGCTGGGCCGCCTCGCCGCCGGTGACTCCGGCGCTGTTGCGGACCTTGCTCCACTTGCCGTAGGTCGAATTGACCCACCACTGCGCCAGCAGAGTGAGGATCAACCCGGGAAGCATATAGAGTATGTATGTAGGGTCCCAGATAAACATCTCAGTTCCCTCCAGAGACCTTTACTCGCGGATTTCGGTCAGTCGATCTCTTCTTTCAATACTTCGATAGCTCGGTCCAGTTGAGGATCCTCGTCAGACTGGAGATCCTCTTCGGTCATTTCCACTTCCACGCCCGGGGTGAGGCCCTCTTGACTGATCTGGCGACCGTCCGGCGTGTGCCAGCGGGCCACGGTGACGCGCACGGCGCCGGCCTCGTCCGAAAGCGGGATCCAGTTCTGAACCGATCCCTTGCCGAATGACATCTCGCCCACGAGCACGCCCCGATCATGGTCTTGGATCGCGCCGGCCACGATCTCCGAGGCGGATGCGGATCCACCGTCGATCAAGACCACGAGCGGAATCTCGGTGGCCAGACCGTCACCGCTGGCCCGGTATTCCTTCTCGGAACCGTCCCCGAAGCGCTCGACGAGGACCACACCCTCGCCGATAAACTCGGAGGCCACGTTGACGGCAGTGCCCAAAAAGCCGCCGCCATTGCCGCGCAAATCGAGGATCATGCCGCGGGGGTTCTGCTTCATGAGGTCCCGCAAATGGCGCCGCAGATCCCGAGTCGTGTCCTCGCCGAAGTTGAACAAGCGCAGATAGCCGATATCGTCCTCGAGCATGCGGCTTTCGACGGTGGGGACGGTGATCTCCTGACGCGTGACCTCGACGGTGAAGGGCTCCGGGCGGCCTTCGCGGCGGATGGTGAGCTCGACTTCGGTGCCGGCCGGGCCGAGAATGCGGCGGATGACTTGATTGCCCTCTACGCCCGTCATGTCCTCCCCATCAACGGCGATGACCTGGTCGCCCGACTTCAATCCGGCTTCCATCGCGGGCGAGTCCGGCATGGGCGAAATAATCGTCAGGAATTCACCGCTCGGGTCGACCCAGGCGCCGATGCCCTCGTACTCGCCCTGCAGGGGAATGTTGGCCTGCTGGTACTCTTCGGGCGTCATGTAGCCGGTGTGTGGGTCTCCCAGGGAGTTCAGCATCCCCCGAATCGCACCCCGCATCAGGTCGACGTCGTTCACCTCGGCCACGTAGTTCTCGTGGACGATTTTCCACGCCTCCCAGAAGGGCTCGAAGAGCTCTTCACGGGTTTCGGGTGCGACCGTGCCGGTGGGGACCGACGGCGTTTCGGCCTGTCCTTCGCCGAGCGGTCCGATCCTCGGCAGACCGAGATCCGTCCCTAGGTCGAATGCCGGCAGGCTGCGGCCGACGGCGAAACCCGCGCCGAACAGACCGGCGGCAAAAATCAGGCCGAGAATCACGCCGATAATGATGTTGCGTACGGTTTTCGATTCCATACCCTAGAAGGCCTCCCAGTTGGAGCCTTGAACACGAGTACGATACCACACGAATGTTAGAAAAGGATGAACTCTGAGGGTCGCTCAATCCTCCGGGGAAAGGCCGTGGCGCTGGGACCATTCGGCGAGTAGGGCGGGGAAATCGGCCTCCGAAGTTCGTTCCATGAAGTCCAGCACGGCCTGGCCGTCCAGCGGGTACTTGGGATGGCAGGAGGTGGGCCAGGCGCCCGACGGCGCTTCGACGACCGCGTCGACGGCCGGGGCGACGATGTCGGCCCGGTCCAGCCGGGGGACGATCGTCTCGGCGGTCAAGATCACGGTGTCGGCCACCAGGGCCAGCTCGAAGTCCACACCCTGGTTGCCCCCGATCACTCCATTCCCCTCCGGGTCGGCCTCCAGGGCGTGCACGACGGTGACGTCGCAATCCAGAGCTGGGAACGCGGTGACGGGATCACCACTGTATGGATCTTCGATCGTCTTGACGTCCGGCCGCAGCCGAAGCATGTCGGTGCCCTGCCACGCCAACGCGGGCATGAAGCCAACGCCGGCCAAAGTGGCTCTCAGGCCTGAGGCGATGCTGGCTTCAGACTCCTCGATGACGCGCAGGCTGCCCCGGCCGGCCGCGTTCGTAAAGTGAGGTGCGAGGCCGAAGGCTTCCAATCCGAAGTAGCAGGTGCGGACCGAGGCCACCATCCCGGCCCCGACGAGCAGGTCGCTCTCGATTCCGGCCGTGAAGCAGAGCAGCTCGAGCTCGCGTGGAACGTTCTGCGCGCGGTGTCGCGAAATAAGCGCCATGGCGAAGGCCACCGGGCGCCGATACATCGTGACTCCGCCCAGAGCAATCCGGCAGCCGCGATCCGCGACGAGATCGGCGGCCGCCTGAAGTGGGATGCGCTTATCCGGAGCCATCCGCGCCTTGCTCGGAGTTCGGGCGCAATCGATCGGCCCGCTCTCGCAGCTCGCTCAGGGCCTCATCCTCGCTCTGCCACGGGTTCCGAGTGCGCTCGGCGATCCGGCGCACCATGTCCCACTGCGCGGCGGCCGACCCGCTTATGAGCGAGTAGATCAAGCCGAGATTGACCAGCACGACGAGGGCCAGGATCAGGCCGACCATCCCCCATCCTTCCCCCAGCCACTCAATCACCGCGCCGCCCATCCCAGAGCTTGGGCACCGTTCGCGGCAGGTCGTGAATCCGGGCGATCGCGTAATCCACGCCGTCACCCGTGTAGCCGTCGCGGTCGACGAGAACGGTCGTCATCCCCAGCTTGGAAGCGGGAGTCAAATTCATCGCTCGATCGTCGGCCAGCAGACATGTATCCGGCTCCGGCCGACCGAGGTAACCGAGGGCGCGCGTGTAGGCGGCAAGCTCCGGTTTGTTGACGAGATCCAGGGTTTCGATGGCGATAAGATGATCGATGAGGTCCGCCACACCCAGAAGTTCCAACGCCCGCTCAGCGTGGGCCCGGCTGGCGTTGGTGAAGACGGCCTTCGTCTGCGGCAGGGCGGAGAGCATGCTCCGCAGCTCTTCATCGGGTTGAATGTAGCTGTCTAAAGGGATGTCGTGCACGAATCCCAAGTAGTCGGCGGGATCGACCTCGTAATCCGCCATCAAGCCGGTCAGCGTGGTGCCGAACGAGCGGGCGTATCGCGAGCGCAGGCGGCGGGTTTCAGCGGAGCTCAGGCCGATCCGCTGTTGCATATACGCTGAAATCCGACCCGAGATCGCCCGCCATACGCCGTTGTCGTGCGGGTACAACGTGTCGTCCAGGTCGAACAACAACGTGCTGAACATGGGTCTAGAAAGGGTCCTCTTCGGACCAGACTCGGATGTCGTCTTTCGGAGGGGGCAGGTCTCGCCCCTTCAACAGCCACCAGGCGAGGAAAATGGCTCCGGCCGCCACGCCGGCCAAAAGAACCTCCATCCAAGCGCCCCGGAAGACGGCCCAGCGGTAAACGAGGAATGCGATGACCAGCCAGATGAGCAGCGCGACCCAGCGCCGGCCGGGCAGAGTGCGCGCTTGGAGCATGGCCGCGCCGGCGAAGCAAACTGTAAGAACCAGTATCGTCACCCAGTCCATAGTCCGGGGGAGTATAAGTCGCTCTCGATAGGGGTGTCAACAAGCGGTTCGCCATAGCCAGTATAATCGCGCCGGTTCACGGATGTGGTGGGAGGTTGGTTCGTGTCCATAAGGGTGCTGCCCGAGGAGGTCGCTTCTGCCATCGCGGCCGGTGAGGTCGTCGAGCGGCCGGCGTCGGTCGTCAAGGAGTTGGTTGAAAATGCTCTGGATGCCGGGGCATACGAGATTTCGATTCGGGTCGAAAACGGCGGCCGATCCCTGATAGAAGTGGCCGACGACGGCGATGGGATCCGAGCCGACGAAATCGAACTGGCGCTGGCCCGGTATGCGACCTCAAAGCTGGACTCGACGGAGGATTTGGCGGCCATAAGGACGCTTGGTTTCAGAGGCGAGGCCCTGGCCTCGATCGCCGCAGTGGCCAGGTTGGCGCTCGTGAGTCGAGCTGCTGACGAGGAGATCGGCCGGCGTTTGATCGTGGAGGGCGGCAAACGCACCGGCCTTGAGAGCATAGGAGCGCCGGCCGGGACGGTCGTTCAGGTGCGCGATCTTTTCTACAACGTCCCCGCCCGGCAGAAATTCATGAAGACCGAAGCGACCGAGAGGCGGCGAATCAATGAGCTGATGACGCGCTACGCCCTCGCGTACCCGGATGTCCGCTTCAGGCTGCAGCACGAGGGGCACACGACGCTGGAGACCCCCGGGCGTGGCGATCGCCGCGAGGTGCTCGCCGAGGTCTACGGTCTGGAGCGGGCCCAGCAAATGATCCAGGTCTCCCCCGCCG
>CAZFCJ010000043.1:0-26578 GCA_964517315.1 uncultured Anaerolineaceae bacterium | reverse complement strand
TCATTAAGTGGTGTAAAAAGCGGCTTGTAAAAAGAGCCATCGTGTGCTTCCTTTTCAAGGTCGGCAAACCACGAAAGGAGCACAGCGATGGCTGACCCAAATATCATACTTTTGGAGTAGCTCCAGCAGAGCGTCTCCCACAGAGTGTGGGGACAATTGTGGACAACTGTGCGCAAGATGAGAATTGACCTGGATGGCGATTTCCTCAAAGAAGGCCCACGCCTTCTGACGCAGCTGGCGGTGGAGCTGGAGGCGGAGCAGGTGATCGGCGCCGGCCGCTACGAACGCTCGGAGAACCGCACCACCCACCGCCATGGTCCAGGTCACCAGACCTGCGGCAACGGCTAACGTGAGCGCCCGTGGGAAACTCGGGTCGGGGAGATCCCGCTGCCGAAGGTACGCGGCACGCGTGCGGATCCCGAAGCTGCGGGAGGGTATCCCTTTCCTAAGCCTGTTGGAGCCCCGGAAGCGATCGGAGAAGGCCCTGCTGGCGGTGGTTCAAAGCGCTTGTGTGCAGGGGGTGAGCACGCGCAAGGTCGACGATCTCCTGCAGGCTTTGGGCCTCACCCGGATCGACAAAAGCAAGGTGACCCCCATCTGCAAAGAGCTGGCTGAGGTCGTGGAAGGCTTTCGCAATCGGGCCTTGCTGGGTGCCTACCCTTATGTGTGGCTTGACGCGCTCTACCTGAAGGTGCGTCACACCGTCCCGGCGCACCTCCCGGGAGATCACCGGATCGTCAGCCAGGCGGTGATCGTGGCCATCGGCGTGCGGGCGACCGGCGAGCGGGAGATCCTGGGCTTCACGCTGCGCGCCAGCGAGGAATGCCTTCTGGCTGGACTTTCTGCGCTCCCTGAAGCGCAGGGGGCTGCAGGATGTCGAGCTGCTCATCAGTGACGCCCACGAAGGCCTGAAAGCTCCGGTCCAGGAGGTCTTCACCGGCACGACCTGGCAGCGCTGGCGGGTGCACTTCCTGCGGAATGTTTTGGCCCATTTCCTCCAAGGGGAACAAGGCCATGGTGGCCGCGGGCCTGCGCACGATCTTCGCTCAGCCCCACCAAGAATCCGCTGGAGAGCACCTCCAGGAGGTCGTGAAGGCTCTGCGTCCCCGTTGGCCGAAAGCCGCTGATGTGGTGGAGGCTGCCGAAGACGATGTGCTGGCTTACATGAGCTTCCCGCAGGAACATTGGACCCGGAGCTACTCCACAAATCCGGTGGAACGAGTAAACAAAGAAGTCAAGCGGCGGACGAACGTCGTGGGCATCTTCCCCGAATAACCCTCCGTCATTCGGTTGGCTGGCTCAGTGCTGATGGAGATCTCCGACGAATGGCGGGTGGGACGCCGGTACTTCAGCACATCGTCCCGATGCTCCTTCGGGCAAGACTCGATGAAGAAACTGCTCGATCCCGAGCCACAACTACTCGCCGAACCCGAGCCGGTGCGTTTGGCACCGGTTCGATGAAAGGCTGAATGCCTACGTCCTGACGGTTGAGGAAGCATTCGAAATTACACCACTAGACAAGACGCAAACCGGCGAAAGGCCTCGAATCGTCGATCGGATTCCAATTGAATGTCAAAGGCGACAGGGGGCTACGTGGCTGAAATGCGACTTCTGTGCTGATTGACGGTGTGTTAGAGGTACGCTGCGCCCCGGGCGATGGATCATCCGCCCGGGGCGCAGGCCGCCCCCGCCGTACAGTACCCTTGTCGGTCAGAAGTTCTGGTCAGGCTGTTCAGGCGCTTGTGGTGTCGACTCCGTACCCCCTAGTTGTTCAAGCCAACGCTCGACCTGGCGTCCGGCTACGTCACGCGCACCCAATCCGAAGGCCAGGGCGGCCGCCACGGCCACCGCACCGAGCAGCAGGCCGAACGCGAGGTTCACGATGTCTTGTGCGATGCCCATCTGGCGCAGCGCCAGCGCGCCGGAGAACACCACGATCGCGACGTAAGAAGCGGGCGCCAGAACATGGGCCTGCTCCCCGCTTGTGTTGCGGACCACCCGCCGGGCAAGCGCGGCCAGGTACAGGCCGAGGCCGAAGATCACGATGCCGAGCAACACCTGCCAGGCCGCGACCAGGAATTGCGAGACCAGGCCAGCGAGGATGGTGAAGCCCAACAGGTTGGCGGCCTCGATGACGGCGAACAGCATCACGGCGATCGTCGCCAGCAGACCGACGATTTCAGACGGCGCGTTGCCGTCTTCCTGCCTGTCGCCATCCAATCCAAGCCAGGTCAGCACGTTGTTGAAGCCGAGTCCCGTGAGTACATTGGTCACGAAGGCCCCGACCACGCGGGCGGCCAGATAAGCCAGCGCCAGGAGCAACAGCGCGCCGAAGATCGCCGGGAAGGCATTCAGGATGGTGGTCAGCATGGCGGCGGCCGGTTCGGAGACCGCTGGGATGTTCAGGGTGTTCAGCGCCGCGATGGCGATCGGCAAAAGGATGAGCACGTAGACTAGCGTGCCGATAATCCCGGAAAGGGTTTGTTCGCCAAGCGCTTCTGAAATCCCTGTGCGCTCACCGAAGCGGTCGAGGCCGATCGCGCTGAGCAGATTGACCACGATCTGCCGCACGATCCGGGCCCCCAGCCAGCCGAGAATGAGGATCAGCGCCGCGCCCAAGAGGTTGGGCAGAATGCTAAGGATTTCACCGACGACCGATTGCACCGGGACCAGCAGACCCTGCAGTCCCAGCGCGCCGATCACCGCTGGCAAGAACAGCAGGAAGATCAGCCAGTAGATCACGTTGCCAAGCGTTTCGCTGATTGGTGCGGTTTCGGGCGTCTCCACATCCGCCTGCACCGTCAGCCGCTCATCGACTCGCGCCAGCTTGAGCCCGCGCTGCACCAAAAAGCGGACCAGCGTGGCGATGATCCAGGCTAGCAGCAGCAGACCGACCGCCCCCAAAATCGCGGGCAGAAAGGCAAAGACCTCCGCCAGGAACGCGTTGATCGGTTGAGCTGCTGTGGTCAGGTTCAGAGTCTGCAGCACCGCCAGCACGACGAAGAGCATCAGGATGTAATATGTGGCCTTCTGCACCCAACCGGCGATGTTCATCCGCTCTTCTTCGGGCTGCTCCTCATCAGCCAGCATGGGGGCGAGCCGCTCATCGAGCGAGGTGCGCCGGAACAGCCCACCGATGATGGCGGCCAGAATCAAGGCGATCAGCCACCCGACTACCAGGACCGCCACGGCGGCCAGCACGCTTGGAACGTAGGTGCCGACCGCCTGGAGGAATTGATTAAGAATCTGTTCCATCTCGGTGCTCCTTGTATCCGCGAGGCGTCACCATGGGCATTCGATCGAGGGACAGGAAGCTCAGGGATGATACGTACATATTATTCATGGTTACAGTTGTCTGTTAAAAATCTATTATAGACAATGAATGGCAGTTGCTGATGAGGACGTTAGAGGGAGGCGTATGCGAACCGCACTGTCTTCCGACGATAAGCCCGAGTCGGTCGCGTCCAGGTTGGTGGCGGCACGGCAGACATGACCAGGTTTGCTAACCACACACCGGATGTGGGAACCCGCCTGGCGGCCGCCCGCTCTTGGCAGGTCTGAGCATCAATCTCCTGGGTAACTGTAATTCACCATCCAACGGACGCCGAACTTGTCGACCAAACTCCCGTAGTAGTCGCCCCAGACCTGATCCGCGATGTCCATCTCAATTGTCCCGTCAGCGGACAGGGCGCGAAAGATTCGATCCGCGTCTTCTTTGCTATCTGGTTGGACGGATAGGTAGACGTTGTTGCCCAGTACGAGTTCCTGACCAAGAGACTCCAGCGTATCCGTGGCCATGAGCAGGTCGTTCTCGCCGATCGGCAAGGCGACGTGCATGACCTTGTCCTGGTCCTCATCAGGGATGTCGACGCCTTCCATCGGCATGTCTCGAAAGCGGACGGCCGGCGTGAGTTCTCCGCCAAAAACGGACTGGTAGAACTCGAAGGCCTCTTCGGTGTTTCCCGCGAAATTGAGGTAGACGTTCAGTTTTGTCATCGTCCTTCTCCTTCTTGCTCCTCTGGGGCCCTTCTATTATCTAGCGGGCTTCATACGCGGCCTGAAGTTCTGCAAGATCGAACTTCTTCATTTTGAGGAAGGCTTCCGTGACCCGCGCGATGCTCTTCTCGTCTCCGTCCCTCATCATCTCGTCCATCGCGGTGGGAACAATCTGCCAGGACACCCCATACTTGTCCTTGAGCCATCCGCACTGCTCGGCCTCCGGCACCGCGGACAGCCTGTCCCAGAAGTAATCAATCTCCTCTTGGGTTTCGCAGTGCACCATCAACGAGATCGCTTCATTGAACTCGAAATCGTGGTCGTGGGCGGAGTCCAAGGCGCCGAACTCCATGCCTTCCAGTGTGAAAGTAGCGTACTTCACGGTCCCTACTCTGTCCGGTTCCTCCCCCTTTCCATAGCGTTGGATGTCGTCAATCTTGGAAGAAGCTTCCCTCGTGGAGAATACCTCGGTGTAGAACTTGACTGCCTCCTCGGCTTTGCCGCACACGTCGCCGACGAACAGGAGTACGGGTGTGATCTTCTGCGCGAACTCGGCCTCACCAGCAAAGATCACCTGCCATGAGAGACCGTACCTGTCCTGTGCCCACCCGTACCGCTCGCTCCACGGATACTCCCCATATTCCATGAGGACAGCGCCAGATCTGGACAGCTTCTCCCAGGCCGCATCGGCTTCATCCTTTGTCCGACACTTCACGTGGAATGAAATGGACGGATTGAATTGGAAGAGCGGGCCGGCGCTGATCGCCATGAAGTCTTGGCCCGACAAGGTGAACGAAACGCTGTCAGTATCCCCGGAGGGTGTATCCCGCAGGGTGGTTACATTTGTGATCTGCGAGTTCTCCAACGTGGAAGTATAAAGTTCTGCCGCCTCCCGTGCCTCTTTGTCAAACCACAAATGGGGTGTGATGGGTTTCATGGACACATCCTTTCAGTTGTCGCGTAATCCATCATACTGTCATATGGCGCCGAATGCTCTTCTAGCTTCGGATCGGTCCCTCGTCGCGCCCTGTCTCCGACCATTGATAATTCACGGAGGTGTGGATGCCGGACGCTAGGGCGCTTAGCTCCCCTTTTCGATCTTTTCGAAGTGCTCTTCCAGCCGGTCCAGCGAACTGGTCATCCCCTCGACCATGCCCATATCCAATACCTTTTCCAGGTCGGAAGGGTCTTCGTAGCGGGAACGGCTTTTGAGCCTCGTCTTGCCGTCTTCGTCGACGAGCTCGAACGTCCCCCGCACAGACGGCATATCCGGGTTGATGTTGCCCTCCTCATCCGAGAAGTAGTCGCGATAGACGATGCGCTCAGGGGCGACGATCTCCTGGTAAATGGCCTTGCCCCACGACTCGTCGCCTGGATTTGGGCCGCGCAAGCAGTAGTGCCACTCTCCGCCCGGGCGAAAGTCCAGGGTGCACTCCTTCATCGGCCATTCCCGCGGTCCCCACCAGTGGCTCAGGTGCTCGCAGCTGGTGAACGCCTCAAACACCCGTTGGCGGGGGGCATCAAAAACCCGGCTCATGAACAATTCGCGATCGGTCGTCCTGACGTCCATCTTATTTTCCTCCATCGTCCTTCTCCTTTCGCTGAATGCGTTCGAGGTACTCGTCGAGGCGGTCGAAGCTCTCCTCGAAGAACTGGCGATAGATTTCGAGCCATTGATCGACGGCCTTGAGCGGTTCGGGGTGCAGCGTGCATGGACGGTACTGGGCCCGCCGGCTACGCTCGATCAACTTGGACCTCTCCAGCACCTTGAGGTGCTTGCTGATGGCCGGCTGGGTCATGTCGAACGGCTCTGCCAGCTCGGTCACCGTTTTCGTGCCGGTCGTCAGTTGGGCCAAGATCTCCCGGCGGGTCGGATTGGCCAAGGCGGCGAAGATTACGCTGAGCTGATCTTCCGACATGCTTCCCAGTCTAAATAACGGACGGTTTATATAACTGATAGCTAATATACAGATGACTGCGTGATTTGTCAAGTTGCATTTCCGGTTCTCAGGGGTGAAATGGTAGGGTCGCTCCCCGGCAGCTGGAAAAAAGGCAGCAGGTCGGGGTTTGACCGCAGCGACGGTCAGCAGTACCATCCCGAAAGGTCGCTTGCGCAAGGTTTCGTGGACAGGCTGGAGCAGAGGGGGAAGATGCCTAGGAGGGGGCGCCTCAACCTCTAGGGGAAGGAAAGCCGGCGATCGTTCATGATAAGAATGTTTGCCGCTTGTACTCACCCTCGCTGGGCGGGGATTAGGAGCAGCGGTTCATGATGTGGAGATACGTTATCGAGGCCGTGACAGCTCGGCGCCTCCTCCCGGCCTGTACAAAGTCATTCGACGCGGTTCGAGTCCGGCCCTCCTGCTGGAGCTGAGGCAACTCGATGAAAGCCGTCGTCCAGTACGCCTACGGTGGCCCAGAGGAGCTCGAGCTGAAGGAGATCAACCGGCCCATCGTCGGGAGGGATCGCCTTCTGGTGCGGGTGCAAGCGGCGAGCCTGCACGCCGGTGACTACTTCATCATGAGGGGGGCGCCTTACATGGCCAGGTTCTACGCGGGCTGGCCAAGGCCCAAGGATTACATCGTGGGTCTTTCCTTCGCCGGCCGCGTGGAAGAGGTGGGCAAGGACGTCAGTCGGTTCAGTTCGGGGGATCACGTGTTCGGTGAGTGCAAGGGCGCGTGCGCGGAGTTCGCCTCTGTTCCGGAGCGCACCGCCGCGTCGATGCCGTCCAACCTCACCTTCGCCGAGGCGGCCGCCGTGCCCACCTCCGCGCTTGCCGCCCTCCACAACCTGCGTGATGCTGGCCGCTTGGGAGCCGGTCAGAGAGTGCTGATCAACGGCGCCTCCGGGGGAGTGGGCACCTTCGCCGTTCAAATCGCCAATTTCCTCGGCGCCGAAGTCACCGGCGTGTGCAGCACTAAGAACGTCGACTTGGTGCGGTCAATCGGCGCGCACCACGTGATCGACTACACGCAGGAGGATTTCACGCGCGGCACAGAACGTTATGACCTCATTCTGGACAACGTCGGCAACCGATCGTTCTCCGAATACAAGAGGGTGCTCAGCCCGGAGGGTCGGCTTCTGTCCAACAGCGGTCATGCCGGCATGGGCTACTTTCTCATGGCCTTCGTGCGCTCGGTCTTCACGGCTCAACAGGCTCGGCCGCTGCTCTCGGAGGCCAACGCCGGCGAAGACCTGGGGTTCCTCAAGGATTTGATCGAGGCGGGCCAAGTGAAACCCGTCATTGACCGCAGCTACCCCCTTGCGGATACGCCGGAAGCTCTGGCGTATATTGGGAAACGTCACGCGCGGGCCAAAGTCGTGGTGCTCATCGACGAGTAGGGCCGCAGGCGAATGAGCAGCCGGAGTTGCCTGCTGCCCGCGGCGGGGATTCTCGCGCTCGGAAAGGTCGGCCTATCCGGTGTGGTCTGTGGGGCTGCACGTGTCGCTTGGGGGATCGTGATCGGTCATCGCCTGATGGGCTGGAGGATCGTAGTGGCAACCGGGAGCCTTGCTATTGCCTTCGCCGTGGTGAATTTGGTGGGCGGACGCGGCCTCGCTCCTGTGATCATCTCGCACTTCTTGATTACGGCCACGATCCAACCGGGGATGATATTCGCCAGGTTTGCTGGTCAGCAGCCGGAGCCAGGTATTTGGCCTCGCCGCTGCGCCGGGCTTGATCGTAACCGGGCCTCGGAAGTCGATCGTGAGTGATCCGGCTTGGAGGCCGGCGAGCGCGGCTGCCATTTGGATGACACATGCGCGGGAAGGGTCTTTTCTATGCCGATCTTTGACATCCTGCTTCTGCTGCACATTCTGGCCGGCACGATCTCGTTGACCGCGGCGGTCGCCGCCGTCAGCACCAAGACGTTGAATGTCTCTCACCGGTGGCACATTTATGCCGGGCAGGCGTTCTTTTGGGGGATGCTGGGAGTTTTCCTTACCGCGATCCCGATGGCGCTGATCAGGGCCAGTCTGTTCCTGGTCTTAATTGCCGTCTTCAGCCTTTATCTCGCCTTCGCCGGTTGGCGGCTGGCGAAGAATCGCCGGGGAACCCCCGCGCTCATCGACTGGCTGCGTGGCGGGATCATGGTGGCGGCCGCGGCGGGGATGATCGGCTTGGGGACCTTTCTCGTGGCGGGCGGTGACAGCAACGGCATCACCCTGTTGGTCTTCGGCGGGATCGGTGCCCTGACCAGCCTGTCCGACTTGCGGACGCTGCGCTCCGGGGGAGTGAGCGGCCGGGCGCGGGTCGCAGATCATCTGGCGATGATGCTCGGTGCGACTATTGCCACGGTAACCGCGTTCGTGGTGGTCAACTTCACTTTCGAACCCGCGTTCGTCCTGTGGTTGGGTCCAACCGTGATCATTACCCCGGTCATCGTATGGTGGCGGAAGCGCCTTGAAGCCGGGGTTCGGCCCCGTGGGATGCCGTAGCGCATCCAGGGATCTCGATCTGCCGGGGGTGGGGGTCAGCGCCGCGAATCGAGCGGACGTGCGGGATAGATTGGCCGCCGCCATCGTCCCCCGGTGCGGTCCTGGGATCTTGGCAGTCCCGGCGCCATCAAAAGGCCGGAGGTCAACAGGAGTGTCGACATCGTCGCTCAATCTTCAAAGGGAACTCATGCCCGGACCATGTACTGTGGTTAAGCAGTGGGAACATATGGGGAGGGCGGTCCTCGGGCAGCAGAAGGTCCGACCTCGGACAGCGCACTAAAGGAGGTGAAGCATGGCGCATCAGCAGAAGGCAGGCGGCATCTCCGCGGTTTTGATGGCGACGAGTTTCGTCGTGGGCATTGCGGTCTCTGGGACCGTGCTGCTTCCCGCCGGCTACCTGGACGCCGACACCGATCCCGTGCAGAAAGTGGCGGTCCTTACACTGTCGTACCTGGTCGCCTTCGTCCCGTTCGGCAGCTTGTTGGTGGTCCTGGCGCTGGCGCTTCACGAACGGCTGAAAGCCGGTGCTGCGGGGCGGACGCGAACGCCGACCGTCTTTGGGATGATTTAAGCGGCCCTGGTCATGGCCAGCGGCATGGTGGCCGTGATCGGCATTCGCAGGCTGGTGGAACTCTATGCTGTTCGATCCGGCTCAAGCAGGATCCATCTGGCTGACGTTCGACTTCGTCGTCAACGGCTTGGGCGGAGAGATGGAGATCTTGGACTCGTTGTGGGTGATCAACTGGGCTGCTAGGCGAACGGGTGGCTTATCCAAGACCCTGGCGTACTTAGGAATGGCGGCCAGCACAGGCGGGCTGCTGACAGTCATCCCGACGCTCGGCAACGTGGCGGCGGTTTTTGGTCTGGCCGTGCTTGTGTGGTTCACGTGGGTGGGGATTGACCTTCTGCGGGGGTGCCAGCCGGCAGCCGCCTGGCCTTTGGCGGCTAAAGCCCCTCTGTCATTTAAATAGACCTCTTCAGATCATGGGGACATGCCGGCTGCCAGGTTGGAATTCGAGCACCGCTCTATGTGCATCGGTGGTGGCTCCGAGATGCTGGGGGCCGGCGGCGTCGCACTGCGTCAGTCTGGTTCAGCAGACCGGGTGTGGGAAGTCCATTTATTTGCGCGAATATCCCGATCATCTACTCTGGTCGGGCAGCGCGCTTTTTGATGCAATCAGGAGGTGATAGGCCATGGTGGAGACCAGGATTATTCTGTCAGGGCTCTGGGTCGCGGTGATGCTGACCTATCTCTTGGGGGACGTGCTGCGCATCTTTGCCGGTGATTTTGAGCCCGGAAAAATCGCCGGCGGCTTCGACCCCACTCAGTGGATGTGGGTGCTGATCGCGGCCATTATGCTGCTGCCGATCGTGATGGTTGTGCTGACCTTGACGTTGAACTACCCGGTGGCGCGCTGGGCCAACATCGGCGTGGCGGTGTTCTTCGTGATTTTCAGCCTGTTTAGTTTGCCCTTCCCGGGGCATTATGACAACTTCCTGATCCTGGTCAGCTTCGTCTTCAATGGCTTGACGGTCTGGTATGCCTGGATTTGGATGGCCTGAGCGCGGAGCCCGGAGCCCGGGAGCTGGCGGGTCTGGGGCGATGGACAACGACCCCACGGACAGGAGTTTGCGAAGCGGTGGTCCCGAGCCCTCGACGCCGGGCACGTCGATAGGACGGAGAATGCTGATGAAAGCGATTATTTACACTCAATATGGACCGCCTGACGTCCTCCGGCTGGAAGAGGTGGATCAGCCTGTTCCGAAGGAGAATGAGGTTCTGGTTAGGGTTCATGCGACAAGCGTGAAGTACGGTGACCTTGTGGCAAGAAACGTGAGGAATATCTCCCCGGGCGAGTTCCATATGCCCTTCCTCTTCTTGCTGATCGCGCGTCTCGACTTTGGCCTGCGTGAGCCGAAGAGGAAGATCTTGGGAAGTGAGTTCGCCGGTGTCATTGAAGCGGTAGGCGAAGAGGTGCAGGAATTAGGCGAAGGTGACCCGGTCTTCGGCTACCGAGGTTCTCAGATGGGGACCTACGCCGAATACCTGTGTATGCCTGCGGATGGGGTGCTGACGATGAAACCGGAAAATATGACGTTTGAGGAAGCCGCCGTCGTTCCCTATGGGGCGATCGTTGCCCTGAACTTGCTCAGAAAGGTAAACGTTCAGCCTGGCCACAAGGTGCTCATCAATGGCGCCTCGGGGGCGATTGGTTCGGCCGCGGTCCAGCTGACCAAACACTACGGCGCCGAAGTCACCGGGGTGTGCGGCACGCCCAGAGTCGAGTTCGTGAAGTCTTTGGGTGCGGATCAGGTTATTGACTACAGCAAGGAGGATTTCACCCGGCGCAGCGACACCTACGATCTTATCTTCGACATCCTGGGCAAGAGCTCGTTTGCGCGCTGCAAGAATTCGTTGAAGGAGAACGGGTGCTACCTCTTGGCCAGCTTCAAGGCGAAACAGCTGGTCCAAATGCTTTGGACCTCGATCATGGGCGGCAAGAAAGTGATCTGCACGCTGGCACTGGAGAAGCCTGAAGATCTGGTTCATGTCAAGGAACTCATTGAGGTGGGGAAGATGAAAGCGGTCATCGATAAACGCTACCCGCTCGAACATGCCTCTGCGGCTCACCGATATGTCGAAAGCGGACACCGCAAAGGACATGTTGTCATCACTGTTCCGAATAATGACCGGTGATCACCCGTATCGCATGAATGGGCCCGCACGGGCGTATGAGTTGTCCGAGTCGCGCCATATACCGAGTAAGCAGGTGTTCCATTCATCCTGGTGCCCGGAGTAGTGCTCCTGCAAGCCGTTACCTCAATCTTTGGTTCCTTGCGATTCTGACGGCTTCGGTTGGATTTCTATTACTGGGCTAGCATGTCTGTTCGGCTTTGAAGTGGCAACGATCCGACATCCCAGCAACTGCGCGGGCGGCTGCTGGCTCGTACCAGTCGGGGATTCTCATGAAAGGACACTGGCAAACGGCCCAATCCCTTGGTGCACTTTCTATAGGATGGACGAAGTTATTGCCTGGACGAAGAGACGTGGCTTGTCAGGATGTTGAAGTCCGGGATCGGGTAGTCAATCTAGTCCATCATGCCCAAACTTGGACAGTACGAAGGTATTGGAGCTTATTTTTCAAGAACTGAATGTTCCATGATCATGACTGTTATCGGCGCACGGCGTTCGGACCATGGCAACTGCCTCCTGAGACTGCGCGTACTTACGAGGGGACATGAGTTCACAACTGTCGTTACGCAGCTGCCTTATCTCAGCCAGGCGGATCCAATTTGGTAGGGCCTAGCTGGATCCATTTGTGGAGCGGCTCCCTACGTCCGTGCAGAATCTCGGGTTGAATCAACGGTGTAAGCCAAGCAGCCGAGGCTCCAGCAAACCGCAGTCCACCAGGCTACCCTCAGAAGGCCAGACTGACGATTTAAGACCCTACTTTCAGGATTACCACTCACACCGCGCCTGACGGCGCGGCACTGTGTAACCTGACGATTGCTGGCCGCAGGTCCACGAGCGAAGCGACGCGGGAGAGAATCCGGCCTCCGCCACCGTGAGCACGACGAAAAGCACCCGCAAGGGGGCTTCTTTCATTTAACAAGGCATCCAACGCTGTCCACTCCGGATTTGGGCCGACGATCTGTGGATTATGAGCGCGCGCGACCGATTACTAGCTAGGGTGCCCGTTTGGGATTAACTTGCGGGTCGTCGGTTCCCTTCGATAAGCTCAGGATGGGCTCCTGTGACCCCCGCTATCTGAAGAGAAAGCGCCCGCGAGGGCGCTTCTTTCATCCCCACAAGTACATCCTCTCACAATCTTGACAATGTGGATATCGGGGCGCATGTACGATGGTAGATTGAGCCAGTGGCTATGATGTCGCTGGCATAGGACGTTAGCCATACACGAGGGAGACCAGCAATGCCGCAGTCAAAAGTTTTCCCACACCAGGCCTCCTTCCGTCTGCTGCTGATCTTGGTGTTGAGCGCGGGCGCCTGTAGCGTGCCGCTTGACCCGCAACCTACCGAAGTTTCCGATGGGGAAGGCATGTCAGATACGGCACAACCGCCGACACCTGCCTGGACAGACACGCCCTCGGCGACGCTTACCCCTGCACCTCCGCCGACGGCCGAGATCAGGGGCGAGCCGAAGATCCCCGCCGACAGCCCCTTTGTGGACGGGACGGAGGATCTGCTGCCGAGTGTCGTCAACGTCAATTACGGCATCGACTTTGCCGATGTCGACGGCAACGGCAGCGTTGACTTGTGGGTGGCCGACTGCGGGCGCTTCGGGGATCAGCTCCTGCTCAACGATGGCACCGGTGGGATGATCGACGAGACCAGTGAAAGGCTCTCCAGGCCGGATGCATCCGACCAGTGGAAGCGAACTTCGTTCGGTGAAGACGTCGTGTTCGCGGATATTGATGGAGATGGGCATGTAGACGCATACATCAACTCACGGCCCCATACGCCAACTGGAAACGTCTGGGCGGAAGGCCTGTTCATCAATGACGGGACCGGTGGGTTCACCGATGAGATTGAGAGTCGGCTGCCGATCGAGGTCTTCTGGGAGCAGGGCATTTCGGGCTTGGCCGCGTTCGGTGATGTGGATGGCGACGGCGACGTTGATCTGCTTCGCACCACGCGTTTTCACCGCACCACCTCGCCCGACCAGAACGGTCGGACCGGTCTGTTTCTCAATGACGGATCTGGATTCTTCACCGAAGCTACCGAACGCCTGCCTGACGACGCGCGTACGCACACCACCGGACTGGGGCTGGCTGACGTCAACCTGGATGGCCACCTGGACATCGTCCTGGAAAACTCACCGGTGGACGCAAACCCAGACTCGGTCAACGAATTGCGCATTTATCTCAACGATGGAGAGGCCCGTTTCCACGATGCAAGCACTGAACTCCTGCCCGCGGCCTGGCGCGAGGGCCTGAACGTCGCCAAGTTCGCCCTCGGCGATCTGGAGAACGATGGCGATGTCGACATCGTGAGCTCCAACGTAATCTTGAGATACGATCGAGGCTCTGGACGCTTCGTCGCCGATCACCAAACGCCCGTAATGGAAGGAGCCGGACTGGCCGTCGTCGGCGATGTGGACGGCGACGGCTTCTTGGATATCGTCGCGACACAGTTCCGCGAGGTCGAGGGTGAAGGGGCCCATGACCCGGTGCTCTTGCTGAACGATGGGAACGGCGGATTCGGCCGCGCCCAAACGATCGCTGAAATGCCTCCCGGGACGATTATCCAGGAGATGGGGGTGGCCGATGTCGACGGAGATGGCGATGGCGATCTTTACGTGGGCACAGGAGTGCCACCTAGCGGTCAGCAGGGGATGGTCGGGGGTAGCCAGCTGGATCGCTTGTTGATGAGCACCTTTGTCGAAGTAGGTTCATCCTAAGCGAGGACAAACCTTGGCTGGGCTCCTAGAAGCGACTTCAGATTGAAAGTCTTGGCTTGAGGAGCCTCCCCTGAGCTGGAGTACGGGCGGCTAAATGGCCATCGCTTAGATGCCTTAGGGAGAACATACATGCATGCTTCTGAACCTCAACCTGAGACAATCGATAAGGTTGGAAACGCGGTTTACCCATCGTTTGCCATGCTGGCTGGTATGCAGCTGGACGTGTTCACGCCGCTAAAGGACGGCCCCATGACCGCGGAGCAGATTGCGGATGCCCTTGATGTCGGCTCTGCGAAACTGGAGCCTCTGCTGTACCCGCTGGTTAACGCTGAACTCCTGAACGTTGACGGCGACCGGTTCGCGAATACGGATGAGGCTATGATATTTCTGGTTCGGTCTTCTCCCCATTATCTGGACGGAAGGGATGATTTTTACCAGGACCGGTGGAATGAAGTGTTGAAAACGGCGGAGTCTATTCGCACCAGTGAACCGCAAGCGAAACTGGACTTCTCCTCGATGTCACAAGCTGAGCTGGAGTCGTTCCTCCGCGGCGTGAACTCCGGTGCGATGGGAGCTGGATCCGATCTGGTTGGTCGTTTTGGTTTCTCGAAGTATCGAAGCCTAATCGACGTCGGGGGCGGATCCGGTGGCCTGAGCATCGCTGTGGCCCAATCCTTGCCTCACATTCGCACCACGGTCGTTGACCTACCTGTAGTTACGCCTATTACGCAGCGTTTCATCAGGGAAGCGGGCGTAGAGGACCGCGTTGACACCATGAGTGCTGACGCTGCGAACGACCCCCTCGGTGGCCCGTATGACGTTGCTGTGTTGAGGGCGTTCCTTCAGGTCCTTTCACCTGAGAACGCCCGTAGGGTACTCAAGAACACTGCCCAAGCCCTGCGAAGCGGCGGCGACGTGTTCGTATTGGGCCTGGGGATTTTAGACGACTCCCGCGTTTCCCCTCCAAAAGCCGTAGCGTTCAATCTCGTGTTCATCAATGTTTACGATGAGGGAAGAGCTTATACAGTGAGCGAGTACCGGGAATGGCTACTGGAGGCAGGGTTCGAGGGCTTCGAGCGCATTCAACTTCCAGGTGGCGGGAGCATTCTGAAAGCGACAAAACGGTAACTGGACAGTCCATCTCCAAGGCGCCTTTGGACGGAATTCCTGACGATGAAAGGGGGTCCTCCATCAGGACTGGATCTCATAACCTGAAGGCCGAGGGTTGCCTTCGAGAGGCTCAGGACAGGCGAATCCGGCCCCCGCTACCTGGAGAGAAAGCGCCCGCGAGGGCGCTTTCTTCATTTAATGGGGGATCCGAGGTGTCTGAATGGGATTAGGACTGACGACCTTTCGGTTATGAGCTTGTGCGACCAACGACTGGGTAGAGTATCCGTTTGGGATTAGAACTCGTCACCTCGAGGTCGTCGGTCCGAATCCTGCTCGAGATTCTTTACTAAACCCTTGTGAATTTTCCTGGATGTACATGTGCTTTGCTCTCCATCGATTGCAGTTCACCGGTCCAGCTAGGCCACCCAAATGATTCTCATGCCCATGTTGTATCCAGCATGTAGATTCATTGAGAGGCCAAGTCTTTCAGGACTCAGGTGCTGAATACAGACCATCGATTCAGCAAAGGAGTAGAGCCGTCGATCGACTGCCTGTCGTCCTTCGAGAAGGAGTCGTTCCTCCTATCGACTTCTGAGAAGTATGATCCCGGCGATCAATATCCAAAGGACCAAGAGGACCCCTCCGAGGGCACGAGCGAAGAAGAGAGGAGCGAAGAGCGGGAAAAATCCGGCGATGACTCCGATAGCCCCGAGGGCGATTCCCCAATAGCCCATCCACCCCGGAAACTCAGATGAGTGGAGCATCCCTTGACCAAAGATGATCGCGGCCAGAGACCAGAGAACTCCGGCGACCAACAACAAGCGGTTCCGAAACAGCAACAGAGCCAGTGCCGCCCCCGCGATTGCGGACTGCTCGGCGCCTGTGGCGCCAGCATACGCTGGAGCGAGTCCCTGGCTTATCCCGAGCAGCAGCAGCAGCTCGATGATGAGCAGGCCCGCGCCACCGAACATAGCGACCGGTGCGAAGAGAAGATCCGACCGGCCGTCGGCCAAGATTCGATAGAGGTCTATGCCGAAGATAACGATCAAGACGTCAAAAATCACCTCCGACCAAACCACCATAGCGAGGGCGGTGCGGTTACCAGCCATTTTGGGGAGGATGATGTCCACTGCTCCTCGCTCAATGTCCAGTGCTGGTAATTCCAATCCACTGCTCAGGAGCAGGCCCAACACGATGGCAGTCGACACGAACATCAAGATCGCGCTCACTCCGGCGCGAAGCCGTATGGTCGATGTATCGCTTGGCATGTGGCACCAACCCCCATTCCGGTCATCTGCTTGTGACATAGATATCAAGAGTTGAGGGCTCACGCAAATCGATGCTTCGATGACTGCGAGATGGGAGCGTTGCATTCAGCACGTAGATTCTATGGGTGGCCAAGTATTTCAGGACTCAGCTGCTGAATGCAGAGTATGGAGTCCGCAAAGGGGTAGCCGGTCGGGTTGTCAGCCATGATCGGGAGGATGACGTCTACTGCTCCTCGCTCCATGGCCTGTAAGTCGATCCCATTGCTCAGGGCCAAACCCCCCGCGATGGCCGGCGCCACGGACGCCAAAATCGCGCTCGCTCCGGCCCGAAGCCGTATGGTTCCAACAGAACTTTCGCTTCCGGGATAGGTCACTGCTCTTCCCCAATGTTCAGGCGGAACAAAGGGGCGGAGCAACCAGCGGTGGACTTCCCGATCGCTATCCATGAAGAGCACTGCACTGTGCAGCCAAAACTTCAGACCGATCCACCTTCCGGCTCGATGTCATAGGGTCAGCGGGAATCCACAAGTTGCGTATACACGCGATTAGAGTGCAATCGAGACACCAGCGGGCAATGACTGAGATTATTATCCGGGCGCGCGACCTGTTCTATCGCCAGACTTGCCTGATCCAGGGTACGGCATCACGTAGGGGCTCGACAAACTCCACCGTCTGGAAATGGGTGATCCCCTCGACGACGCGCAATTGCACCTGGCATCCCGCGTTCTGCAAGGTCTGCACGTGAGTGCGCGTGCTTTCTAAGGGCGCAACCTCGTCAGCCTCCGAATGGATAACGTAAAGAGGGACTGAACACTGGTCGCCTGGACCCGTCGGCTGGCCCGACACCGGTATGGCCGCGGTAAAATGATCAGGATGTTGGTTCGTCAAATACCAGGTACCAGTTCCTCCCAGGCTGTAGCCGCTCAGCAGGATCCGCGCTTGATCCACGTTGTAAGTGGCCGTCACGCTGTCCATAACCTGAAGCACCATTCGCCCGTCGTCATCGTGAGTCCAACTGCCAGTCAAGGAGTCGGGAGCAACCATGATCGCATCGAGCCCCTCCAGAGCTGGTAGAGCCAAGGTCTCCAACACCTCCCGACCATAGAAGGGCGTGACCTCCCCGCCAAAGTGGAGCACCACCACCAGGGGCGACGAAGCCCCTTCCGGCGCCGATTTCGGCACGAAGAGAGTGAACCGGACCACTGTGCCATCCAATTGTTCGAAGGTCTGCTCGTGGATTCCCGGCGGCTGAACCTTGAGGTCCACGGCCGGCAGGGGATCAGACTGCTCCGCCTGGGCCGGTGGGAAGGCGACCGGCTCGATGCTGTCCACCATTCTTTCGAAAAGCGGATGAAACTTAACGAGTGCCTCTTCACTGGGAGCATGGGCGACGAGGAGAAACACTTCCTCCTCCAGAAACCCCATATAGGAGATTTGCCAGGTGGAATCTCGGCTTGATCGAGCGCGAACCCGAAGGGCTGGAGCTCCAAGAACTTCGGTTTCGATCACTTCGAGCTGCCCCTCCCACTCGAAGAAATCGTCGTTCACCTGGAGCAAGTCTTCAAGACTGGGGTCGTCGGCGGGCAGCCCGATGCCTTCCATGAAATCTGACCCCCGATGATCTACAAGAATCTGGTAGCCGTCCTGAGGAGGAGATGTGCCCCTGAGCCTTGGCTGATGATCACGCTCAAATTGGCTGATCCAAGTGATAGTGTTCTGGGTATCAGCCAGCCATCCCGATGGATAGCTGACTTGGAAGCCGAGATCAGGAATCTGATACGTCTCGGTGAGCTCAAACTCATCCCCAGTATCTTGACTATCCGGAGGAACGGAGGTGGCGGCCGGCGTCTGCGCTGAACCACACGCGCTCAAAAGGGCGACCACAACGGCTCCAACAACGAAGGAAATCGAGTGTCTCCGGGTCAACTTAACCCTTATAGATAATGGACTGATGTCCACAATCTCCTTTATTGCCCTTCCCAGATGATGATCCGGAACAGCTTCTGTGCGCGAAGCACCGTCCATCCGTCGAGCCTGAGCATAGCGGACAACAGGCCAGATAACAAGCACCTCTTGCCCGGCTATGTCCCCAAACGATCTGGGGACCCCTTGAGGGGATCAAGCACATGGGTACGGGCACTGTTGCGGGTGTGCGTGGGTGTCCATCCTGGTCGTCAGTGAGTTGGCTCGTGCCCATCGATGAGGTCATCGCACGTAAGCTTCCCCACTTGACGTTATATCTACTGTAAGGTTTAAACTCATGAGTGAATTACACGAAAAGGAGCCAGGCAATGTCAGACGCAGGGGTTATGAAGCTCAAGGTGGTGGGCGATCACACCATGCACTGCTCGGGCTGCGAGAGCGCCGTGGAGTTCACCCTTTCCAGGCTGCCGGGGGTGCGGGAGGTGAAGGCGGATCACCGATCGCAGCTGATCGAGATCGTGCTTGAGGCCAACCAGGCGGACTTACAGACGGCGCGCCATGAGCTCGAGTGGCTCGGCTACCAGGTAGAAGCGGCTTGAGCGAGCGGGTGCGCTGCGTCGCATATTCCAGTGGCGGCGAGCGGCTTCCGATCTCGCGCCCGAAGCAGGGAATATCCACCTCCGGCACGCGGGCCTCACCGCGAGAGGCTGCGGAATGAGGCCGCCGGTCAATGACGAGGCGGCCACCTCAATACGGGAAGCGCTTCAGGGTCCGTACGTGGTACGGGGCCGTGGGGCAGGTGGAGCTGCATGGGCCATTTTGGCACCTGGTCGGCCTGTGGGGGCTGGACGTCCCTCACCCACCGCTGGTGAACCTGCTCGTCAGGCTCGGGCTGCCCCTGGAAGCCAAGCGCGAGCTGTCCTTCAAACACGAGGCCGGCCACCTGCAAACGCTGCCGGTTGCCCTTCTCATGACGGCCCTTCTCCTCGTCCGGGCTTGGCGATCGAGGAGCATAACATGGCGCAGTCTGCCGCTGCTGTGGGCGGGTCACCATGCGATGTGGGAGATGCTCGCGGAAGGGTATGTGATGTGGTCCAATCGAGACCGCTACAGGCGGCTTTACGGCGACAAGCCTCACCTCGGGCTGATGCTGTTCTGGCTCCTGACCGCGATCTTGGTCGGCTGGAGCGTGAGGGATACCGGAAACACGACTGCGGTTGGTTAAGTGCTACGGTGAGCAACCGAGTTAATGAAGCGGATAGGTTGAGATGTTCAAGCTCACGTTCCCGCTCTTGATCTTTCCGGCGGTCCTGCTGGCGGCCTGTGCGCCTGCTGCGCCGACCGCGACGCCTACCGCCACCCCCGACCTAATCGCCCAGGGCCGTGAGGTCTACATGCGGGAGTGTGCCGTGTGCCATGGTGAGCGCGCCCAGGGGTACGCGGACGATCCCGGCGCGCCTCCGCTGGATGACACCGGGCACGCCTGGCACCACCCGGACCAGCAAATCTACGGCTGGATCGTGAACGGGAAGCTGGCATTGGCCGGTGAGGGGATGCCCGCCCTGGGAGACCGGCTCACAGAGCAGGAGGTGAGGGCGGTCATCGAGTACCTCCACAGCCTGTGGACCGAGGACCAGCTTGAAACCCAACAGGATGTAACCACTCGATATCCGACCACGCCTACACCATCCCCTACACCATAGGGAGCTTCAAGGACTGAAATCGCAGTCTTCGTTATGAAGTGAGAAGAGACACATGCCTCAGCGGAAGCTAATCGGAGAAGCTGCAGAGCAACTGAATATCAACCGCAAGACCATTCGCTACTACGAAGAGATCGACCTGATCCCGGAGGCGGATCGGAACGGCTCCGGCTACCGGGTGTTTGGTAAGAAGGATCTTGAGCGCTTGGAGTTCATCCTGCGAGCGAAAACGCTCGAGTTCTCGCTGGACGACATCGCCGAGATCCTCGACTTCCGTGAGCGGGGCGAGGCGCCTTGCCGCTATGTGGCCGATCTGATTCAGCAGAAGATGACCGAGGTGGATGACAAGATCAGGGCGCTGCATCGCCTGCGATCTGACCTGGAGGAGCTCGCGGAGGAGGCAGAGGGGCTGCCCGACGAAGTCATCACTGAAAAGGACTGCATTTGCCACCTGATCGAGAACCGTCAGTCGTCCACGACTGGCTAGCATACTTCATGAGCTCCGGCTGGCGGAGGCGCCTCCTTCTCCTCATGTGCGATTGGCCCGAATTCAGACACCGCCCAAGATACGAGCTTCATTCCGTGTGGTAGAGGCGGGAGTGGGCGCCCGCGGCTCGCGCGAGAACAGGAAGCAGGAGATGAATGGTACTCTACAACCGCCGCGACCTGATAACCGGTCCTCTTGGTCGACCGCGAATACCTTGGGCATATGATTTACCATAACGGCGAGAAGGCCCGCTGACATTTGAAAACTGGGGGAGCCGGCTCGCCCTCCTGGGCGGATTGCCCTGCTTTCGTAAGCAGCCGTTGGCCCCTTGTCCGCTCGACTGGATGGAAGGAGGGAGGCTCATGGTTCGAGAAAAATCACCCGATGTGTCGCGGCGGAAATTGCTCATGTTCAAGTGGCTCATGGTCGTCATCCCCCCCGTGGCGATCACGCTGGGGCACAGCGTTCTGGGTTACGTTCTGGGTTACCCGGAGCAGCACAGCGTGGGGGATGTCCTGGCGGGCAGGCTCGTCGAGACCATGCTCCTCGCGTTCCTGGCTTTTGTGGTGGCTTACATATTTGCGGAGCTCATCTTCACGGTCGTGCGAAATCTGCATGCTGAAGCCCTGGCCCGCGAGCAGGACTTCCAGGCGATGAACGCCGTGATGCAGGAACGAACGCGGCTGAGCAGGGAACTTCACGATGGTGCGGCTCAGCTCGTCGCGCAGCTTCTCATACGCCTGGACACCATCAAGGAGCTCGTTCAAGCGGGCAGCACCCGACAGGCCGAGACAGAGCTGGAGAGATTGCATGGCATTGCCAACGAAATCTACGATGATATCGGCGAATCCATCACTGGGCTCCGTGCTGATGTAATGGAAAAAGGGCTCATCAATGCGCTGGGAGATTATCTCGGAAAATTTGAAGAGCGAAGCCAGGTGGCCACCAACCTCCGGGCAGACGGGCCGGCTAACGACCTCTCACCTCTCAAGGCATTCCACGTCTTCAGGCTCATCCAAGAGGCGCTCACGAATATTCGCAAGCACTCCGCAGCCAGACAGGCTGCCGTCAGCCTCATATCAAGTGGGACGGATGAGCTCAAGGTTGTGATCAGCGATGATGGGAAAGGTTTTGTTCCCGACGCGCAGGGGAACGGAAGGACTCGGGCCCTGGGACTGACATCCATGAGGGAGAGGGTTGAGAGCCTGAGTGGGACCCTTCAGGTGAACAGTCAACCCGGTTCTGGAACGCAAGTTATCGCCATCATCCCCACTTCCCGATCAACTGGGGAGCGTGAGTATGGAGCCATTACGAATACTTCTGGTTGACGATCACACGCTCTTTCGCGAGGGCCTCGTCTCGCTCCTTTCTTACCAGGACGATTTCGTCATCGTTGGAGAGGCCGAAGACGCCGAGGCCGCGTTGGAGCTGGCGCGAGAGCTTGAGCCGGACATCGTGCTTATGGACGTCGAGCTGCCGGGAGAGGACGGCGTGATCGCGACTCGATGGCTGACTTCGGAACTCCCTTCCGTCAACATCGTAATTTTGACCGTGCGTGACGACAGCGACACTCTCTTTGAGGCGATGAAAGCCGGGGCGCACGGTTACTTGCCTAAGAATGTGCGATCCCGGGAGCTCCTCGAGCAGCTACGGTCCTTGTCGAGGGGAGAGGCCGCGATTTCGAGACGCATGGCGGCCCGAATACTCGACCAGATCCGGGACCAGGAGGGGGCCTTCGGGCCTGAGGAGGAGCTCACCCCGCGCGAGATGGACGTGCTTGAGCTGGTGGTGGAGCGTCTCTCCAACGCCGAGATCGCCGAGCGACTGTTTATCAGCGAGCACACGGTCAAGAACCACATGAAAAGCATACTCTCGAAGCTGCACCTGCGAAACCGACACCAGGCCGCGGCCTACGGCCTCGCCCGCGGCTGGCTCCCGCGACCCACGGGAGACAGCTAACCCCCTCTCTAGCACGCCTGCAGTCACTGTAAAATAGCTCTTTACTTCTTGTTTCGGCCTTTAAAGGGTCATGTGCTGCGGGCTGCTACCGGCTATATTTGTAATGGCTTCCGTCCTGACGGCATAATTCGATGCTGGCTGTTCGTGACGGACCGTGACTCGATATCCCTTGCCGAGCCGTCCGCGGTTCCGACAAATGGTGCGCAGTAAGGAAAGGACGCATGTGACCGATAAAAGTCACGGCCAGGGTGCCGGTCCGGACCGGCGTCGTGAATATCCAGGCGCGCCACGCTGGGTGAAGCTCACCGGGATCGTTGTGATCGGGCTCGTGGTGCTGGTCCTCCTGGTGCTCGCAGTGACTTCGGCACTTGGACTCCACGATCCTGGCGGTCCCGGTGGTCACGGCCCTGGTAGCGGCAGGTTGCCGAGCGAGGTGGCCTGCCTGGTATCCGGCGCATGCCAGAAAGCACGGCGCACATCACTCCGCGGTGACCTGGCGTCCCCCAGGGTACATTCCGGCACATCAGAACTTGTCCTGCAGCAAACCGGGGTATGAGTGGCGATCAAATCTCCTCGCCGCTTGGAGTCGGCGGCGAGTGGGGGCGCCGCTTAATTCTTCATTACATTCCGATCGCCCTTGCAAGTGGCCTCGTACTTCTCGCCTTCATGACCCTCCCACCATTTGACCCCCAAGCTTACCCCCAGCTGAACATGGGAGGTGAAGCCGCGTTACCCCGGCCGGTGGGTGAAGACAGCGCGCTGGACCATGATGGCGGTCAAAGGGAATCGAGAGGTCACGACGGGTACCAAGCCGGATCGGGACAGCACGGCGAGGACCACGCCGGAGCGGAAGCTCATGTCGAGGAGGGGGCCGGACGGACGCAGGGCAGGAGAGCCCGCGACCTGGACCAGCGACTGACCCGGGCTACCGGATACGTCGCTACTGGGTTGCTGGCGCTCACGCTGCTGATTGGCCCGGCCCATCTTCTCCTCGGGAAACGGAATCCGGTGTCGAGCTACCTGCGCCGGGACCTCGGGGTGTGGACAGCTTTCGTCGGCTTGGTGCACGTGTTCTTCGGACTGCAGCTGCACGGCGGTGTCCAGCTCTCCGGCTTCCTCGACTACTTCATCACCGCCGATGGAAATCCGCGGCTCAATAGTTTTGGTCTGGCCAACTGGACCGGGCTTGCCGCCACCGTGATTGTGGTGGGGCTGCTTGCAATATCCAATAACTTCGCCCTGCGGCAACTCAAAGCCGGGCCCTGGAAATGGCTCCAACGCCTGAACTACGCTTTGTTCGTCCTGGTCGTCAGCCACGCGTTCTTTTACGGCGCACTTCTGCGGGTCACATCCCCCTTTACGCTCCTGCTGGTCCTCAGCGTCTTCTTCGTCTTCGCGGGCCAGGCACTGGGGATATGGTCGACCCGACGCAGGCACCCTCCCAAAGGTCCAGCGGGTGTTCCTCAGTGATGGGGCAACATGCCAGCGCGCACGGCATCAGCGACCGTTGCGGTGCTGGCCGCGCACCCACCGATGAACATGATGAGCCCACGTTGCCTGACGGGGAGAGAGATCCCCAACTATGGCCATGAGTCCCGGCCTGCGCAAATTCGCGCTCAGCGTGCATCTGGCTGCTTCGGTTGGTTGGATTGGAGCCGTGGTTGTGTACCTGGCGCTGGGCGTCTCCGCGGTGACCACTCCGGATCCGCAGACGGTTCGCGCCGCATGGATCGCGATGGAGACAGCGGGCTGGTACGCGATCGTTCCGTTGGCCATCGCTACATTGCTGACCGGGCTGGTCATGGCTGTGGGCACCAAGTGGGGTCTGTTCCGGCACTATTGGGTCTTGATCTCGCTTCTTCTGACCATCTTGGCGACCGCCGTCCTCCTTCTGCACATGCCCGAGGTGAGCTCCATTGCAAAATTTGTGGGCAATGCAGAAGAGTCCGAGCTTGTCGGCGGGCTTGGCGGGGACCTTCTCCATCCCAGTCTTGGTCTGCTGGTGTTGCTCGCGATTCAGGTGCTCAATGTGTACAAGCCACAGGGCTTGACGCCGTATGGATGGCGCAAGCAGCAGGAGGAACGCCGGAGACGGCATACGGCCCCTGAGGCTACGCCCGAGTAGGAGCCGGATGGCCTGTACGACAAGCTGAAACCACAGCGAGCTTCGGGCCAGAATCCGTTATCGAGGGGCTCAGGCGTGGGCCATGATAAAGACGATCCTCGGCTTGCCCTGGTGATCGGAGAGCCGAAATGTGTCCCCTTCGAGCGTTGGCACGCTGAAGTCCGGCGCCACCTGCCCCTTCAGGACGCCTGGCGTCCCCTTAGTTTGTTCGATGGAGGAGGCAGTCTGAGAGGAAGACCCATTGGCTGCACGCAGCTCGCGCCAGCCGAACCAGGAGGCGGCCAAGATCAATCCCGCGGCGAATACGGCGATCATGGCATTCCGGTGTGGAACAGACATTTGTTCGTCCTCGGCGTTCAGCAACGGAAACTTGAGGCGAGGGCCTACCCTGTGCTATCCACGGGGCTCGCCTCGGCCGCGTTTTGAACGACACGAAATAGCTGTCGGAATTCATCGGCCCAAAGAGGGTGGTCCCGACGGTAGACGATGTACCCTTCTGGATTGATGATGAAAGTCGTGCCGAGGGTTTTCAGGTCGTAGTCGATCGGAAAGCGATCGTTGTTGACCACGGCCCAGATCACGTCCATTTCCGGATAGGTCTCTGCGAACCCTTGCCACGACTCGGGCACGTCCTTCGGGAAGAGGTTCAGGATGACAACCTCGATCGAGCCGTCTTCGTACGGTGGGTACGCCTGTGCCAGTTCGGTCATCGTGAAGACGCAGTCGCCGCATCCCACCACCGTGGGCACAAGCAGCACGTATCGCCCGCGCAGCGAAGCCAGGCTTATCGTCGAGTTGCCCATCGTCCGCGCGGTGAACCCGGGCGCCAGTCTGCCCTCGCTGATGTTGTTCAACACGCCTTCGAACACACCCAGGCTCGCTAGGGTGGGAGCTGCGGTCGGAGTCGCCGGAGCAGGCGAGGGGCCGAGTGTTGACGTCGGCTGATTGGTTCGGGTGGGCTCAGCCGGAGGTCGTGAGGTTTGCGTCTCCAGTGAGGCGGATCGCGGGTCTGGCAGGACCCTCGTTCGGCTGGGATTTGCCTCGGTTTGGTTGTTGACTTTGCTGGCGCACGAGGTTAGCAAGAAAGCCAACAAACCGACTGCGATGAAACAGATTGAAATTCGGTTTAAAGAGCGTGCCGCGGCCCGGGTCATGTCCCTGGGGGGCTAAGCGCGGAGGAAGGATCCTGGGCTGCCCACACTTGATATCGATGGCGATAGGTCTGCATGTCGAACTCGCCGTGCCAAACGCCCAGTAGCTCGGTCAGCCAGCCGTAGCGGGGATCTTCGGTTTGGAACCTTACAGCAGCGGAAGTTGTCCATTGCTGGGGATCCCCGGATCGATGACGCCGGAAGAATCCCAGGCTGTCAAACTCGATCAGCGCCTCATCATGGGTGCGAATCCGCCCGAATAAATTGGACTCGCAAACTTGTTGGCCCTGAGTCTCAAAGAGAGACCACTCGACCTCCCCTTCTAAGTTCGGTCCGGCAAGTCGGCCCCTTCCACTTCCGACTAATGATCCCAACTTGCCATTCTCGTGGATGGGCTCCATGCCTTCTTCGTAGCGAAGTTCGACCTCGAAGAGCAGCTTCAGATCTCCACCTTGCAATGGTTTCACTGTGAACTCCTTCTCTCAGCACGAGAATCACCCGGCGCAGCAGCTCAGCTTGGCGACGTCCTTCTCGAAGGAGAGCAGCGCCAGCTTCAACCCCTCGACGTTGGTCAGATAGGGGAACATCGTGTCCTGCAGTTCGCCCAGCGTCAGGTCAAAGCGCAGGGCCAGCGCCGCGGACTGGATGACCTCGCCGGCCTCCGGCGCCAGCACGTGGGCGCCGAGCAGCCGGTCGGACTGGGCGTCCGCGACGAGCTTGATCAGGCCGCGGGTGTCGCGGGCCGCCAGCGCTCGCGGGACGTGCTCCATACCCAATGTGGTCACCTTGACGTCATATCCTTGCTCGCGAGCCTCGGCTTCGGTGAGGCCGGCCGAGGCGATCTGCGGGTCGGTGAAGGTGACCCGGGCGATGTAGGAGGGGTCGAAGACCTGCCGGCTTCCGTTCAGCGCGTTGGTCGCGGCAAGCTTCCCGCCGGCCGCGGCGACGTACACGAACATGTCGCGTCCCAGCACGTCGCCGGCGGCGAAGATGTCGGGGTTGGA
>CAZFCJ010000042.1:0-27679 GCA_964517315.1 uncultured Anaerolineaceae bacterium | reverse complement strand
TCGCTGAACGTCTCGATGCGCCCTTCCAGGTCGCATGTGATGACGCTCTTCATCTGGGTTTGCTTCTTCCCACTCATGCCAACCTCCTTCTCCGTGGGTCGGTCGACCGCGCCGATCCTTTCCGCCTAATTTTACCCCGATTTGCAGGGTACGGCTCCCCGTTCGCCGAAAGCACCGAGCGGTTGGTCGCTGGCCTGAAACCTCTAGCCCCTGGCGATCAGCACAAAGCATCGAGCGCTGAGACATTGGCCCACGGCCAATGACGACGAACGACTCTTCGTGGGAGACCTGTATGGTGAACAAATTCCCGGACGAACACTTAACGTCATCCTAACGCGCGTCCGGTCTCCAACCGAACGGCCTTGCCAGGAGGCCGAAGGATCTCCATCGGACCCCGCGCGTTCATGGGCTGTTCGCCGGTAGCCCGCCCGGGGTGCAACCTGACATCTCCTGTCACGGTCCTAAACGTCCGCCGCGCGCGTGGAGATCCTTCGTCGCTTTCCGCTCCTCAGGATGACGGAAAGCGGGAACGCCGGCCCCACCGGGAATGTCTGCGCTCACTTGCCCAGCTTCTCGCGCAGCGCCTCGGTCAGCGGCGGAAGGACTTCATACAGGTCGCCGACGACGCCGAAGCGGCACAGCTTGAAGATCGGGGCCTCCGGGTCGGTGTTGATGGCCACGATGTTCTTCGAAGTTCGCATGCCGGCCAGATGTTGGATGGCGCCCGAAATGCCACAAGCGATGTACAGATCCGGGCTGACGACTTTACCGGTTTGCCCCACCTGGTGGGCATACGGGATGTAGCCGGCGTCGACCGCGGCGCGGCTCGCGCCCACCGCGGCGCCGAGCGCCTTTGCCAGTTCGGCGACCAATTCGAACCCTTGGTGGGCGCGCCAGATTTCCCGCTCTTTCTCGTCGGTGATGTCCTCCGGCGGCTCCAAGTCGGGGTTGTTCGCGACCCCCCGCCCGCCGGAAACGATAATCCCGGCGTCGGTCAGGCTGACGGTTTCCTCTCCTTCGCGAGTACCCACGACTTCGGTCAACGGCTGCGGCAGCTCGACTTCCATGCGGTCGACCGAACCCTCACCCTCGCTCGGTTCAGGGGCCTGAAAGGCGCGGCTCCGCAGCGTGAACATGCGCGGCACGGCCTCAGGGATCTCGACCTTCGACAGGAGCTTGCCAGCGTAGATCGGCCTCGTTGCCCGAATTCGCCCCTCTACAACCTCAAACGCGGTCACATCGGTCGCCAGCCCGGTGTCCAAATCGACGGCCAGCATGGCGCCCATATCCCGGGTGCGCGCCGAGTCGGGGAACAAGACCAGTTCGGCTCCGTCCAGGACCTCCCCGAGCGCGGCGGCGTACAGTTCAGGGCGAAAGTCACCCAGCGCCGCGTTCTCAACGAGCAGCACATCCTGGGCGCCGTACTTGAGCGCCTCTTGCGCAATGTCCTCGACCTGCGAACCGATCACAAGCGCGGTCAGCGAACCCCCAAGTGCTTCGGAGAGCTCCTGCGCGGCGCCAAACGTCTCCCATGAGGCGGGGAGAGCCTGGCCCTGATAGTGGTCAACGTAGACGTGGATGCGCTCGGCCATCAGATGGTCTTCTCCTCGAGCAGTCGTTCGGCGAGCTTGCGAGCTTTCTCTTCGGGGGAATCGCCTTCGATGAACTCACACTCGGTTTCCTGCTTTTCCGGCTCCATCAGAACCGGCCAAGCGACCTTCAATTCGCGGCTTTCCTCGAGCCCGATGTCGGCCGCGGTCCAGACCGGGATCTCGGCCTTGGATGCCTTCCGAATCCCCATAAACGAGGGGTACCGAGGTTCGTTGATTTCCTTGACGACGCTGACCACCGCCGGGAGGGAGGCTTTGACGATCTCACGGCCCTCTTGAAGCAGCCGCTCCACCTGGATCGACCTACCCTCGGGATCGAGTTCCTCGAGCGAGGCGACCAGGCTCAGCAGCGGCCAGCCAAGCAGCCGTGCCGTCTGCGTAAAGGTGATGCCGGTTGCGCTGTCGACCGAGGCCTTGCCGAAGAAGGCTACGTCGACCTCATCCATCGTCTTCAACGCCTGAGCCAGGGCCCTGGCGGTGGCTAATGAGTCGGCGCCCTCGAGTTTGGGATCGCCGATCAGGACCGCCTTGTCGGCGCCCATCGCCAGCGCCTGCTTCAGCGCTTCCTTAACTTGCTCACCACCGATGCTCAACGCCGTGACCGTTCCACCCTGGGCCTCCTTGGTTTGCAGCGCCTCTTCGACGGCATATTCGTCCCATGGATTGAGAACCAAGGGTGAATCTCCCCACGTCACTTCGCCATCTTCGACGTGCACGGTAGCGGCGGTGTCCGGCGTTTGTTTGACACAGACAACGATGTTCAAGATCGACCTCCTCGAGTTGGTGGATTGAGTCCGCCGCGCGGTCAGGCGGCGGGGATGGGTCGGTCCGCTTCCTCCTGCCACACTTCCGGGTCGTAGGCGGGCAGCTCTCTGCGAAGTTCGGCGTCCTTGCGCATCCCGAGCGCGTAGCCGGCCTGGATGAGGGTATGGATCTCACTCGTGCCTTCGTAGATCATCGCCCCGCGCGCGTTGCGCATGTAGCGCTCGACGTCGTACTCGTTGCTGTAACCGTAGGCCCCGTGCACCTGGATGGCCTCGTTTGCGGCCGTGAATGAGGCCTCGGTGGCAAACCATTTCGCCAGCGAGGTTTCACGCGTGTTCCGCAGGCCCTTGTTCTTGCGCCAGCCTGCCCGCAGGTAGAGCAAACGAGCGGCCTCATAGGATTGGGACATTTCGGCGATTTTCTGCTGGACGAGCTGGTGTTTGGCGATCGACTTGCCGAACGTCTCGCGCTCCTTGGCGTAAGCAATGCTTGCTTCCATCGAGGCCCGGATTAGGCCGGTCGCGCCGGCGGCGACGGTGTAGCGCCCGTTGTCCAGGCACGACATGGCGATCTTGAACCCCTCGCCCTCCTCGCCAATCCGATTGTCGACCGGCACCCGAACATCCTGGCAGTTGACCCAGCCCGTCGAGCCGGCCCGTACGCCCAGTTTGCCGTGGATGTCGCCGCTGCTGACGCCGTCGCGGTCGGTCTCGACGAGGAACGCCGAGATCCCTTCGTGGGGGGGATCGGCGTCGGGGTCGGTCTTGGCGAACCAAAGCATGTGGTGGGCTTTGGTCGCCAAAGATATCCACATCTTCTCGCCGTTGATGACGTAGTCGTCGCCGTCTTTGCGGGCACTGGAGCGCATCGAGGCCACGTCCGAGCCCGCTCCGGGTTCCGTCAGACAGTAGCCGGCGTACTTCTCACCTCTGGCCTGGGGGACGAGGAAGCGCTGCTTCTGATCTTCGCTCGCCCACTGCAACAAACCAAGACTGTTCAGACCCACGTGAACCGACATGACGACCCGCAGCGTCGAATCAACCGCCTCCAGCTCCTCGCAGGTCAGGCCCAAAGAGATGTAGTCCATCCCCTGTCCACCGTAGCGAACTGGAACGCATATGCCCAAGATCCCCAGCTCGGCCATGCGCGGCAGAATGTGGGGGGCCATATCGCCCTTTTCATCCCACTCGCGGATGGTCGGATGGACTTCGGTGACGGCGAAGTCTCGAACCATGTTCTGGACCATCCTGTGCTCATCGCTAAGCTCGAAATCCATGGGCGTTCGACCTCCATTGGCAAGTGACACGGTCATTATAGTCGTCAACCTGAGGGCCGTCCAAAGCCAGCCCGCACTGCATCTATAATCCTGTGCATGATCGATGACCCGCCCGACCTCGCCGAAACTCTGCGCAGCCGCTTGCTGATCGTGCTGCTAACGGTTGCGCTGATGGTGGCCTTGCGGCCGCACCCGGTGCCGGACCCATTGCGCCGGCCGCTCCGGTCAGCGGCTGAACACGCCCACAATGGGCGGGCGGAAGCGGCCCTGGTCGGGCTCGAACGGGCGCTTGAGTTCTCGCCGGGTTTGAATCCAGTGCGCGCTTACGCCGCGGAGGGTGCATTGGAGAGCGGCCATCCCGAACGGGCTTTGGAGCATCTCGACCGGCTGCCCGCACAGGCGATCGTCCCGATCGACCGGATCTGCACGGAAACCGCGGCGCGGCTGCAGCTCGCCGACCCGCTCGAGGCCGCCCGGCTCATCGAGGGTGCCCCACTGCGTTGCCCGTTTGCGCCGCCCATCCTGGAGGAGCTCACCACGCGCGCGTTGCAGGCGGGCGAGATCGAATCCGCCCGGACCCTCGTTGAGCGCTGGGCTCAACTGCAGCCCGAATCGAGCGATGCCGCCCTGGAATTCGCCATCGTAAGCGCGCTGGAAAGCCCGCTTGACGTCGGGGCTGCACTCGAGCGGGCCATCGAGCTCGATCCGGGGACGAGGCTGCCGGCGGATCTCGCCCGGGCCGTCGAGGACGGACGATCCTCGGGATACGCCGCGTACGCCCACGCTCAGGTCGGTCAGGCGCTTGCGCGGGCCGGCCGCTGGAGCGAGGCCCGCTATGCGCTGCAACGGGCCCTCGAGCTCGATCCGGACTACGTCGAAGCTCGCGCCTATTACGGTCTCGCTTTGGACCGCAGCGGCGGAAACGGTCGGGCGCACCTTGAGCGAGCCTATACGGCTTCCGATGGCGCGGCGATCCCGGCCAGCCTGCTGGGGCTGCACTGGCTGGAGGCTGGCGAGCCGCAACGGGCTATCCCCTATTTGGAGCACGCCGCCGCGCTCAGCCCTGAGAACCCTGCATACCAGGCTCAACTTGGCGCGGCCCACGAGCGCAAAGGTGACTTGCAGGCCGCCAGAGGCTATTACGAGCGAGCGGCAGCGCTCGACGGCCCTCAGTTTCTGATGCTGGCCGCCCAATTCAGCCTGCGCAACGAGATCGCGCTGGCCGAGCTCGGCATACCGGCCGCGCGCCGCGCCTACCTGCTCGATTCGGGGCCCGAGACCGCCGATCTCCTTGGCTATGCGCACTTGCTGAGCGGCGAGTTCGCCGTCGCGGAACGGCTCCTCGAGCGCGCCGTCGCCTGGGCTCCCTCCTCGCCCCGTGCGCACTATCATCTCGCCCTACTACGCCTTGAACGCGGTCAAACCGGCCCGGCCGTGGCCTTGCTCGAACGAACCGTCGAACTGGACCCTGACGGCCGCTACGGCGAGTTCGCACAACGCGCGCTCGAACGGCTCGGTGGCTGAGATCGTGCTGTGCTACAATCCTGCCCCTGAACGGCTTCTATGACCCACTTGGACGGTCGACCGCTTCTACTCCCCGCCCTGGTGCTGGCCCTCGCCCTCTCGGCCTGCACGGGGATCGACCTGCAGGCCGAATCGGGAGAGGTGCTCTTCCAAGACGATTTCTCGCGGCCCATCAGCGGCTGGGAGCAGCAACACGATCAGGACTACGACACCGACTACGCGTCAGGCACGTACGTCATCCGGGTGAAGGCTCCTCACAGCGATGTCTGGTCCACGCCCGGCCTCTCTTTCAGTGACATCCATCTGCAGGTCCAGGCCACGAAGACCAACGGCCCGGACGATAACCTGTTTGGCTTAATCTGCCGCTATCAGGACGCCCGCAACTTCTACTTCTTCTCCATCTCGAGCGACGGATACTCGGGCATCGGCCTCAACAAGGGCGGGCGCCGAATGATCCTGACCGGCGGCGCCCTCCTGCCTTCAGAGGCGGTTCATAAGGGGCAGGGACCGAACAACCTGCGAGCCGACTGCACCGGCTATCAACTGCGCCTTTACGTTAACGGTATGCTGGTGAACGAGACCCAGGCTGCTGAGTGGCCACAGGGCGATGTCGGCTTGCTGGCAGGCACCTACGAGGAGTCGGGGGTCGAAATTACGTTCGATAACTTTTCGGTGGTGAAACCGTGACCGAAGATAGACCAAAAGGCGTCTTCCTCGACAGCATCGGATGCCGGTTGAACCAGGGCGAAATTGAACGAATGGCGCGCCAGTTTCGCGCTGCCGGTTATAAACTCGTCCCGCAGCCGGAAGAGGGGGACCTCATTGTCCTGAACACCTGTACGGTGACGGCCAAGGCGGATTCAGAGTCAAGGCGCAGGCTGCGCCGTTATCACGAAGCGCAGCCGGGTGCCGACCTGATCGCAACGGGTTGCTGGGCTTCGCTGAACCCGGATCGGGCGGCCGGCTTTGACGGAGTAGCGCATGTCATCTCCAACGACGATAAGGATGACCTCGTCCGCCTCGTGCTGGACCTCCCTGAGGAAGAGTTCGATCGTGAGCCAACCGAGCGCCGCGCGGTCCCCGGACTGCGGATGCGCACCCGGGCTTACATTAAGGCCCAGGACGGTTGCGATCACCACTGCACGTACTGTTTGACGACCCTGGCGCGCGGCCCATCCCGCAGCCTTCTCCCGCGCGCGGTCGTGCGTCAGGTTCAGGCCGCGGTCGAAGGCGGCTCCCAGGAGGCGGTGATCAGCGGGGTGCAGCTCAGTGGCTACGGCCGGGATTTGGAGCAGGACACGGACTTAGTGGACCTGGTGCGAGCGGTGCTGGGCCACACCGATATCGCCCGACTCAGGCTCTCGTCGCTCGAGCCCTGGGGGCTTCCCGAGGGGTTTTTCTCGCTGTGGCAGGATCCGCGGCTTTGTCGCCAACTGCACCTGCCGCTTCAATCCGGCTGCCCGGAGACCCTGCGGCGCATGGGACGCCCGATCACGCCCGACGAGTTCCGTCGGTTGGTTTCGCGAGCTCGTGCGGAAATCCCGCAGGTCGCCATCACCACGGATGTGATCACAGGGTTCCCCGGTGAGACCGAGGCGGAATTCCAGCGGAGCCTTGACTTCATCGAGAGCATGCAGTTCGCCGACGCGCACGTTTTCCCTTATTCGCCGCGACCGGGCACGGCCGCCAAGAACCTCCCCGACAGGATCCATTCCCGCGCCGCCAAACGCCGCGCAAGGCGGGTCCGCCGAACGGTCGCCGACTCGGCCCGCCGCTTTCGAGAGCGCTTCGTAGGGCGGGAGCTCGCCGTTCTTTGGGAGCGAGCCCAGGCGATCGACGATCAGGGGTGGAGGATCTCCGGCCTGAGCGACAACTATTTGCGGGTGGAAGCACACGCCGGTCAGGACCTTTGGAATCAGCTCACCCGGGTTCGGATCAGCGGAGTCCGGGATTCGGGACTTCGTGGCACGCCTCTGGCACCGGTTAAAAGCAGCGCTGACCTGCAACCCGGAAGGGAGTGAGGCCTGGATCCCTATGATAGAATGGCGGCCACAGTATCAGACCCAATCGAACCCCGCATTTTCCCAACCTTCTACCCAACACCCCACTCAAATCACGGAGCTCATGATGGTGACGAAAGCGGAGCTTGAAAGCGAACTCAAGGAGGCCATGCGCGAGGGGGACAAGACTCGAAGAGACACCATGCGCATGCTGCTCTCCGCCATCAAATTGGCTGAGGTCGACCGACGCGAGGCTTTGGGAGAAGAAGACCTACTCAAAGTATTGCAGAAGGAGGCCAACGCGCGCAGGGAGACGATCGAGGACGCCGAGAAAGCTGGGCGCGACGATCTGGTCCAGAAGGCGGAAGCGGAGCTCCAGATTCTAGAGGAATTCTTGCCCGAGCCGCTGAGCGAAGATGAAATCGCCTCAATGGCCCACGAAGTGGTAGAGGAGCTGGAGGCGGATAGCATGCAGGACATGGGTCGGGTCATGAGCGAAATGATGTCCCGAACAGCGGGCCGCGCCGAGGGCAAGCAGGTCAGCGGCATCGTGCGACGGCTCCTGCAAGAGGAGTCCTGACCGGACGGACCATGGACGAGGAAGCCCTCGCTCACCGATCGGCGCTGCGGCGATTGCAGGAGGCCTGGAGATCTGCCCGCCTCTGGTTGATCTTCATCGTGGCCCTGGTCGGCATGACGGCAGCGCTCTCATTTCCCATCTCACAGCGCCAGGCCACGTTCGGGCTCGAGCCGGGCGACGTGGCCCCGCAGGACATTCTCGCGCCCTACCCTCTTTCCTACAGCAGCGACGTCCTCAGCGAGCAGGCGCGCCAGGCCGCGGCCGAAGCGGTCAACAACGTCTATGATCCCCCCGACAGCCAGGTCGCCCGCGAGCAGCTCGATCAGCTGCGGGCCGCGCTGAACTTCATCGAAGCCGTTCGTGCCGATCAGAACGCCTCAACCGAGCAGAAATTGCAAGACCTGCAGGCGATCGAATCCCTCACCCTGGATGATGCAACCGCGCAGGCACTGCTCAATTTGTCACCCTCGCGCTGGCAGGCCGTGCGTGAGGAGTCGGTCAATGTGCTCGAGCAGGTCCTGCGGACCGAAATTCGGCCTGACCGCGTCGAGCAGGCGCGCCGCTCGGTGCCCGCATTGGTCAGCATCTCCATGCCGGAGGAACAGGCGGCTCTCGTCGTGCGCCTGACCAGCGCCTTCGTCGCCGCCAATTCTCGGCTGAACGAGGAGGCGACGACGGCAGCCCGGGAGCGGGCGCGCGAGGCCGTCTCTCCCATTATCCAGTCTTATGCTGCCGGTGAGACGATTATCAGCCGGGGTGAAGTCGTCACCGAGCAGGATATCGAGGCGCTGGACCGCTACGGCTTGCTAACTGAGCCGGAACCCTGGCGGGAGGTCGCCTACCGGGGGCTGCTCGTCACGTTGCTGGGATTTAGTTTCTTGCTCTTCGCCTACCGAGTTCACCCCGAGCAAATCCAAAGCACGCGCCTCACCCTCACACTGGCGGCGCTGTTCATAACCTTTACCGTCGGCTTGTCTTTCATGGTGCCCGGGCGAACGGTTATGCCCTATTTGTTCCCGACGGCGACGCTGCCGATGTTGATCGCGGTGCTGATGGGCCCAGGGTTAGGGGTCATGAGCGCGATCACGATCGCCGGACTGGCCGGCTTTCTCGCCGCGCGCGGCCTGGAGCTCGGGCTCTACTTCGGCTTGAGCGGGATCTTGGGCAGTTTGATGATCGGCGAGGCCGAGCGACTGAGTTCGTTTTTCTGGGCCGGCCTGGCCTCGGCGCTCGCTTCAGTCGCGGTCGTCGTCGTCTTCCGTTTCCCAGATCCGGCCACCGATCTGGTGGGCAAGGCCACCCTGATGGGCACCGGTTTGTTGAGTGGCCTGATTTCGGCCAGCCTGGCCTTCGGGCTGCTGCTGCTCATCGGAAGTCTGTTGGGCATCACCACCAACCTCCAATTGATTGAGCTGGCACGTCCGGATCATCCTCTGCTGCAGTTCATTCTGCGCAACGCTCCGGGCACCTACCAACACAGCCTGCAGGTCGCCAATCTGGCGGAGCAGGCGGCCCGGGCCATCGGAGCCAACGCACTCTTGACCCGGGTAGGGGCCCTTTACCATGACGCGGGCAAAGCGCTGCGTCCCCAATTCTTTATCGAGAATCAGCTCCCGGGACAGAACATCCACGAGCAGCTCGATCCCACGACCAGTGCCAGTGTGATCGTCGGTCATGTTCAGGACGGGCTCGACCTGGCGCGCAAGTACCGACTGCCCAAAGCGGTGCGAGATTTCATCCCCGAACATCACGGCCGGCTCGAAGCCGGCTTCCAGTACCAGGCGGCGATCGACGCAGCTGGAGGGGAGAAGGACCGGGTCGACAAGAAGGATTTCACGTATCCGGGGCCCAGACCGCGCTCGCGAGAGACCGCCTTGCTCATGTTGGCCGACGGTGTAGAGGCCAAGGCCCGGGCCGAGACTCCGACGAGCGAGCAAGCGATCAAAGACCTCGTACGCTGGGTCATCGAGAACCGCCTGTCCGCCGGCCAGCTCGACCGCACCGATCTAACGCTCAAAGACCTGGATACGGTCCGCCGCTCCTTCGTGAACACGCTGCGTGGTATGTATCATCCCCGCATCCGCTACCCTGAAACGGAAGAAGAGGAGGCCGCCTCAGAGCGCTCGCAAGCTCTAGATCTCGACGCGGTCGAGCCCGACACGGAACCCGCATCGGCCCCAGCGGCCCAGCCCGACGCCAGATGACGGTCCAAATCCATCTGAAATCCGAAGACCTGCAAGCGGACCAGGCGGAGGCACTGCGCTCGGCCGCGAAAGAGACAGTGCGCCAGGCCACGATGGACAACGCAGAGCTGACCCTCGTGTACACAGACGACGACACGATTCAGTCGCTCAACCAAGAGTACCGGGACGAAGATCGAGTGACCGACGTACTGGCGTTTCCCATGGGTGAAAGCGACCCTGAATCGGGTTTTTACTACCTGGGAGACGTGGTCATTTCCCTACCCCAAGCCGAGCGACAGGCGAGCTCGGCCGGCCATTCCCTCGCCAGCGAACTTACGCTGCTCACCGTGCACGGTGTGCTCCATCTGCTGGGCCATGATCACGACGATCCTGAAGCCAAATCGGAAATGTGGGCGGCTCAGGATCGGGCGCTGCGCGAGTTGGGAGTTCATCTCGGCGACATCGATCGGCGATGAGCCCCGGTGGATCCCAGCAGTCGCGCTGGTCGTCCTTCCGTCATGCCTTCGCCGGCGTCTGGTTCGTACTTCGCACGCAGCGCAATGCATGGATCCACGCTGCACTCACAACGGCCGCGCTCGGTTTGGCTGCGCTGGTTGGACTGCACCGCTCGGAATGGATCATTCTGCTGCTTGTGATCGGCATGGTCTGGACGGCCGAGATTTTCAATACTTCGCTGGAAGCCATCGTCGATTTGACGAACCCGGAGGCCCACCCCCTGGCCCAAGTTGCCAAGGACACGGCCGCCGCCGCAGTGCTCGTGACCGCCGCGGTTGCAATTCTGGTCGGCCTTCTCCTGCTCGGGCCCCCACTTTGGGCCTTAATCGTGGGGGGTTAGAGCTTTAAGGTCCCACTCTTGCAGGTTCCTTACAAGTTCCCATCCCCGCCCGCTCAGAATTGCGACCTCCCTTTATCTATGGGATAATGCCAGAGATTTGGGTCAATCGTCCGGTAGCTGGGGGGTGACGTACTATCTCAATGAATGTCGAATACACAGCCAAGGCGGAAGCCATCAACCGCGCGGCCATCGCTACATTCGACTACAACAATCCCTCGGAAGCGCTGGATGGGCTTCTGGAGCTCGCCGAGGAAATTCTGCAGGCGGACCGCCTGGCCCTCTTTGAGTTCGACGAGCGCGAGAGCGGTTTCAGACCCCGTTTCTCACTCGGCACCCCGTTGGGCGACTTGGGCCGGATTTCGATGGGCTCAGATAACCCGGTCATCAAGACCGCGCTCAGCAAGCAGCAGCCTGCCAATTCAAGCGGCGGACAGGGTGCACTGGGACTGCCGCTCAGCCCGGGTGCGGTCGCCTGTGCGCCGTGTGTGACAGCGGACCAAGTCAACGGTCTGCTGTTTGTGGCTCGCGACGCAACACAAGGATACAGCGAAGACGAGCTCACAGCGATGAAAATTCTGGCGACCCGGGCGGCCGAGATCCTCGCCTACGCTCGTCAGTCCGCCAGTCAAAGCTATCTATTTCACAAACTGTCCCTGCTGTACCAGGCCAGCCACGCCATCACCAGTACAAGGGATAAGCAGGAAAGCCTGCGCCAGATGGCGGCCCATCTTCTGAAGGCGACCTCGGCCGACACCTGTGAAGTCCTCGTCCTGGAAGACGGCGAGCGGCGGACCACACGGTTCCGGCAGCAGTTGAATACGAACGTTCAGCACACCGTCGTCTCGCTTGTGGCCGACAGCATGCCTGAGTACCCAGTGCACGAAGAGGTGATGGAGACGCTGGAACCGACCGTCGTCAGCCTCGCGCCAGCGGAAGGATCCTCCAAAGACATCGCGATGCTTCAGGCCGAGGGCATATCGGCATCTGCGGTGTTCCCGCTGGCTACGCGCCAGCAGGCCCTGGGCCTCGTCCGCCTGCTCTACGATCAGGAAGGTCGAGGGATCAACGATCAGGAAGTGGAGCTGGCGCAAGCCATTATCAACATTGGGGCCATCGGGCTCGAGGACGCAATCCACCTGGAGGCCTCGCGGGATCGGGCCAATCAGCTCCAGCTTCTGAACGAGATCGGGCGCGAGATGACCTCCAGCCTCGACCTCGATGCGGCGCTTGAGAAGGCGATGCGCAACGCTCAGCGCATGCTCCAGGTCGAAGCTTGTATCCTGTTTCTCCTTGACGAAGACGGAAATAAGCTGGTGCTCAAAGCCAGCGGCGAGGGTCAAGTTCGGATCCGAGACGTCGCCATTCGCCTCGAGGAAGGCATCGCAGGCTGGGTAGCCCGCAACAATCAGCCGCTGATCGTAAACGATGTCCGTACCAACCCGCTGTACCACAGCGCCATCGACGCACAAACCGGGCTTCTCACGACCTGCGTTTTGTGCGTTCCATTGGAAACCCGCGGGGAGACGCTCGGAGTCATCGAGGCGATCAACCATCCGCGCGGTGGGTTCAATGACGATGACAAGCAGATGCTGTCTTCGGTGGCCTCGTGGGCCTCGATCTCGATCGACAACGCCAATCTGTTCAGGCAGGTCGCCGAGGAGCGCAGCCGGCTGGAGACCACTCTCGTGGAAACGGCCGACGCGGTCGTGCTGACGGACCGAACTGGCCGCATCATCCTGGTGAATAAGGCGGCGGTACAAACGTTCCGTATCAGCGCGGACATCGCGGTCGGCCGCCCGGCCGAAGAGATCTTCCACAGCCACCCGTTGGGCGAACTGCTGATGGATGATGACATCAGCCTTCCGGTGACGCTGGAAACCACCACCCCGACCGAGCGCGTCCTGTACACGACCATCAGCGAAGTCACCGACGTCGGCCGAGTGGCCGTCATGCAGGACATCACGGCCCTGAAGCAGATCGACCGCATGCGCTCTCAGCTGCTGGGCACCGCAGCCCACGACCTGAAAAATCCTCTGAATGCGATCCGGCTGGGGGCGGACCTGCTCAATGACGCCGAGCTCAGTGAGCAGCAGCGCAAGGCGCTGAACATGATGCAGCGGGCGACGGACAGCATGACCAATCTCATCACCGGTCTGCTGGAGACCATCCGCGTGGAATCGACAACTCAGGTGAGCTTCGAGCCCTGCCAGGTGAACGACCTCATCCGAAGGGCGATTGAGGACCTGCGGCCGCTGGCTGAAGCCAAAGAGCACACGGTTAGCTACGAGGCTCCGGACGAGGCCCTTCTGGTCATGGGGGATCCGAACCGGCTCAACTCGGTCATGTCAAATCTGCTCAGCAACGCCGTCAAGTTCACCCCGCCGGACGGGAACATCGACATCGAGGTCCAATGGGACGATGAAAGCGTGATGGTCGAGGTCAGCGACGATGGTCCCGGCATCTCCGAGGACGAGCTGCCGCACGTATTTGAACATTTCTTCCGCGGCCGATTGACGGTGGACAACCCCAACAGCCCGATCGAGGGCACCGGCCTCGGCCTCGCGCTGGCCAAGACGGTGATCGAGCAGCACGGCGGCCGCATCTGGGTGCGAAGCCCGGAAGGAGAGGGCGCCAGCTTCTTCTTCACCTTGCCCCGCGAAGCGCTCCCCAAAACGGGTTCGCTGCGCAACGCGGGCGAGGAGGAGTCGGAGGTGGAATAGGAGCCGCCTCCGAGCTCGGACTGCATTCCCTTCTTAACATCCCAGGAACCTCCTTTGTCCCGCATCGAGGGAGAATGGAAACCGGCACCTGAATTGCCTCCCGTTCCCTCAATTCCCCGTTCGGGGACCGGATTAACGACGTAGGGGCGGCCAGCCGGTCGCCCCTACACAGGTCTGCCAATCTCGAACGATCCTCGGAATTCAGGGAGTAAACTAGTCATCAGTCCGCCCCGGAGGAGGAGAGAACACCTTGGCCAATCGCGACTTCGTATTCGGCACCGTAGGCTCTCCCAAATCGACCCCAAAGAACCCCGGCGGCTCGATCGGCACCATCCAACACCTGGCCGATCAGGACCTCTTTGCATTCGAGATTGGGTGGGTCCGCTCAGTGCGGGTCTCAGAGAAGACCGCCCGCAAGATCAAAGAAACCGGACATGCGGCCGGGGTACAGCTCAGCGTCCATGCCCCCTACTACATCAACTTAAACGCCGACGAGGAAGAGTGGCCCAAGAGCCGCAAGCGCCTAATGGACGCGGCCAGGGCCGGGCATCTGGCCGGCGCCACGGACATCATCTTCCATCCGGGCTCCTATTTCGATCAGGAGCCCGAAGAGGTGCTGGAGACGGCACTCGCCCGGCTCGGGGCCTGCGCGCAGGAACTGCAGGCGGAAGACAACCCCGTCACCCTGAGGCCTGAGACGATGGGCAGAGGCGCGCTGTTGGGATCGCTCGAGGACACACTCGTCATGGCCGCCGAGATCGACGGAGTCGAGCCATGCCTGGACTTCGCCCACCTCCACGCCCGAGCCGGTGACGGCTCGATGAACTCCTACGACGAGTGGTGTGCGAGCTTGGAGAGCTATCGGGAGGAGCTCGGCCAGTCGTCCCTGGAGCGGCTGCACTGTCACCTCTCGGGCATCGAATACACGGAGAAAGGCGAGAGTAGGCATCTTATGCTCGCCGATTCGGATTTCAATCTCGAAGAACTGCTGCAGGCGTTGGCCGATTTCAGCTGCGGCGGACGGATTGTCTGCGAGAGCCCCGAGCACATGGACAAGGACGCTCAGGTGATCAAAGAGGCCTGGACGGCGACCCGGGCCGGCGAGAAATGAGCGCGGCCGCCCAGTTAAAGCGGCTGCAGCAAGAAATGCGGGGCTGTCGTCGCTGTCTGGAAGCCGGCCACGAAATCACCCCGGGGGCAATCTTCTCGGGCAGCTCGGAAGCGCAGATCATGATCATTGGGCAGGCCCCCGGCGTCACGGAGGTGGAGGCCAAACGCCCTTTCAACGCCGGCAGCGGAACGCGGCTGTTCAAATGGCTGTCGGACGCCGGCATCGACGAGAACGAATTCAGGGGCCGCCAATACATGACCTCGGTGACCAAGTGTTTTCCGGGCAAGTCGGAGGGCGGGGGCGACCGGGTGCCCAGTAAGCAGGAGCGGGACCTTTGCGCGCCGTACCTGGAGCGAGAAATCGAGCTTGTTGACCCCGCGCTGATCATCCCGGTCGGGCGCCTGGCCATCAACCTGTACTTCCCCGTCAGCCGCCCTTTGACACAGATCATCGGACGCGAGATTGAACGCGAGGGACGCTGGGTGATCCCGCTGCCCCATCCCTCCGGCGCCAGCCGCTGGCACCAGATCGAGGCCAACCGCGCCCGCATCAGCCAAGCAGTGTCGAAAATCGCCGCGCGTCATCGGCAGTTGGACCGCTAGGCCAGCGGCCGTTGGCTGTTGGCCCCCGGCCCTTCCACGCCGTAGGGGCGTATCGTGTGCTGGCCCGACCTAGCCAAATCCATTGGATCCGTAGCGGGCGCCTCCGTTTGGGACGGCCCATTTCCACCAGCTTGGCGCCAACGTCATCCCAAACGATCCACCCTTCTTCTCGGGGTATCCAGTGATCCGATTCGCCACCCGGAAGGTGCATCCTCAGACGGCGGCTGTGTCGGAGGCGCTGGTGGAGTCTTCCAGCGGGGAGTAGGAACCCTCAGCCGAGCCCTCTCCCTCGTTTAAAGGCGAGGGGCTTTCCGCCGTGACCGACCCAGTGTGATCCGCACGTGCGTGCGCTCTCGCTTCGGTCGCCTACGGACCCGCTGCGAACGGCTGTGCGGGGATGTGGTTGACCGAGGCCTTTGGCCATGGGCGAAAAGCTATTGCGACAGCCCCACTCCTCTCGCTGTATCGACCGATCATCAGGGCCCGTACGTTATCCGGACTGGCGCTCACCGACCCCAATCAAATCCGGCGCCGCCAAAGCCTTGCCGTTCGGACTGAGGCCGCACGCCGTCCGCCGGCCCCCGACCGGGAAACGCCACCACAAGGAGGGCCCTGACTTCCCCGCCCGCGTCGTGTTGCCCCAGTGCGATCGCGAAGTCGCCCTCCTGCGGCTCACCCCCGCCACGGGCGCGCACCACCGTCCGATCGGTGATGGCCATGGTCACCATCCGGCCATTGCGCGCCTCGATGGTCACGGTTTCATCCCCGATCGATGTAATCCGACCGGCGGCGCGCACGTCAGCCCGGGGCCAACCCGGCCGGTGCGCGCCCGCGCGCACGCCGACGCGCAGCGCGAGGTTCAGGCCGTCGGCCTCCCGATAGACGGCAACGGCGTGCATGCCCCGCTCGAGGTCCTCGAGGCCAGCGACGTCCCCCTGGGGACTGTGGAAGCGCGTTTCATCGCTGACGGTGAGCAGCACCTCTTCGCCGGCCCGATTTTCCAGGGTGAAATCTCCCCTGCCCCTGTTCACTTGGACCACTTCGCCGCCGACTCGTTTGAGCCCCTCGAGCTGATCGGGGTGGGCCGCGCCGACAATTCTGGCCGAAATCCCTCCCTCGACGGGTTCGCCAGCCACAAACGCCTTCATTCCAACTTCGACATCCTCCAAATTCTCTATTTCGCCATCGATAGAACGGAACACGGTGTCCTCTGTCACGAAGACCGTGAGATCTTCGCCGCGCCGCGTCCTCATTTCAAACGTGCTGGCCGGCGTGTCGACTGCGATGATCTCTCCCGCCGCGCGATGGTGGCCCCTCGGGCCTCCCCGCTCGGCGAAGGCGGGCGCGGGCAAGGCAAGGAGCGGTAGAACCATCAGCAGTAATCCGTTGCGTAGCAGTGTCGTCGGGTCACCTCCTGAGAGCGTTCGTTTCAGCAGCCATCCTCGAGGGGTGACGTCAAATGCCGGTGTTCTGGGTGTAAATTTCTTGTAAAAAGCGGGACTAATCGGAGGGAAACTGCAGTTCTTCGCGGCCTGTGAGCCGTTCCTGGACGCGTTCGACCACAGTGTCCAGGTGCTTCTTCCGGTTCACGAAGTCCAGGTCGTCGGTGCGAATCGTGAGCACCGGACAGGAGTCGAAGTCCTCCAGCCATTGATCGTAGTACTTCTTGAGCAGAGCGAGATACTCCGCGCTCACGCTCGCTTCCATCTCCCTCCCGCGCGCCCGAATCCTCTCCAGGAGCACTTGAACCGGGGCCTTCAGATAAATCAGTAGATCGGGGGGAGGCAGGGAATTCACGACCAGCGCGTACACCTTGCGGTACGTCCGGTAATCACGCTCGGTCACATTGCCCAACTCCAAACTCGCCCGAGCGAAGATTTCTGCATCTTCGAAGATCGAACGGTCGACAATCGCGGAGCGAGGATCCCTGGCCATCATCAGGTGCTGCTCCGCCCGGTGGCCCAGGAAAAACACCTGCAGATGAAAGGCCCACTTCGACATGTCTTGATAGAAATCAGCAAGATAGGGATTGTCCTGCACCGATTCGAACGCCATCTTCCACCCCAACCGCTCGCCGAGACGTTCGGTGAGCGAAGTTTTGCCCGCTCCGATGTTGCCCGCGACCAGGACAAAATGCTTGGCCATCAAACGAACTCCCCGGCTCTCAAGCCGTCCGAGACCGCCGCTCCCCGCTGCCCGCGCCATTCGCCGCGAAGCGAGCGAAGCGCTTGACCTGCTTCACTTGGGTCGGAGTGGGACGAATGAACGGCCTGCGCTCGCGGAGCAGTTCCCAGGCCGACTCGGGGGCCATGCCGCGCGAGACGAAGTAGGCAGCGACCATGGTCGGGGCGCGGCCGACACCCGCTTCACAGTGCACATAAACGCGGCCATCGCGTTGAATCTCCTCGTGGATAAAAGCGCTTCCCTTTCGCAGATCGTCCAGCGACGGGGGCGTGTTGTCCACAGTGGGAAGATACAGGTAGCGCTCGGGCGCGATCTCCTTGTCACGGTCGTCGAACTCCTCGCGCATGTTGACGACCGCCGTGATGCCCCGGCGCTCCAAGATCGGCCAGCCCCAGCGCAGATACTGGCCGCCGACGTGAAGATGGGGTGTAATCTTTGTAAAGCGCGCTGGGGATACACCCCAGGTGAGCCTGACGATCAAATCAGTGGTCCACAGCAACGCGTAGCGAATCCCGCGATGCACCAGGTGCAGCCGGAGCAGATGGAACCACTTGGTCAGGAGATTAGTCTCTTCGACGCTGGTCAGTTCAACTTCGGACAAATGTCAGCCTCCGTTTCCATTGGACGGCGGAACTACGACTTTGAGTTTGCCGGGATCCACCGAAATCTCGAGGGGAAGTGACAAACCCATTTCGCCGTCGATCTGGACCTCCCGATCGGGAGAGGCCTCGACTCGAATGCGTTTTCCTTTCCAGCGCAGGATCGATTCCGTTCCCGGCTCAGCTCCGCGGGCGGCTTTCACCAGAGCGGCGATCGCCTCCAAGTCGGCGTCCCGCAGCAGAACCACATCGAGCAGGCCGTCGTCAACTTCAATGTCCGGCGCGAGCTTCAGCCCGGGTCGGCCCAAATTGGCCGAATTAGCGACCACACACGTCACAGCATCGGCCTCGCGCCATTCCCCATCGATTTCGATCCGGTACCGGCTCTGGCGGCGCTCCTGCAGCGCGCTCAACGCGGCCAAACCATACGCCAGAGGACCCAGGCGCGCCTTTAGGTTCGCATCCGCCTGAGCGACCATGTCCGCTTCCAAACCGACCCCTACCCGGAGCACGAAGATTTGCCCGTTGACCCGTCCCACGTCGACCCTGCGCAGCTCGTTCGGGCCGGTCAGCAATTGGCAGGCAGCTTGGAGATCGGAGGGCACCCCGAGCTCGGCGGCCATCACATTGCCCGTGCCGCCGGGAAGGATGGCCAGCGCGGCGTCGACCCCCGCGAGCGCTTGAGCCACCGAAGATACCGTGCCATCCCCCCCGTACACCGCGATTCTCTCGGCGCCCCAGTCAAGCGCCTGCCTGACGAGCTGGTCGACCGAATCGGCCGCCCCGATCACATCGGCCTGCCATTCCAACCCATGACTATCCAGCGCCTCCGTCAGGACGCGTAGAATGGGAGTCGGCTCACCGGCGCGGGGATTGATCAAGACGCGTATTCGAGAGGCCGATTTCACGTAGACCACCGGGCGACGAGGGATGGGTTTCTTGAGCGATCGTCACGAAAATGCTGGAGCACGATCAAGGCCTCCACTGCGGGATCGAGGATGGTCATCACAGGTGAAAGTAGCTTTGCAGCGGTTCCGCGTAACCATCAGGAAGATACTCACCGGTGGCGCGGTCAACCCGGTAGCGACCGGCGACCTCGCCGCGGGCCACCCGGCAGAGCGCGTCCACCAGGCGGTCGACGTCCTCCTGATTGTTGTAGCAGCCGAAGCTCAGCCGCACCATCCCCGGCATGTCCGACTTGTCGCCGGCGCGCACCCGTTCGCGCCAGCCCGCGGCCTCCTCGGGGGGCAGATCCAGCAGGTGGACGACGTAAGGATGAGCACAGAAGCAGCCGCTGCGCACGCCGATACCGGCCTCGTAGCCCAGCACCGAAGCCACGTAAAAATGGGATAGTCCCTCGATGTTGAAGGGTATGACGCCCACCTTATCAGGGCCGCCGCCCGACTCCGTCGCGCCGTACATCCGCAAACCCGGCACCTCCTTCAGACGCTCGATGGCATAGTCGAGCAGTTGGGCCTCGTGCTCGGCGATCGTCGACATGCCCACCTCGTCCAGCGCCTTGAGCGCGGCACCCAATGCCACCCCGCCGACCACGTTCGGGCTGCCCGCTTCGTCTCGGTCGGGCAGGCCCGCCCAAGCGATCTCGTCGAGCGTCACGATGTCCACCGTCCCCCCACCGCGATACTCAGGAGGCGACTCCAAAAACACGTCCTTGGGCCCGATCAAGGCGCCGGTGCCAAACGGCGCGTACATCTTGTGAGCGGAGACAGCGAGAAAATCCAACGCTTCATCGTCCGAGGGCAGCATGGTGATCGGACGGTGCGGGGCGAGCTGGGCCGCGTCGACGAGGATGCGCGCCCCGACCGCATGCGCCTTGCGAGCAAGATCGTGAATCGGCTGCACGTAACCCGTGACGTTCGAAGCGCCCGCCACAGCGACCAGGGCGATCCGGTCGCCGTATTCGGAGAGCTTCCGGTCGAAATCCGCTTCGTCCAAGCGGCCATCGGGCGTCACCGCCACGTGGACGACCTCAGCGCGGTGCCGCCAAGGCAGGTCGTTTGAATGGTGCTCCATCTGGGTGGAAACCACAATTGCATCGTCGTCGAGCGGCAGCCTGTACGCGAGCTTGTTGATCGCTTCGGTCGTGTTCTTGCCGAAGATCACCGTGTGGGACTCGAGATCGACGCCGAAGAAGTCGGCCACGATCTGATGGGCCCGATCGTAGGCCACCGTGCTCAGACGCGACTTGAACCCCGTGCCGCGGTGAACGCTGGAGTAGTAAGGCAGGAATTCATCCAGCGCCAACTTGACGTCTTGCAGCACGGGAGTGCTGGCCGCGTTATCCAGATTGACATAGCGAACCCGCTCCCCAGTGAGCAGCGGCACCTTGCGGTCGATTCCGAGGATCCGTTCACGGAGCGGCTGCATAATGACTCCTGACCTATGGCCGGGTACCTTCACCAGTCTAAACCAACTTTCGAACTCCGCCAAAGCGAGGAGGAGCCTCCCGGATCGGCCTCCAAAAATGCGGCCAGACGCGCGTAGAACGGGTCCGGGCACTCAAACCAGTAGTGTCCGCAGTTTTCGAGCCAGATGGTCTCGACCTGAGCGTTCTCCAGGGCCCTGAGCGTGGCTCGGGCCATCCCCTCGCCAAACGGATCGTCTCGGCCCCAGAAGAACAGAACCCGATGGTCCAGTGAGCGCAGCCGCTCCCGGAAATCGTAGTGACCGAGGGTGGTCCACGTCGCCCGGTTCACGCGGGGAGCGTACTTCAAGCCGACCAACTCGGAAGGCAGCTCAAGCGTGGGGTCCGAAAAGTAGGCGGGCTGGATTGACTCCAGATAGATATCGCCCGCTGGCAGCGGCCTGGGGACAATTCCTCGGGTCTGTAGGGTTTCCAACCGCTGCTCGAACTCGCGGGCGGCCCGCTCCAAAGCCGACCGGGTCGGAGGCGCCGCCCCGAACAAGACCAGCGCCCGAACCCGTTCCGGATGGGCCGCAGCGTAGTTGAGAGCCAGCAGGCCGCCCCAAGAATGGCCAAACACGACGGCCGGGACCGAAGCGGCCTCCTGCTGCACCGCTGCCAGGTCCTCGACGTAAGCCGCCATGGAAAAGTCGACCTCCGGCAGACCGGAGCCGCCAACGCCCCGCTGATCGTACGTGATCACGGCGACCCCATCCGCGGTGAGACGATCCAGCCCATGCATGTATGAGGAGGCCACCCCCGGGCCGCCGTGCAGCGCAATGAGCGTGCTCACCGGATCGGCGGAAGCCGCGCGGCGGACGGCGAGCGACGCGCCGTCCAAAGGCACGCGCAGGTTCTGGACCGTGATCCGGCTCAGCTCGGGTGTTGCGCCCGGCGCGGGCACCTGGCGGGTTCCGATACATGCGGTGACCAGGAGGGCCAGCAGCGCCGTCAGGCAAGAAACGATGCTTCCCCTTCTCACGATTCTCCGCCTATTCACGAGCGCCGGCTTCCAAACTCAGATGCCCACTTCCTCACGCCAATGCCGGATCTGTTCAGCATGTTCGGCTTCGTGCTCATAGGTATCGACGGCAATCCACCTGTACAACGGCGTATCGCGCAGCGCGGGATGCAGCGTTGGATCGTTCAGCTCAGCCTGCGAGAACTCCTCCACGCGACGGAGAGTCTGCTCGCGCAAGCCGCGAAAATCGCTCAAAACCAGATCCGGCGCTCGGTCCTTGTCCTCCCGGTGCCATTCTGCATTGACTCGGTCGACATCCTCCATATTCTTGATCCGGGTGCGGGATAGTTTCCGCCCTTGCTTGAGCTGGAACAGCATGGTCACCATCTCCCCTTCCCAGCGGCAGAGGTGAGCCAGGATATCCTTTATCGACCAACTGTCCATCACCCCAGGTTCCATCATCTGTTCTTCGTTGATACCGCGCAGCAGCCGCTCCATCTCTTCCCGGCTGACCTGCAGGCGTTCGATCAGCTCACGCTTTTTCACGTCATGACCTCCTGTACACGGCGCCAGTGTAAGGTTCCGTCCTGTTTAACGAAATTGAAATATTCTACGCTTATCTTAGAAGAAAGCTGGTAGGACACAATGACAGGAGAGTCAGTATGTTAGCGAAAACCCCCGCAAGAGGTCACCCGGCAGAACGCACCGCGTCCGAGGTCTACGCCGAACCCAGCCCGCGCTGGGTCCGAGTCGAGTTCAACGATACTTACATCGCCAACAGCAAGCGGCCGCTCCTCGTCTGGGACACGCGCGGGATTCCACTCTACTACTTCCCCCGCGAGGACGTCAGGATGGATCTGCTCGAGGAGTCGGACAAGGTGGCCACCTTTCCCGGTCAGGGAAAGACCGTCCATTGGAACGTTGTGGTCGGTGAGCGCACCGCTGAGAACGCGGCGCGCGCCCACCCTGAACCCCCGGAAAACGTGCCCGAGCTGGCCGAATATATAACTTTCCAGTGGTCGGCGATGGATGCCTGGTACGAGGAGGAGGAGCGGATCCACGTGCACCCGCGCGATCCGTACAAGCGGGTGGACATACGGCCCAGCTCACGACATGTCAAGGTGGAGCTCGACGGTGTGACGCTGGCCGAAAGTGATCGACCTTACCTGCTGTTCGAAACCGGGCTGCCCACGCGCTACTATCTGCCACCCGAGGATGTCCGCACCGAGCTGCTGGAGCCGAGCGACAAGCACACCCGCTGCCCGTACAAAGGGAAGGCTTCCTACTACTCATTGCACCTGAACGACGAGGTCTACGAGGATTTCGTATGGACCTATCCGGATCCCCTGCCTGAATCCCCCCAGATTGAAGGCCTGCTCTGCTTCTACAACGAAAGGGTCGATCTGACCGTCGACGGCGAGCTGCTGGCCAGACCGGAAACCCACTGGTCCTAGCCCCGCAAACACCCATTCTCACGGGGACGTCCGGACGATTGGGACCGGACGTCCCTGTAATCACGATCGGACCATCAGCGTATCGCTGACCCAATCGCCGATGAGCCAGTATCGGAAATCGTGGCCTTGGGCGGTCTCCACGGCCCCGTAAACGCCGTAGATCACGGCCGCGAGCGGGACCATCGTCAGGGCGCAGGCGAAGGGGATCAGGCACAGCCCGATCAGGACTGCGGAAAGCAGACCGGTGATCGCCCACACTACGCCGACGATCACGCCGCTTCCGACCCACCAGACCATCTGGAACACGAATGACTGCAGCGACTGGAAGGCGACGAACTTTGACCGCTCCTTGAAGACGGCATAAATCACAATCGCAACGACGGGTCCCAGCACGCCGCTGAGCAGATTGACCAGGATCGACAGGTGAGCGATCATGGCCCATGTTCTCTCATCGCCCGGAGAGAGTGGAGTCGCCTGTTCAGCGGCTTGCGCGGATTTCTTTGCCGATGCAGCCATGTCAAGCCTCCGCTCCCGATTCCTGTATTGCCCGGCCGCACTTGGAACCCCGACCGGGCCCAGTTACACTAGCCTCAATCAACTATACGGATTATCCCGCAAAACGTTGCAACCAGAGGTGGTCGAACGATGATGGATTGGGAGCTTCCTTCGGACTCGCTGCGGATCACAACGATCGACGCCCACACGGCCGGAGAACCGTTCAGGGTGATCACTTCGGGATTCCCTGAACCTCGCGGTCGAACCATTTTGGAGCGGCGGCGCGACCTTCTGGAGAACCACGACCACCTGCGTCGGGCCCTGATGTGGGAGCCCCGAGGTCACGCCGACATGTACGGCTGCGTCGTCACCCCGCCCGTCAGCGAGGAGGCCGATCTCGGCATCCTCTTCATGCATAACGAGGGTTACTCGACGATGTGCGGCCACGGCATCATCGGCATCGCCAAAGTCGCGCTTGAGACCGGAATGTTCCCCGCTCGTGAGCCTCAGACCCGGATCGCGCTCGATACTCCGGCCGGCTTGGTGCGGGCCGTCGCTGACGTACGCGGCGGACGAGTCGATCGGGTGCGCTTCACGAATGTACCGTCGTTTGTGCTTGCACGCGACCAGAGCGTTGAAGTGCCAGGCATCGGCCGCATCGGTTACGATGTGGCGTTCGGGGGCGCCTTCTACGCCTACGTCGAGGCGGAGGCGGTGAAAGTCGGATTGGACCCCGGATCGTTCGGCGATCTGATCGACAAGGGAACCTCCATCAAACGCGCCGTGGCCGAGGCCCGAAGCGTGGATCACCCCTTTGAAGAAGATCTCAGCTTTCTCTACGGGACCATCTTCGTCGGTGAGCCGGAGGATCCGAACTCCCACAGCCGCAATGTGTGTGTCTTCGCCGATGGTGAGGTGGACCGCTGCCCGACCGGCACCGGGGTCAGCGGCCGGCTGGCGCTTCACCATGCGCGCGGCGAGGTGAAGGTCGGCGAATGGATTGAAATCGAAAGCATCCTGGGCACCCGCTTTCGTGGTCGCATCCTGGAAACCACCCAGTTCGGCCCCCACCCCGCGGTCGTCCCAGAAATCGAAGGCACAGCCCACATCACCGGACGTCACGAATTCCTCATTGACCCCACCGATCCACTTGCGGAAGGTTTCCTGCTGCGCTGATTAGCATTGGTCTGGGGTTTGCAATACCCGCTCTCATGCGGGCTCGGCTTCGAGTGTCGGTTCGTCTCCCCTCTCCAACCTGATGTGGACTTTCATCGGGCGGCAACACACCCAGCAGTCTTCCACGAACTCCTGCTCGCTTCCCCCGCTCGGGTCGACCTCAATCGCCACCCATTCGCCACAGTTTGGGCAGCGGACCGAACCGCGATCCAAGTAGCGCACTCGACTTCCCTTCCCCACTGCGCTCAATCGGACTTATCCACTGGCCAATCCCGACTCGATCATCGAGACGGGAGCGACGAAAAAGCGGCCGCCCGGGCGCCGGCTGGTGGTCCCGGGAGAGGAGTCCATCTCATTCAATTGGACGCCGATTCCGCCGCGTCTTGGATCCTCCACAAGTGAATCATAATGGCTCCCAACCGAGGCGTCTGCGGTCGCTCCGTCCGGGCTGAATCCGGTTGTTATCATCAAAATGAGATTCCCTTTGTCTACCCGCAACCGACTTGCCGGAGACCGTCGAACTGCCATGGACCAGGACGAGGCACGACAGAGGGTCGAGGAACTGCGCCAGAAAATCCGGCATCACGACTACCTCTACTACGTGAAGAACCAGCCGGAGATCTCGGACTCAGCTTACGACGAGCTCTTTCAAGAGCTGAAGGAACTGGAGCAGCAGTTTCCTGAGTACTGGGACTCGAACTCTCCGACCCAAAGAGTCGGCGCCGAGCCGCTCGACGAGCTGCCTACCGTCGAACACGTCGTGCCCCTGCTCAGCCTGGATTCGGGTCACACCGAAGATTCTCTTCGTGAATTCGACCGCAGGGTTCGCGATCGGCTGGCGGACACCAAATCCCCGACGTATGTCCTCGAACCGAAGTTCGACGGCGCATCCGTCGAACTCGTTTACGACGCCGGGGAATTGGCCCGCGCCAGCACCCGGGGCGACGGTCGGCGTGGGGAGGGGGTCATCGAAAACATCCGCACGGTGGGCAGCGTTCCTTTGCAGCTGAGAACCCGCAAACGCAGCGCCCCGGCAAACCTGGCGGTACGGGGTGAAGTGCTCATGCCCATCCACAAGTTCGAGAAGCTCAACACACAATTGATCGAGCGCGGCGAGCACCCTTTCGCCAATCCGCGCAACGCCGCCGCGGGCTCGTTGCGACAGCTCGATCCCAAGATCACAGCCGCCCGGCCCCTCACGATGTTTGCCTATGAGATCCTACAAGTCGAGGGCGCGCAGTTTGAACGGCATGGGGACGTCCTGGACGCGCTGACGGAGTGGGGCTTCCAGGTGAGCGAGGATCTCCAACGCGCCGAGGCCGTAGAGGAGATCGTCGAGTATCACCGCCAGTTGGCCGAGAGACGGGACGATCTGGAGTACGAGATCGACGGCGTGGTGGTCAAGCTGGAGGATCTGAGTGCTCGGCGCCAACTGGGCGCGACCTCGCACCACCCGCGCTGGGCCTTCGCATTCAAGTTCGCGCCGCGCCGAGAAATCACTCAAGTCATGAGCATCGTGCCCAGCGTCGGTCGAACCGGGGTCGTCACACCGATTGCCCTGCTGCGCCCCGTCGAGATCGGCGGCGTCACGGTAAGCCGGGCTTCGCTGCACAACCGCGAACAGCTCCGTGAGATGGATATTCGCCCGGGCGACAAGGTGCGGGTGCAGCGAGCCGGCGACGTGATTCCGGAGATCGTCGAGCGGATTGAAAGCGAGGACGAACGGGAGCCGCCCTACGGGCTCCCCGAGCGGTGTCCCTCCTGCGACACGCCTCTGACCGAGCGGGGCCCCTTCACCATCTGCCCGAACAGCTTCGCTTGCCCCGCGCAGCTCGCAGGTCGGCTCGAGCATCTCGGCTCGCGCGGCGCGCTGGACATCGAGGGACTCGGCGAGGAAACCGCTCGCTTGCTCGTGGAAACCGGGACGGTCGAATCGACCCCCGAACTCTTCGATCTTCGGGCTGAAGACTTGATTGAGCTCGAAGGTTTCGGTCAAAAGAAAGCCGACAACCTCGTTGAGAACATCCGGAACTCCGCGCACGTGGCGTTGGATCGCTTCCTTTATGGTCTCGGGATTCCGGAGGTCGGCCAGACCGTGGCAAGGGACCTCGCGTCCCATTTTCAGACACTGGACAGGCTTTTGGATGCGGAGCAGTCCGAACTCGAGGAGGTGGACGGGGTCGGCCCGATTATGGCCGAGTCCATCGTCGGCTTCCTGAGCGGCGAAGAGACGCGCCACCTGATTGATGAGCTTGTGACTTCCGGCCGCGTCAAGGTGGAGGCCCATGAAGCCGCCGGCGGGCCGCTCGAGGGGCTCACCTTCGTGTTCACCGGATCACTCGAACGCTGGACGCGGCGTGAGGCTCAGGACCTGATCGAGCGCAGCGGCGCTCGGGCAACGTCCTCAGTGAGCGGCGAAACGGACTTCGTCGTAGTCGGCGAGAACCCGGGCTCGAAATACGAGGAAGCTCAGGAGCGGGAGGTCACGACACTCGACGAAGCAAGGTTTATAAAACTCCTCAACGAACGAGGGCTCGAAATCCCTTGACGCCTAAGATCCGAGGAGGCTCCATTGGAGAACGTCGAGATCGCCCGCATTCTCGGGGATTACGCCGATCTCCTGGCGATCCAAGGCGCCAACCCGTTCAGCGTGCGCGCCTACCAGGACGCCCGAGGACGGTCAAGCGCATGGCGGCTTGGTCTCAGAGCAACCCGGTCGCGTTTTGCCTTCGCTGGCGCGGCCGGTTCGCATCGGGGTTGGCGCTGACAACTGAATTTCGAACTTATCTCCCCCCATGCAGGTCCCCCCTCAAGGGGGGACCCGTGGGGGCGCGGCGGCGCCCCTAGCGCAAGCATCCCGCGCCAGCGGGGCACACCCCCTCGCACTGAGTGGTCATCCTGTGCCATCCAAACGCTGACCCCTCAAGGGTGTCAAGCTGTCCACCACGTTCCAACGCGCTTCCGACCCACGACCGAAGGACCCGCGTTTGCAGGGTGAATACTCTTTGCGGCCATTTTGACGTCCAGGGTTCGATGATCCTGAACGATTGCCAGCAACAGCTGCAATGACCTGACCGGACCGATGTAGGGGCGCATGGCGATCCGCCCCTGCCCTGGTCCAAGAAGGGCTCGCAGGCGACATTGCCCCTCTCCCTAAA
>CAZFCJ010000041.1:0-27883 GCA_964517315.1 uncultured Anaerolineaceae bacterium | reverse complement strand
CCCATTTCAAGGGCAAGGAGAAGCCCGTTGAGATGAACATGGAAATGGTGAACGCGGCGGTCGACTGGGCGCAGGAGAATCTGACCAAGCAGGACCCCTATTACCTGCAGCGGGACAATCAGACCGAGGGCTTGATCCTGATCGACGGCAATACCGCCGCCGCGTTGGGCGCAGCCTACGGGGGCGTCGGCTTCGCCGCCTGGTACCCGATCACGCCCGCTTCCAGTCTGGCGGACGCGCTTCATACCTATTTACCCCAGCTGCGGGATGATCCGGATACCGGCAAGGCGACCTATGCCATTGTTCAGGCTGAGGACGAGTTGGCCGCGATCGGTATGGCCATCGGCGCCGGCTGGGGCGGCATACGCGCCATGACCTCGACCTCAGGCCCCGGCATCTCGCTGATGGCGGAGTTCTCCGGTCTGGCCTTCTTCGCCGAAATTCCAATTGTCGTCTGGGACATCCAGCGTATGGGTCCGAGCACCGGATTGCCGACCCGCACCTCTCAGGGGGACGTGATGTTTGTGCGCTACCTGGGGCATGGGGACACCGAGAACGTGATGCTGATCCCCGGCTCGGTGGGCGAATGCTTCGAGTTTGGCTGGCGGGCTTTCGATATTGCAGAACGGTTGCAAACCCCCGTCTATGTGTTGAGCGATCTCGACCTCGGGATGAACCTGTGGATGTCCGAACCTTTGGAAGCGCCGGACGAACCGATGGATCGCGGCAAGGTGCTGGACGATGAAGACCTTGAGCGGATCGGCGAGTTCGCTCGCTACAGGGACGTTGACGGCGACGGCATCCCGTACCGCACACTGCCGGGCACCGAACACCCATTGGGCGCCTGGTTCGCCCGCGGTACGGGTCACGACGAAAAGGCGGTCTACAGTGAGCGGCCGGAGGACTGGACGGCCAACATGGAGCGAATTCTGCACAAGCTCGAGACCGCCAAGCACCATGTTCCCCGACCGGTGATCGATGAGATGGACGGGGCGGAGGTCGGGATCGTCGCCTACGGCTCCACGACCCCGGCCGTGGAGGAGGCGCGTGAGCGGCTCGCTGAGGAGGGCGTGGCGACGGATTTCCTGCGCCTCAGAGCGGTGCCGTTCACGGATGAAGTCGTCCGGTTCGTCGAGAAACACGATCGGACATATGTGATTGAAATGAACACCACCGGGCAGATGCGTAAGCTGTTGCAGCTGGAAATACCCGAACACAACACAAAGCTGCGGGACCTGAGCCACAACGACGGCTTGCCGCTGACCGCTCAGTGGATTACGGAAGCGCTGATGAACTTGGAGCGAGGTTGAAGTTATGGCTACGCAAACGGCAAACGAGGTGGGTCTTACCAAACAAGACTATAAGGGACGACCATCGACCCTGTGCCAGGGGTGCGGACACGATTCGATCTCAAGCCAGATCATGGCCGCCGCTTACGAACTCTCACTGCGGCCCGGAGAGATCATCAAGCTCTCCGGGATCGGTTGCTCGAGCAAAAGCCCGGCGTACTTCTTGGGCCAATCGCACGGATTCAACAGCCTTCACGGTCGCATGCCTTCGATCGGCACGGGGGCCATGATCGCCAACCGCTCGCTTAAGGCCATCGGAGTGAGCGGGGATGGGGACACCGCCAGCATCGGGATGGGGCAGTTTGTCCACGTGATGCGGCGCAACGTACCCCTGGTCTATATCATCGAGAACAACGGCGTGTACGGCCTGACCAAAGGTCAATTCTCGGCGACCGCCGATAAGGGGCATACTCTGAAAAAGATCGGCACCAATCCGTACATGGCGGTGGACCTCTGCTTGCAGGCGATGGCGGCCAACGCTGGGTTCGTCGCTCGTTCGTTCGCCGGCGATCCCAAGCAGGTCAAAGAGCTGATCAAGGCGGCCTTCAGCTTCGAGGGCACCGCGATCCTCGACATCATCAGCCCGTGCGTCACCTTCAACAACAGAGAGGATTCGAAGAAGTCCTACAGCTGGGGCATGGAGAACGAAGTGCCCATCCACGACATTACCTACGTCCCTGTTCGCGAAGAAATCGAGGTGGACTACGAACCGGGCGAGGTAAAAGAGGTGGCGCTTCACGACGGATCGCGCATCATGCTCAAGAAGCTGGATCACGACTACGATCCCACCGACCGCGCCGCCGCCCTGAGGCTGCTCGAGGAATCGAGTGAGGAAGGCTACCTGGCGACCGGTCTCATTTACCTCAACATCGAGCAGGAGACGCTCGGTGAAGCCAAGGACTTGGTCGATGAGCCTCTGGCTTCGCTGCCGGAGAGAAGGCTACGACCGTCAAAAGAACGGCTTCAGCAGATCATGACCGAGTTCTCCTGAGCCTCGTTTCTCGCCCCGCTCACAATCCGCCGGCGCCGAACGGTTCGGCGCCGGCGTTGTTTTAACCCCGGCCGACCCATATAATCACCTTTCCTGGCAGACGATGCAGAAATTGACGGGAATACTCGCCGGTCTCGCGGCGGCGGCAATCTGGGGGGGAATGTACGTCGTGAGCAAGGTGGTCCTGGATGTGATTCCGCCCTTTGCACTGCTCAGCCTGCGGCTGGTTCTCGGCGGCGGGCTGTTGGCCGTGATATGGGTCCTGCGCCGCTCCTCCTGGCCGGCGCGGGGCAAGGTGGTGCGCACGGTCGGTGTGGGCGTGATCGGCTTCGGGGTGTCGCTGGGGCTGCAGTTCATGGGCACGCGCCTATCGAATGCTTCCAACGCCTCCCTCGTCACTTCGGCGTCTCCGGCATTTATGGTGCTTTTCGCGGTCTGGCTGCTTGGCGAGCGGGCCTCGCCTCGCCGCCTCCTGGGCCTGATCTGTGCCAGCGCCGGGGTGGTGGCAGTGATCGACCCGCGCAGCGCGAGCTTGGATCTGGCCTCGTTCTGGGGGAACGTGGCGCTCCTTGGAGCCGCCTTGACCTGGGGGCTTTTCTCCGTCCTCGTCAAGGGGGTAACCCGGTGGTGGGGCGGTGTCCTGCAGGTCAGCCTGATGACGTTTCTGGGAGGGCTGCTGATCGCCGCACCGGCGAGCGCGGTCGAGGCGCGCTGGCTTCCGATCGGCCGGATTACACCGACGATCGTCCTCGGCGTCCTGTATTTGGGCTTCGTGTCCACGGCGCTGGCCATGGTCCTGTGGAACAAGTCGCTGGCCCTGCTCGACGCGAGCGTGGTGTCGCTGCTGTTCTTTGCTCAGCCGGTGGTCGGATCGGCACTCGGCGCGCTCCTGCTGGGGGAGCGCCTTTCGCTCGGTTTCTGGCTCGGGGCGGTTCCGATCGGAGCCGGGCTGATCCTCGCCGCGCGCAGCCGGTCGCACTCGACAGCCGTCGCGACTCCCGAATACGTCGCGGGATCTTCACATGACGCTCTTCTATAACCATGGTGGTTGACGAAACCCCCTCTCCGATCCAACGGGCGATCGGCATCCTGCTTGCCTTGTTGGTAAGTACATCCCTGCCGGTCTCGCTCACGCTGCGCTCGTTCAGCGCTCATCTCTTCGCACCGGAATGGTTCGAGAGCGCTCTGGTCCGGAATCTTGCCGACACCGGGGCCCTGCGCCCGCTCGTGATGCGCGAAATGGTGGCCGAGGCCGGCGGCTTGCAGGGTCTCGAGCCGCTCACAGCCGACATGAGCGAAGACGAGGTGGATCAGCTGCACCGTCTTCTGATTCCGGATCAGTGGTGGGAAGATCAGTTTCGCTCCGGGGTCGACGCCTTCTACCGTTGGATTGACAGCGAGGCGACCGCGCCGCAGTTTGTGTTGGATCTCCAACCCATCCGGGAGCGCCTGAGGGGTGAGGCCGGTGAGGAGGCGGTCGATCTGGTTATGGCGTCCTGGCCGGAGTGTACTCTGGGCCAGCTGCGGATGCTGGCCGCCGAGATCCTGGGCGGTGGGGAACCCACCGAGTTCCGGTGCCGACCGCCTGATCCTTATCGCTCTCTCCTCCGAGGGGCTCTGCTTGAAGCCCTGCGGGGGGCGGCCCGCACCATGCCTGCAACGGCGACGGTGGCCCCCATAGACGATTCCCAAGGTGACGCGGCCGAATTCGCCCGGCTCAAGCGCAATCTGCGTTTGGCCCGCTGGCTCGGTAGCTGGGGATGGATGGTGCCAGTGGCGCTGCTCGGTCTGATCATGGCGGTGAACGTGCGCTCCCTCAAGACATGGGGCTTGTGGTGGGGCCCGCCTCTCATGGCGGCCGGGGTCTTGTCGGCGTTCTTCGCCTTCATCGTGGCGGGTCCCGTGGAGACGCGGTCGGTGGCGGCTCTCGCCGCAATCGACGCTCCAACGGTGGTGCGCAGCGCCCTGGCCGGCGTGACCCGCGATTTGTTCCGGCAATCTTTGGGGGGGCTGTTGTTCTGGGCCATCGCCACTGGGGGGATAGGGTTCGCGCTGACTCTGACCGGAGTGTTCGCGCCCAACCCCGAGGGGTAGGCCGACCGCGCGTCTCCGGGAGGGGAGTCAGCTTAGGCCGCTGCCTCCGAGCGTGTGAAGGTAGGTCATGTTGGCCGGGCCCATGGCGCCGACGGGCAGGCTGGCGACGATCACCACCCGGTCGCCCACTCGAGCGGCTTCGGCTTCGAGCAAGGCCCGCTCGACGTGGTCGATCATCGCTTCCACCGAATCCACCATCGGGATCAAATGGGGTTCAACACCCCAGAAGAGAGCCATGCGGTTGTAGGTCTGTCGTTCGGGGGTGAAGGCCAAGATCGGCACCAAGGGTCGAGCCTTGGACATCAGCAGCGCGGTCCGCCCCGAACGGGTGAACACGCCGACGGCGCTCGCTCCCCGGTCCTCGGCGAGATCGCTGGCCGCCTGAGTGGTGGACCTCGCGTCGTCCGCGGTCGCCACCCGGTCCTCCAGGGGCTTGAATCCCCATTCCAGCGAATGGGCCTCGGCGTCCATGATGATGCGCCTCATGGTCTCCACGGAGCGCACCGGGTAGGAGCCGACGGCCGTCTCACCCGACAGCATCAGCACGTCACTGCCATCGAAGACCGCGTTGGCCACGTCCGAAGCCTCCGCCCGCGTGGGCCGCGGGTTGCGGACCATGGACTCCAGCATTTGGGTGGCTGTGATCACCAGGCGGTCATGGGCGTTGGCGGCCCTTATAATCCGTTTCTGCAGCGAGGGGACCCGCTCAGGCGCCACCTCCACGCCCAAATCCCCGCGGGCGACCATGACGCCGTCGGACTCCTCGAGGATCTCCTCCAGATTGTCCAGCGCTTCCTGGCGCTCCAGTTTGCCGATCACGGGGATCAGAAGCCCATCCGCAGTGTACGCCTCAATCACACGGTCGACCTGTGCGATGTCCTCGCCACGTCGGACGAACGACAGGGCGATCATGTCGACCCCTTGTTCCAGTCCGAATTGCAGGTCACGCCGATCTTTCTCCGTCATCGACTCCGCGGAAAGTTTAACGCCGGGAAGATTGATGCCTTTATGGGACTTCAGCTCTCCGCCCACTACGACCTCCGCCGACACTTCCGTCGAAGAGGTGGACTTCGTGATCAGCTCGATCCGTCCATCGTCGAGCAGAATGCGGTCATCGGGGCCGACGTCGCGGGGCAGCGCCTGGTAATCGATGTGAATCCGGCCAGGTTTGCTCTCACCAGGCGCGGTGGTGAGCGTCACTCGCTCACCCTGCTCCAGGAGGATGGGTTCATCCCCGGCGTTCTTCGAGGTGCGCAGTTTGGGGCCCTGGAGATCCTGAACGACGGCGATCGGCTCGTCGAGCTTCTCGGCCAGGTCCCGGACCCGCTGAATCATTGTCGCATGCTGCTCCCGGTCGCCATGAGAGAAGTTCAGCCGTACACCGTTGGCGCCGGCCTCGACCAGCTCCTGGATGGTCGCCTTAGAGCTGCAGGCGGGTCCCAGGGTGACGAGGATCTTGGCCCGACACTTCATCTAGCCGGCCACCCCTGCCTAGCGGCGCTGGTCCGGCGCCAGAAGCGTCACGAGGATCGCCTTCTGAGCGTGCATGCGGTTTTCGGCCTGTTGGAAGATCACCGACTGGGGTCCATCGGCGACCTCGTCGGTGATTTCTTGGCCACGGTGGGCGGGGAGGCAGTGCATGACAATCGCCGTCGGATCCGCGCCTCCGATCAGGCCCTGGTTAACCTGGAAAGGTTCGAAAACGAGCAGGCGCTCTTGGGCTTCGGCCTCGTCGCCCATGCTCACCCAGGTGTCCGTGTAAATCACATGGGCGCCTTTCACCGCCTGGCCGGGGTCGTGGAGCTGCCTGATCTCAGATCCGCTCTCTTGAGCCAGCTCCTCGGCCACCGCGACCGATTTGGACGGGATCTCATAGCCCCGGGGGGTGGCGATCGTGAAGTCGATACCCAGACGCGAGGATGCGTAGAGTAGCGACACGGCCACGTTGTTGCCATCACCGACGAAGGCCAACTTCAAACCCTCAAGGTGACCGAAGCGCTCGAGGATGGTCAGCATGTCGGCCATGGCCTGGCAGGGATGGTTGAAGTCGCTCAGTCCGTTGATCACGGGCACCGACGAGTGGCGGGCCAGCTCAAGGATATGGTCGTGAGCGAACACCCGGGCCATCACCGCGTCGACGTAGCGTGAGACGACCCGACTGATGTCGGATATTGCCTCGCGCTCGCCCAATCCGATCTCGTCCGGTGAAAGGTAAAGCGCGTCTCCCCCCAAGTGTCGCATGGCCATATCGAATGAGACCCGTGTCCTCAGGCTCGGTTTCTGGAAGATCATGGCTAGCACCATGCCCTCCAGCAACTCCGGGTTTCCGCCGTGGCGCCATTCGTCCTTCATGCGGATGGCGAGGTTGAGGACGTCGCGCACCTCGTCCTGAGCGTAATCGGAGATGTCAATAAAATGGCGCATTGAAGGGCTCCGTCGGAGTTGTGAGGGCCGTCGTTCGTGCCGCGCAGTATAGCACAGCGCGACGGTCGGCCGGCTCAGGCGTCGGCCGGCCGGTCCTCCGCGGCGGGCAGCTTCTCTTCGGCCCTCGTTGGCTCGAGCTGGGCCTCCGACGCCACCGGCGGCAAGAGCCAGCGCAGCCAGCCTCGCAAACCCGGGCGCCGCCGCCGGTCGCGGTCGAACGCAATCAGGAAGATCGACAGCACCAGAAGGAAGGCTCCAAACCACTGGACCGGGGAGAGGCGCTCACCGAGCCACAGCAGGGCCAGGGTCACTGTAACGACGATCTCCCCTAAGCCGATCAGGGCGGTGTCCAGGCCGCCGATCCGCTTCACTCCCGAGAACAGGGCGAGCCGCGATAGGAACGTCACCAAAGTAAGTGCCGCCAGCGGGGCTAAGCCTTCCGTATGCAGCTCGGTCGGCAGGGGTTGAAGCACGAGCGCGGTCGGTACGACGACCCCGGCCATCGCGACCAGCGTATAGAAGGTGACGGTGGGCGCCGGCGCTTCAAACAACACCCTCTGGTTGATCGGAATGTGTAGGGCGTACAGCCCTCCCGCGCCGAGCATCATGCCCACGCCGACCAGGTCCACCTGAGTCGAGACGGGCATGGTGAGCAGCAAGACCGCTGGCACGCTCAGCGCCAGCCGAAGCGCGGTCATACGCGTATAGCGGTAGCCGTCCAGGTAGAGAAGAAGGGCGACGAACATCGGATAGAGCGAATAAAGCAGCTGGCCCAGGCTGGCGTCGATCCTCCCCAGCGCCGAGTAATACAGCAGTGATCCTGCCCCGTTGATCGCGCCGGCAAGCAGGCAGCCCAACAGCCCGACGGGGTAGATGTAGAAATCCTGAGGGCGGGCCACACCCAGCGCGAGGAAGAGCAATGCCGCGGCGCCAAGAGTCCGTAGCGCGACCACCGTCAGCGGCGAAAGCCCAGCGTTGATGGCCAGTTTGCCGAAGATAGGGGTGAGCCCAAGGAACAAGGCGGAGGCCGAGGCCGCCGGCAGGCCTCCGCGCAGCGAACGGAGCGGCTGCTGGCCCATTCGCTTTACTCCAGGACCTTGGAAATCTCTTGGATGAGATCCTCGGTGAGGAAATCCCCTTTGAGCATCAGGCGGGTGATCCTGCCCTCGAGACGTTTCTTCTCTTCGCCCGTCAGATTTTTGGCCGTGACCACGATGACCGGAATCTGGGCCGTTTGGTGGCTCTCCCGCAGCTTTTCGAGCACTTCAAATCCGTCCATCTCGGGCATCATCAGATCGAGAATGATGAGATCAGGACGGTGCTCCCGGGCGGCTTCGATGGCCCCGGGTCCCGTCGGCACCTCGCGAACAGTGTAGTCACCCTGCGCCTGAAGGATGCGCCGCACGAGTCGTCGCGCGTCGGCATGGTCGTCGACGATCAGCACCTCCCGCGTCTGCCGCTGATCCAGGCTGGCCAGGGCCGCCAACAAGCCCTCTCTTGGGGTCTCGGGCAGTTGCCCGCCGACCAAATCAATCTGCTCGTCCCACCCCTCGCCGAGGATCTCCTTCTCAATGGGAACGGTGTGCCCTGAGCAGTTCACGACGATAATCGCCTCGGGCGCGATCGCGCCCTGCTTGGCGAGCTTTATCATCCCTGCGAACGCGACCGCAGCGGCCGGCTCGACGGAAAATCCTTCCATCTCGGCCAGCAAATGCATGGCCCGGAACGCTTCTTCATCGCTCACGCTCTCCATACGACCCCCTCCGCCATGTTGCATGCGCTGGCGGAGCAAACTGTATGCGCGGCCGGGATCGCCGGTGCTTAGGGTGGATATATGGGTGGAGGGTGCGCCGATCGGTTCTGCCCGGTTCGCGCCAGCCTTCCAAGCGCGCACCATTGGTGCGCAGCCTTCGGTCTGGATCAAGCCGAGCGCTGGAAGACGCCGGGTCAAATCCGCCCGCCGGAGCTCGCTGAACGCCTTCAGCACACCGATGGGGCCGATGCCGCCGCTGACCGCTTGGAAATACCAATCGGGCGGCCGCCATCCGGTCTGGGCGGTGGGCACGCCCCTCGTCGAGCTGCCCAGCTGCTCGGCGATCTCATAGCCGATCGTCTTCATCGCTTCAACCGCGGCGATGCTGCGCGCGCCCCGATCAAGGTACAGACCTCGGCGTCGAGCGAACTCTTCGGACAGCTTCTTGGCCTGGTCGTATGTGCTGGTCACTTTGACGACCTGGGTCCCGTAAAGAGCGATCTCGTGCATTTTGGCCGGTGGGACCAGGCTCGTAAGAAAAGCCCAGATCTTGATCCCTGCGCGCGCGCCGTAGGCGGAAAAACTGATACCGACATTGCCGGTTGAGGCCACGACCGCTTCGGTTTCGCCGGCCTCCTTCAACATCGCCAGCGTCAGCGCAGCCTGGCGATCCTTAAATGAGGCGGTCGGCCCCTGGCGCTCGTCTTTGATGTATAGGTTGTCGAGCCCAAGCATCATGCCCAGGTTTTCGGCATGGATCAGAGGCGTTCCGCCTTCGCCCATGGAGTGGCTGGGGCGGCCCTCGCACACAGGGAGCACCTCCAGGTAGCGCCACATATCGAAGGGGCGCTCATGGGCACGGGAGAGGAGCGGTGGTTCGGCTCGGGAGCCCTCGAATACGGCCTCAACCCAGTCTTCTTCGCAGTTGGGACAGCTGGGGGTGAGGGGGCTCGCCTCGAACCGGGCGCCGCAGTTTAGGCAGGCAATCGTCAGACTACAAGCCATGGGGACAGTCGAAGGATCTAGTCCGGGGTGGCCCGGCCGTCTTTTGAATCCTCCTGGCGTGGGTCGGCCGGTGTGGGCGGTTCGACGGGCAGCGTGAAGGCGAATGTGCTCCCCTCACCGGGAGTGCTCTCGACCCAAATCCGGCCGCCGTGAAGCTCGACGAGGTGGCCCGCGATCGAGAGACCGAGTCCGGATCCGCCCGACTTGCGAGTGGGTGATGGATCGACCTGGGAGAACGGTTGGAAGAGCTTGTCGATGTCTTCTTTTTTAATGCCAATCCCGGTGTCGGCCACGGCGATAAGCAGCTCTGGATCCGGGCCGCGCTCCACGGATCGACCGGAGACCGCGATCTCGCCCTGCTCGGTGAACTTCGCGGCGTTGGAAACGAGATTCAGCAAAACCTGGCGAACGCGAATGCGATCGGCCTTTATGGCGGGCAGGTCCTCGGGGACATCTGTGACGAGTTCGATCGGCTTATCCTTGACCAGACCGACCGCAGTGCTCATTACGCCATCAATGATCTCCTTGACGTCGACCTCCTCAAAAGAGAGGTCGAGCTTGCCGGCTTCGATGCGGGAAATGTCCAGCATATCGCTGATCAAGCCCAGAAGATGCTGACCCGCGTTGTAAATGGCGGTTAGATCCTCTTCTTGTGTTTCGGTGACGGGCCCATCGATGCCTTTGAGGATGACCTTGGAGAACCCAATGATCGAATTTAACGGCGTGCGCAGCTCGTGACTCATGTTAGCCAGAAACTGGCTCTTGAGCTGGTCTGCCTCGCGCATCTCCTCCAGGGCCTGCTGGGTGAGCTGATACGAACGCGCATCCTGCAGCGCCAGAGCCAATTGCCGCCCGACTTCCCGAACGAGCTCCTGGTCCTCCTTCGTCCAGCGCGGATGGTCCCCCTCGGCCTCAAACTCAAGTGTGCCGAGGATAGTGTCCTGAGTGGCGATGGGAACGATCAGGCGGTCGCCGTCTTGGACCGGCTGCTCTGACACCGGCTGCTCGAGCGGGGTTTGAACCGGCTGAAGGCCGTTGCCGTCGGACATGTAACCGGCGACCGTTCCCCAGCCAACCAGCCGCTGCGGCGCCGAGGTTGCGTCGACCTCGTCCGCCCGCGGCGGAACCTTGATCGTCAACGGAGCGGTCTTCGGCAGTTCGAAGTCGAGCAGCTGAGTGACGCCCCGATAACCCACCGGATCCCCCGAAGAATCGCTGCGCACCAACGCGTGAAGGACGGCGGAATGCTGCCTGCCGTTCATGCTTTCCACCTTGATTCTGAGGTTGCTGATTGGCTCGTAGCGACCCATCGCCTCGCGCAGGGAGGCCAGCGCCTCGCCGGTGAAGGGCGTTTCGAATAGACTGAGGCCCACGAGGTCGGTGGGCTGCAGCCCGATGAGTCGTTCCACCTCGGGGCTGCACCAGATGTAATTCCCTTGCTGGTCCACTTCCCAAATCCAGCCGGTGGGAAGCGTTTCCCGGTCGCCGGTGCGATCCCGCGGTCCGCCAGGGCCTTCGTCCCGTACCTCATCTTCGAGGTCGGTGAACAGGTTCTCTATTCGGTCATGTAGGTCGTCGAGCGACTTCCTGCGCATACGTCCTCAGTTCCTCTGCCAAAGTCCGGTACTGTTTCGCACCTCGGCTGTTCGGAGCGTAGGTTGTAATCGGCTGCCCGAAAATAGGGCTTTCGCGCAGCCGCGTGTCGATCTCAATTACGGTGTCAAACACCGCTCCGGCAAATGTGTTCTGGACCTGGTCGAAGAGCGTGCGATGAATCCGGTTGCGGCGGTCCAACATCGTCACTAGCAAGCGATAGCGCAGCTTGGGGTTGAGCCGCGCCCGAATGTCTCGGATCATGTCCAGTACGTCACTCAGCGCGCTGGCGGAGAAGAACTCGCACTGGGTTGGGATGATCAGCAACTCCGCGGCGGCGAGCGCGCTGCGGGTGATGAGTCCGAGCGCCGGAGGGCAATCGAGGAGCATATAGTCGGTTTCCTGCACCTCTTCCAGGATCCCCGCCAGAATCTTTTCCGGGTTCTCGCGCACCGCCACGAATCGTTCGGCGGCTGTCAGGTCACCGCTCGCCGGGAACAACGTCAAACCCTCATAATCCGTCTGCCTTCGAATTCCCTCGGGATCGTCTTCGCCCAAGAGCATGTCCGATATGGTCTGATTGAGCGAGCCCGGCTTAAATCCAAGCGAGAGGGTGAGATTGGCTTGGGCGTCCAGGTCAACAAGCGCCACGCGCTCTTCCATCTCCGCGAGCGCCGCGCCCAGGGAAAGTGCTGTTGTCGTTTTGGCCACGCCACCCTTCTCGTTCGCGATCGCGACCACATAGCTCATCCCTCAACCTCGGGCGAGGGGCTCGTCCCCCGGCCGTCGGCCGAATTGCCCGGCCCATCGTTGTCCTTGCCTTCCTGCTTCTCCTGTCCGTTACCGCGCGCTTGGACCGGAACCGGAGCCAGCCGAATAGTCGCCCGCCTCGCGCCGAGCGCCGCCCGCATCTCTTCCACCGCGGTGCGCAGAATCGAGTCGATGTCCTGGCTGGCGCGGATCTTGCTGGTGATCTGGACGACGCTCTGCTCTCGCTCGGCACGCTGCAGCGCCTCTTGGAACAGGCGAGCGTTCTCGACGGCGACGGCCATCTGATCGGCCAGCGTCTCCAGGACGACGATATCATCCTCGCTGAACGCGTAGCGGCCCTTGTCATGAACGTCCAGCGCGCCGATCACCCGATCACCGATCTTGAGCGGGACGGCCAGCTCGGAGCGCGACTCCGGCAGCAGATCGCTGGGCTTGTAGTAAGGGTCGGTCTCGGTATCGTGGGCCACGTAATACTCGCCGGATCCGGTGACAAAACCGACCACCGAGCGTTTGCCCACTTCGAAACGGCGTCGGGTCTGCTTGAGCGCCTCGCCGGTGTCGCCCGAGGCCTCGCGGATATAGGCCGTATGGCCGTCGCCTTCCACCAAATAGACCGCCACGTGGTAGAAGCCGAACCGATCGCGGATCAAGTTGACCGCCTTCTTCAGCAGGGGATCCAGATCGAGTAACCCGGTCGCCACCCGTGCGATCTCGGCTGCGGTCTCGAGGTGGGTGGCTCGACGCTGAATCTCTTCAACCAGGCGCAGCTGCTCCAGCTGGCCGGCGACTTCCTCGGCGACGTCATGAAGGATCTCGAGGTCCTCCTCGCTCCATTCCTCGGGGCGCTGGGGCAGCACGTCCAGCTTGCCGATCACCTCGCCCCGGAGCGAGATCGAGGCCTCCACGGGGTCGACGCCTTCCAGGGATTCGATCTCTTCTTCGCCGTAGGACGCCCGGTTCTCCTCACCCTGGATCCGGCGGGCGTTGACCAGCAGCTCCCATGCTTCGGAAGTCTGCCGTCGGTAAAGCGCATCCACTTGGCGCAGTCGCTGCTGAGTCTCCTCGAACAACCTCGCGTTTTCGATGGAAACAGCCGCCTGACTGGCCAGCAGCTCAAGCAGTTCAATATCGCTGTCGTCGTACACGTAGTCGGATTCACGCTCCACGGCCAGTGCGCCGATGGCTTGGCCCCGGCTGACGAGCGGAACACAGAGGCTGGCCTCGAGTTCACCCAGAACAGGATCCACGCGCGCGCCGACATCCAGCGTCGACTCGTCGATCCGCACGGGAGCGTTGGTGGAAACCGCCCGACCCAACAGTCCCTGGCCCATTGGGACGCCCTGGCCCAGCCGGGGCAAGCGTTCCTGTGTGCCGGCTGATGCGCTGCGGATCACGACTTCGTTGACCTCGCTCAAACCCAATATGACACGATCGAAGCCGAAGGCCGAACGGATCAAGCGTGTGGTGTCCGCCAAGATCTGATCGTAGCTCATGCTTCGCGTGAGCTGTCGGTACACGTCAATGGCGCGGCGTCGGTCCGCGGCCAGCTCGGTCTGACGCTGGAGCAGGCTGGCGTTTTGGATCGCGATCGCCAACTGGTCGGCCATGGTTTGAAGCGCCACAATGTCCTGTTCGTCGAACGCGTTCGGCTCCTTGCTTTGCACGTCCAGCGCGCCGATCACATGGGTGCCGGAGATCAAGGGCAGCGCGGCCTCCGAGCGCGTCTCGGGCAGGTCAGGGTTGGCGAAGTGTACGGCGTCTTCGCCCACATCACGGGCGACGCGCGACTTGCCGGTTCCGGTCACGTAGCCGACCAAGCCCACCTTTCCGACGTCGAGCGCGTGCCCCCGGGCCAGCATTCGCTTACCTCCAGGAGATGAAGCGGCCCGCAGCACGGCCCGGTCGGTTGTCTCATCGACCAGGAACACCGCTGCGTGATAGTAATCGAAGCGTTCTTGAATACGGTTGACGGCTTCATTCAAGAGCTCATCGACCTCCCGGGCGGCCGCGGCGCCCTTCGCCACGTCGGATGCAGCCTGCAGCTGTCGGGCGCGGCGCTCGAGGTCCTGCGTTCTCTCGGCGACGCGATCCTCCAATCCGACGATCAACTCGCGCAACCGACGGGTCATACCGTTGAAGGTGGTCGCTAACAAGCCCAGCTCGTCCTGGCTGGAGACGTCCGCCTGCGCGGTCAGATCGCCCTCTGCAATGCGGCGGGCGCTTTCGGTCAGGCTTGTGATCGGCCGGGCCAGCAAACTCGACATCGCTAAGGCCCCGACAACCACGCCGGTCACGATCAGCAACGACAGAACCACGGTCCGGCGGGCCTGGTCGACGGCGGGAGTGAAGAGCACGGCCCGAGGCTGGAAGAAGGCGACCCGCCACGGCTGACTCTCCGTCGCGACGACCGCGACCTGGTTGATCTGGTCGCCGGTGGCCACGTCGGTCGCTTCGAAGAACGGATCCTGGTCCACCCGCTCGAGCTTTTCGACCAGATCGGGCAAGTTTGTCGTGAGTTCTGAGCTCGGCCGGTCGGGCAAGCGGCGGGACTCAATGAGCTGCGCCTCGAGCTCGGGATTGAGGGGCCCAGCGGCCTTCATGATGGTCTCAGGCGCCGTGCTGTGGGCCAGGTGAATGAAGTGTTCAGAGTCGAATACGACGGCGAACGCGTCCTCTCCCGCTTGCGCCGCTCCCGCGGCCACAATCTGCTGCAGAACACGGGCGCGCCATTGGGCGCGCAGCACGCCGACCAGCTGCCCGGATGGGTTCCGCACCGGGGCGCTGAAGTACAAATAAGGTTGTCCATTGGCGCCGACCTGCACCTGCGAAGCGTAGGCCTGACCGGTCTCGATCACGTTTTGGAAGTAATCTCGGTCCGACTCGTCCCGCCCGATTAAGTCTTCGTTGGAATCCAAGACATTTCGGCCTTGGGTATCGAGCAGTCCGTAGCTGATCACGTTGGCGACGTCAATACGTTTGTGGACTTCGAGGCCGGATAAGGCCATCCCCTCCACGGTGCTGCCCCTTCGATCTTCTTCGGGCAGGCTCATGTAGTTTCCGAACGAGATCATTTGCGCCGTCGTTCGAACGCTGTTCAGGTTCAACTCGGTGAACGCGTCAATCTGGGAGGCCAGCTGCGAGGCCGAGCTCATTAGATTTTCATTGGCCGCCTCGCGCAGCGCGGTGCGTGTGGATTGGTAGCTCAAATAGGCTTGGAGCGAGAGCGGTATCACCGACACCGCCAGCGAAGCGAGCAGCAGTTTGGTCTGCAAGCTGTAACCGGCGAACTCTTGGCCGATGCGGAAGAGGAACAGGATGAGGATCAGAACGTTGAGGCCCAGAAGGATGACCTCGGGAATGGGAAGCTGAAATCTTCCGGCCGGGTTGAATATGTCGATCAGCAGCGCGGCGACGCCCGCTCCGATCGCCAAGTAGGTCGCCTGGGCTTGCGCCGACTCCCGAATCGCCGGCCGAAGCAGGCGGGGCAGCAGCAGTGCGCCCACCACGGCCAAGGCCAGGCCCACGCCGCCGACGGCGAGGGAGAGGGCGGGTAAGCAGAGGACCAACCCAAAAAGCGCCGGCCAAGGAGCGTTTTCATTCTGACCCAGCTGCAGCAGCAGATAACTGACGGCCGAAAGCAGCACGACGGCGGCGGCCGTCGCCGAGATGAGGGCCACCGGCCATGTCCCAAGTTGCCCATAAACCAGACCCGTGACCAGGGACACGACGGCTCCCCCGAACAGTCCAACTAATGTGACTCTGCGGGTAGCGGCCAAGCGGATCTGGATTCGAGAAGCGGTCAATTTTCCTCCGGAGCCGGGCGTGGTGGGCTGGGTGATCATTGTCTGGTCTCCTGGGAGGACGCTTGGCCGCCCTCAGGGGGAGAGGCTCCGTCCCCGTCGGGCGACTCCTCGTCCACCCTCCGTCCCAGACGGACTTCGGCGCGGGTCACGTTTAGGGCGCGACCTACCTCACGCGCGGTCGTCTCAAGCACCGTTGATATGTCGGGAGATTGCCTCACCTTACTGGAGATCTCGTGGATAAGGCGCTCGCGTCGGGCGGACTTCTGGACCTGTTCCAGAAGCCGTGCGTTTTGCAGTGCCGTGGCCATTTGTCCCGAGATCGTGGAGAGCAGCGCCGCGTCTTCTTCCGTGAAGCGGCGGCTCGCCTCCTTGTCCTCGACAACCAAAACTCCGATCAGCTGATCGCCGACGAGCATCGGCACGCCCAGCCAAGATTTTGGCGGCTTGTCATGGATCCGAGCTCCGAGCTCCGCAGCCTGTTCCGGCAGCCGTTCCCGGAGCAGCAGCGGTTGTCGACTGCGGATGACCACTCCTTCCAGTCCTTCGGACGCCGGCTGCGGTGGAAGCTCGAGTTCATCGCCCTGCTGCATCACATAGGGGAACGAGACTTCGTCCTCGGTTTCATCGTAGAGGCCAATCGCAATCCCGGTTCCGCCCAGCACGCCATGGACCTGTCGCCCCACCATGCGCAGCAGCGTATCGAGGCGCAGGAGCTGGGAGGCCGCCTGGCTGATGCGGTTCACTACCTCGAGCTCGGCCACGCGACGCTGTTCCTCCGCATACTGACGAGCGGTCTCGAGCGCCAGTGCCGCCTGGCTGGCGACGGATTCGATGAGCGAGATGTCCTCGTTCGACCACGTCTCGTCCTCTTCTGGCTTGCGAGCCGCGATGGCCGCGATCGTCTCGCCCCGCACACGCACCGGCACGACCACCTCACGACCCGCTTCGCCGACGAACGTTTCGCCCCGCATCGTTGCCTCGTCGAGGCCGGGGAACTCGCCTTCGGCGGCGCCCACGCCGCTGCCCGCGGCGCCGATGTGAATGATGGTGGGCGAGGCTGAACGCGCGTACTCCGACCACGACTCGTGGATGCGCTCCCGCACCCGGGTCTCAAGTTCTTCGAGACGGGCCTGGCGCTCTTCGGTGAGCCGCGCGTTGTCGATGGCGAACGCCAGCTCGCCGGCGATGGCTTCCACCGCCCGCATGTCCGCCTCGCCGAAGGCGCCTTTCTCGGAACTCTGGACGTCGAGTGCGCCGATGAGGCGCTGACCGACCATGATCGGCACGGTCATCTCAGCTTGCGTGTCGGGCAGGGCCGGATTCCGGAAATAGAACGGGTCGTCCTCAACATCCGCGCTGACGCGCGGGAGGCGATTGGCCATGACCCAACCGATAATGCTGGCGCTGCCTACGGCCAGGCGGTGGTGGCGCTCGAGCAGCAGCTGTCCGGCCTCGCCGGTGCTGGCGGCGATGTCCGCCCAGGTTCCGGTGGAATCGAGCAGAAAAATGGAGGCGTGGTAAAAGCCGAAGCGCGACCGGATCAGCTCGATCGCGCGTGACATGAGCTCCTGCAGGTCGTCCGTCTCGGTCGTCAATCGGGCGATCTCGGCCGTGGTTTCGAGCTGGAGGCTTTGGCGCTGAAGATCGCCCGTGCGCTCCGTTATGTCCTTCTCCAGCTCCTCGCGTTGCTCACTGAGGCGCTTCACAAGATCCTGCTGACCCCGCAGGGCCCCCTGCAGCCCCCGCTGCAAGATGCCGAGCGAGATGACCAGCATCGTGGACAGCAAGGCAAATACTGCGCCTCCGGTCATCCATGAGGCCGGATCCGTCGACGACATCACCTCCGGGGTGATCGGCAGCAGGCCGGTGCCCATCGCCCACCCCACGCCAACCGTTGCAAGAAGTGCGGCGCCCAGGGCGATCAAGCCGCCCCGCAGGCCGAACAGCAGGGTGGCGATGATAGCCAGCGCGATGAGGAAAATCCGCCCACTTCCGCCTAATCCGGTCGAACGCAATGAGTCCACCCCTAAGCCGAAGCCGAGCAACACCAGGCCGCCGGCGCGAACGCTATAAGGAATACGCTTGCGCACAAACGTAATGAGCAGGATGAAGGCGTACGCAATACTGAAGATGGCAATTCGATCCAACTGGCCGTCGCGTATGGCCGTGATGGACCCGCTGATCAGGGCAGGTAACCCCAGGGCGGCCGCCGCGTACAGCATGCCGTTGAGCAAACGCTCCTGCCAAGCGCGCAGGGTCAGCGGAGTGTCGCTGGCTCGATCACGCTCGACCCCGTCGACAGGATGCATCCGCTGCTCCATGTCGCTCATCGCCCCGTCCTTTCGACACCTGCCAGCGGTTCAGCGGCCTGTCCTGGGCGCGATCGACTCATCGGGGGCCCTCCTGGCCGTCCTCCTCGCCCGCGGTGAGACGGATCATAATCTCCGGTCGGTCCAAGGCGCGGTGCAGAGACTGCGCGGCCGTGCTGAGCACCTGGTCGACATCGAGCAGGCCGCTCATCTGGCCGGTTACCTCGCTGAGAATTTGAGCGCGCTCGGCGGCGGCGACGGAGGTCTGCGCCAAACGGGCGTTCTGGATGGCCGCGCTGAGCTGGTCGGCCAGGGTTTGGAGGATTTCAATATCCTCCTCCGAAAACGCGTCGGGTTGGTCGCTCTGAACGTCCAGTACGCCCAACACCGTGCCCCCAAGTTGAAGCGGAACTGCGGCCTCCGATTGGGTCTTCGGAAGCAGTTCGTTGCCGAAGTGAACGGGATCTTCAGAAATGTCCGAGGCGACGCGCGGCTTGTTGTTCGCGGTCACCCAACCGATGATCGAGTCCGAGCCGACCGCCAGTTTGTGACCGCGCGCAAGGAGCGCCTGGCCTACCTCGCCCGTCGACTGCCTCAGCTCGGCGGATTGCTTATTCTCGTCGAGCAGGAAAATCGAGACGTGATAATAGTCGAACCTATCTCCTATCAGCTCAACAGCCTGATGCAGCAGCTCTTCGAGAGATGGGATGGAGGTCACGGCTCGGGCGACCTCACTGGCCGTTCTGACCTGGCGGGTGCGCTCTTCGACACGCTGCTCCAGGGTGTTGTAAGTTTCCCGTAGCTGATTGGCCATACGGTTGAGCGACCGGGCGACGACCCCGATTTCATCGTCGCGGTCCTCCGGTACGCGATACTCCCAGTCGCCGCGCGCCAGCCGCTGGCCGAAAATGGCCAGTCGCTCGAGAGGCTGCAGCATCCGTCGGGTCGCGAAGATCGCAACCAGCACGGTGAGCACGCCGGTCACCACGATCAGCGTGGCGATGAACGGGAACAAGCTGTTCAGCTCACCGAAAATAGTGTCGGTAGGCACCTCCACAACCACCCCCAATCCGATGTCGGGGATCCATTCATACGCCCCCAGAACCGTTTCACCGGTCAGTCCGGTATAGGTCGCGGTCCCGGCCGGATTCTCTCCCACGAGCCTGAACACCTCGTGGTCTGAGCCCGTGATGGCTTCAGGCGCCATGCTGTAGCGAGGGAGCTGGACGATTGTGCCGGGCTCCATGACGAGGAAGGTGGTTCCAACCTGCTCACGGAAAACGCCACGCTGCTGGGAGAACACCTGGAGTTCCTCGATCAGGGCGCCGACGCGGGTTTCAAGGTTCACCCCGATCAGCACGGCGTCGGGGCCCTGTGTCGTCCCGGTCCGCATCGGCGAATAGGACATCAGGCTTACGGACCCCGGCGAGAACAAGGTGTCATCGTAGGCCGCAAAGGTCTGAGTGGAAACCATGTCCATCCGCTCACGGATCGAGTCCGGCGGTGACTGGCCTTCCCAATTCTCCTCTGTCGCCACCAGAATGGTGCCGCTGTCGGGGTCGAGAATCGCGGCCTGGCTGAAGAGAACCTGTCCTTCGCTGGATCTCAAGCTGTCGAGCTCTTCGCGGACGGATGCCATGTCGGCGGCGCGCTCCTCCGGAGACTGCTGCTCATGCAGCAGACGAGACAGCGGATCGCGCAGCGCGCTGAGCTGGGAGCCCAGCTGCAACCGCTGTTCGCGCGTTTGCGCCCATTCGAGCATGCGCGTGGCCTGGCTCGTCGCGGCGGAGGTGAGCTGGTTTTCCGCCTGCCGTTCCAAGATCGTACGCGAGCGCAGATAACCCGTTCCGCCGATCAGGATCACGGGGATGAGGACGAGAGGCAGAAGAACGAGCGCCATCCGTCGACCCAAGCTTCGCCGGGGTTGAAGGATGGCGGTGCGGCCCTCAGTTCTCTTTTGGAACATGCGCTACAACTCCCAGACTTGTTCACCTTCGAGGACGCTGCGTATTTGCTCCGGGAAGCGGTCCGGATCGAGCGGCTTGCCCAGGAACCCGTTGAACCCCGCCAAGCGGGCGCGATCGAGCTGTTCCTCGTTTGAATAGGCGGTCACGGCAATGATCGGGATCGATTGAAATCGGTCGCTCTCCCGCAGCTTGCGCAAGGCCTGATAACCGTCTTCATAGGGAAGCCGAATGTCCAGCAGGATGAGATCGATGCTGGGCAGGGTGTCTGCATATTCGACGACCTCATAACCGGAGGTCTTCCACTCACATTGCGCGCCGATATAGCCCAGCATGCGGGCCATGAGCACGAAGTTTGACACATTATCCTCGACGATTAAAATCGTCGCGCCCTCGACCGAAGCAGGCACCGTGGACAAGCCTCCTACCTCCCCTCCAACGTCCTTTGTTGCAAGTAGCGTGCGATCTGATGCGGGAACTGATCGATGTCTATAGGCTTCTGGATGTAACCATCGCACCCGGCCGCAAGCGTTCGTTCACGGTCGCCCTTCATCACATTGGCGGTGAGGGCGACGACCGGGATCTCGGCCAGCTCGGGATCGTCCTTCACCATTGCAGTCAGGCTCAGGCCGTCGAGGTTCGGCAGGTTGATATCCATAATGATCAGGGCCGGTTTCTCGCGGCGGGCGATCTCCAACCCCTTCCCGGCTTGGGCGGCTTCGAGCACTTGGTACCCCTCCGCAGCCAAGACTCGGCGCACCAACACGCGGTTATCGAAGTTGTCTTCGATGTACAGGATCTGGGTCGAATCCACTGCCATCCCTTGTCTCGGGGATTAAACGTTAAAGAAACCCCCGGCGAGTTGCCCTATTGTATACCAATAAGGGACCGCCTCAGCTTACAAGTGTGTTGCATTCGAGCCCCTGAGGCATAGGCTACTTTGGTACCGTTAAAGTCCGATTCCGGCCCCACATGGACCGTCGAAGCCCTCGCAGAGCGTTACCGTGCCGGGTGGGCTCTCAGCCCTGAGCGGCGGGGAGGGGCCTTTAGCTCCAGCGCCGCAGACAAGGCAAGCCATATGTGCGCACCGCGGGCCGAGGAGACCGCGGGCAATGATGGTGGGGTCCGATGTCGCCCGACGCAGTGCGCTGCCGGAAAGACCGGTAAGGCGTCAATATGTTAAGTTATAAGTAGATCACTCAACCCCTCATCATTGCCGCAGACAACATATCAATGGGTACACGGTGTTGTGATCGTCGGCCGCTTCTGGCCGACGGGAAGGGAGGAAGGATGAAACGCCGTTCGCTCTGGATCGTGGTCAGCACGCTGCTGGCTTTGTCGCTCATACTGGTGGCTTGTGCGGGTGGTACGCCGACGGCGGCACCAACCGAGCCACCGGAGGAAGCTGCCGAGGCGACAGAAGCGCCGGAAGGGGAGGAGCCAGCTGAAAACACGCTTGAGATCTTCAGTTGGTGGACCGCGGGTGGTGAGGCCGAGGGACTGCAGGCGTTCTTCGACGTGTACAGCGAACGCTACCCGGAGGTGGAGATCGTCAACGCCGCAGTAGCCGGCGGAGCGGGTACCAATGCTAAGGCCGTGCTGCAAAGCCGCATGCAAGGAGGCGATCCGCCGGATTCCTTCCAGGTGCACGGCGGCGCGGAGCTCCTCGTCACCTGGGTTGAGCCGGGGAGCATGATGGACCCAGTGAGCCCCATCTACGAGCAGGAAGGCTGGACGGATGTGTACCCGGACCAGCTGTTGGAAATGCTGCGTCACGAAGGTGAACTGTACGCGGTTCCAGCCAACGTACACCGCGGGAATGTGCTCTGGTACAACCAGGCGATTTTCGAGGAACATGACCTGGAACCTCCGACCCGCTTTGACGAGTTTGTGCGTACAGCCGAAACGCTCGACGAGGCAGGCGTGACGCCGTTGGCGTTGGGGGATACGAACGCATGGACCGCGGCACACCTGTTCGAGGATGTGCTTCTCGGGGTGCTGGGTCCCGACGGTTACCGAGGTCTCTGGACCGGCGAAACCGATTGGACAGGCGCCGAAGTCCAGGAGGCGCTCGAAATCACCGATCAGATGCTGAACTTCGTCAATGAGGACCACGCCGCCCTCACCTGGGATGGCGCGGCCCAGCTCGTGGTCGACGGTGAGGCCGCGATGACCATCATGGGCGACTGGGCGGCCGGCTTCTTCAAGGCCAACGACTTCGCCCCCGAAGAGGACTTCGGCTGGACCCCCGCACCCGGAACGCAAGGGTCTTTTGTGATCGTGAATGACTCCTTCGGGCTGCCGCAGGGAGCGCCGCACCCGGAGAACGCGGCCAACTGGCTTCGGGTGGTCGGATCGAAGGAAGGTCAGGAAGCCTTCAACCCGATCAAGGGTTCGATCTGTTCCCGGCTCGACTGCGATCCGTCCGTGTACGGTCCCTACTTACAGTCCTCGGCCGAGGACTTCGCCGCTGGCGAACTGGTTCCCAGCGAAGTCCATGGCTCGGCGGCGCCTCCCGAGTTCGCCACGGAGTTCAACGACATCGTCAACATCTTCGTGACGAACCGGGACGCCGACGCGGCGCAGCAATCTCTGCAGGAAGCGTGTGTCGATAGCGGCATGTGTCAGTAACAACCTGAACCGAGGGGCGGATGAGGGCGACCTCATCCGCCCCTTCGGACGCCAGGGCTTAGAGGTATGAGGCATATTGACCGCGAGCAGCTGCTTGCGACCCTGATCCTGGTGCCCGGGGTCGCTGCGGTCGGGGTATTTGTCTACGGCTTCATCGGCTGGACCTTCTACATCTCCCTGACCGATTGGGAGAGCCTGGGCGCGGAACTGGGGTTCGTCGGGCTGGCCAACTACCTTGAACTTTTCACCAAGTTCCGCTTCCAGGCCGGGTTGCGGAACACTTTATTCTTCACGTTGCTCTTCCTCTTTGTTTCGGTCGTCCTGGGACTTGTGCTCTCAATCCTTCTCGACCAAGATCTGCCAGGAAGCGGCTTGTTCCGCTCGATATTCCTCTTCCCGATGGCGATCTCGTTCGTGGTGACAGGGGTCGCTTGGCGCTGGCTGTTCAATCCCAAGACGGGGATCAACTTGCTGCTGGAGCGGGTTGGTCTGGACTTCCTTAGATCTGGCTGGTATACGAATCCCGAAATCCTGCTCGGATTCGACCTCGGGGCGATTGAATTTGGCCTTCCGATCGCGCTGATCTCGGTGATCATCGCCGCCACATGGCAGATGTCCGGCTTCACGATGGCTCAAATCCTGGGTGGACTGGCAGGGATTCCGGATGACGTTCGTGAGGCGGCCCGTATCGACGGGGCCAGCGAGTGGCAGATTTACCGTCACATCATCATCCCGATGCTGCGGCCGGTGTTGCTCGGCGCATTGATCATCCTGGGCCACATCTCGTTGAAGATCTTCGACCTGATTTTTGTGATGACCGGCAGCGGGCCGGCGTTCGCTACGGACTTTCCTTCCGTGTACATGTTTGAGACCACATTCACGGGCAATCAATTCGCCCAAGGCGGGGCCATTGCGGTGATCCTGCTGATCATGGTCAGCGTTGTGATCATCCCCTATTTGGTGTCCAGCGTGAGGAGCGGGGAGCGATGACGCCCAGGCGGTGGCTGTTGCTTGGCGTCCTGATGTTGGCTGCGCTCTTCTACCTGATGCCCGTTTATGTGATGGCCATCACGGGTCTCAAGCCGTTTACTGAGGTAAGTGTACGCCGAATGTGGGACTTGCCCAGCGGCTTGTACTTCGGAAGCTTCCTCGAAGCGTACGAGCGTCTGGCGCCGAACTTACTGAACAGCCTGCGGCTTGTCATTCCGGGTACGCTTTTTTCCGCGCTGTGGGGTTCGATCAACGGCTATGTGCTCTCGAAATGGCGCTTTCGAGGCTCAGAGGTTGTGTTTGGTGTGTTGCTCTTCGGCATGTTTATCCCCTATCAAAGTGTCCTGATTCCACTGGTTCAGACGCTCCAGAGAATGCAGCTCTACGGGAGCATCAGCGGGTTGGTCCTTGTGCACATCATCTTCGGCATCCCCATCACAACCTTGATTTTCCGGAACTACTACGACAGCCTTCCCCCGGAGCTTCTCGAGGCGGCGCGGGTGGATGGCGCCGGAGTCGTGGGCGCGTACCGGCATATCATATTGCCCCTCTCGATTCCCGGGTTCGTCGTGGTCACGATTTGGCAGTTCACGTCGATTTGGAACGAATTCCTGTTTGCAGTGACTTTGACGAGCAATCCGGATGCGATGCCGGTTACTGTGGCGCTGCAGAACATGGCCGGAACGCAGATCGTGCAGTGGAACGTTCAGATGGCTGGGGCCTTGATCGCCGCGGTTCCGACCCTCGTCGTTTACATTGTGGCGGGACGGTACTTCTTGCGCGGGCTGACCGCCGGTTCGCTTGCCGGTCGGTGAGGTTGGAAGGCCTGGGACAACTCGAGCCTTGGGGTAGATAAAAAACGCCGCCCGACCGGGCGGCGCATCCCCTTATCCTGAGCGGGTGATGGGATTCGAACCCACGCATGCTAGCTTGGGAAGCTAGTGCCTTACCGCTTGGCCACACCCGCGTATTAGGTTGGGAATCGGCGTTTTTCCGGCTGCGATTGCGACGGGGTTAGCGCCGTTATTGGTCCCACCTATAGGCAGTTTCGTTTAGGTAAGGGAGTTTGTCAAGGGGAAAGTATTGACAAGTGGGAGCGCGGGGTATACCGTAGGGGCACAACCGAATCGGCTGAACCGGACATGAGCCACCGGCGAGGGACTGCGGCTGAGCCGCGCGACCTTGCCGGTTTTGCTTTGCGGAGGCGATGATGGGCGACCAGAAGAATCAGGATGATCGACCAAGCGGGGCTCCCTGGGTTGTGCGTGTCCCAAGCGACGACCGGAGCGCCCTTGAAAGGCTCGCCAAGCGCCGCGGGACTTCAGCCGGTCGGGAGCTGAGGGAGGCGGTGCGTCGTCACATATCGCAGGCGGTTCAAGAGGGGCGAAGGTGACAAAAAAGGGATGCCGCCGGGACCGGCCCGGCGGCGAAGACATCAGAGAAGGGAGTCGCTAATGTCTGGTAAACAGTATACCAACGGGTTGAATGAAGTCAAGGAATCGAGCAACGGGCGGAAGCGAGCGCCGGAGGGCGAGTGGGGCATGGTCCCTTATACCGTGTACACGGATCACAGATTGAGTCATGCCGAACGGTCGGTGCTGGGGGCCTTGTTTAAATTCCGGCGCAATAAAGACGGCGACTCGCTGCACGGTTGGGCTTGGCCGTCGCCTCAATTGCTGGCCGATGACCTGGGGATGGAAGTCAGGACACTGCGGCGACATTTGAGGGAGCTTGAACGGCTCGGTTGGATCGAACGGAACAAGGCCGCGGACGTTGTGCCTGACCGAGTCCGCGACGGCCGCGCGCTCGCCTTTTTGATCCGCTGGGAGCCGCAGCGCGATGGGGAGCCGAAGGGCAAACAACCGCGCGGAAACCGCGCGCTAGTTGGCAAACAACCGCGCGGAAACCGCGCGCTAGTTGGCCGCGTACTGAACAGAGAAGAGGAGGAACAGTATTCGGTTGGAAACCGGTCGGGCGAAAAGCGCCCGATGACCGATCCCTCCCTTTTTGAGATTCTCGCTGAGGTTACAGCAACCGATCCGAATACCTCACGTTCAAGCATCGCGAAGGTCGCGCATGAACTAAAGGACGCAGGATACACGGCTGAGGACGTGCGCGACTTCGAGGACTGGTGGTGGGCGGACGACTTCCGCAAGGATCGGGGTGAACCTCCCACACTTTGGAAGGTTCGCGAGCGGATCGGAGTCCTTCGATCCGAAGCGGGTCCGCGCGATCCAACATGCGGCGGTAAGTACGGCAAGATTCAGGTGAAGGCGATCCGGCGGAAGCGCGACCGGGGTGAGGAGCTGGCGGATTGGGAGGCCGAGATTCTGAGAGAGGTTGAAAGCGTATGAGGCGCGAGACGGGCTTCGTCGAGCGACTTCGGCAAGTCGCGGGCGTGTTGGCCGGGTTGGAGGTGGCGGCGCAGCGGGCCTCGGATCGGACAACCTCCGGCGAAACATGTTGAGGTTGTCCGGGCATGTCTGAGCAATCGCGCCGGTGCATGCAGGTCAAGGCGGACGGCGAACGCTGCCGCGCATGGGCGATTGACGGCTCCGACAAGTGCTGGGCTCACGCCGACGAGCTCGCGCAAAAGAGGGCCGAAGCACGGCGGAAAGGCGGGCGCGCGCGGAGCGTCGGCGACGTGGGAAGTCCGGGCGAGGTCACGTCGCCCGCGGACGTGCTGGAAGGGCTGAGCAAAACGATTCGGGCGACGTGGAAACAAAAGAACACGGCGGCGCGAACTCGGGCGCTGGTCGGCGCATACCGGGCGGCACTTTCGGCGCTGGAGGCGATAGCGGATCGAGGCGGATTGACGAAAGTTGGGAGGCGATGATGGCGAAGGGCGAAACGCGCATGATTATTCGCCGTGCCGTTGTGGACGGCGCGATCACCGCGTGGCCGGTGCGGGGACGGACCGACCAAGAGGGCGAGGGGATGCAACCTGGGCCCGCGTCGGTGCCGCCGGGACCGGACCGAGAGGGAGGACGTGCGCGGTTCCGGCAGAAACTTTCCGGCCGGCGGGAATCGGGCGATGATCGGCGCTAGGGCACTTCCCCCGGCTTGTGACCAGTCGCCCGGGCAACCTGAGCGCCGGTCAGTCGGTGCCGACTAAAGCGGATTGCTCCAGAGGAAGCGCCGAGCGAGGGGAGGCCGAATGATGGGCTTGGATCGACGCCTTGAGCGACTTGAACGGCAAATCGGGCCGGGCGACGAACCGCCGCCGGATGGAAGCGTCATCGATGTCATGTGGTGCCACTGGTGCGGGCAAGCGGAGGCCGGAAGTGTCATCATCGCCGGCGAGCGGGTTTTTGTGCCCGCGGACAGGGCGGAGACGCATGATGAGTCCCTATGTCCGGGCCGTCCACTGTGGGATGTGACGCTTCCGCGTGGCGAACGGACCCGCCTCGCAATTGGGCGAGCGCGGGGGCTTCCGACGCGGTTCCGCGACCGCGTGGCCGCGGAGCTGCGCTCGCGGCGGCGCTGGCGCGACAAGTATCGTGGAGGGGAGGGCCGAAGCGACGAACCTAGACTAAGGATCAGGCCGAATGGGAGGGAAACATGAGCGCGAAGAAAAAGACGGCCAAGGCAGGCAAGGGCGGCAAGGAAAGTAGCGAAGTCGAACGGATCGAGCCGGGTCAGCTGACCTTCCCCGATCCAATTCCGGATGAATTGGCGGAGGACGGGATCGACTACGCTGAATTGCCCGACGAATATTTCTTCCCTGAGCCGTTTATCTTGGCTAGCGGCAAGCATCATCGTCAGGAGAACGAAGCGCGGCGGACCTACTATGTGGGGGATAAGGTGCGGCTCACCTTGGCCGAATGGGAGCGGGCCGGGGATAAATTCCTCAGCCAGGCCGAGTATGATCGACTCGTCGAAAGTTTTGTCGCGGGCGAACAAGCGGAACGGGCGTTGCGGCGGAGCCAGCGGAGGCGAGCCAAGGAGTCCGGCGCGGCCGAGCGCGAGCAGGACGAAGACGCCGCGGCCCGCGGCGAGCAGCTGAGGAAAATTCAGGGACGCGACCAGGACAAGCAAAGTCTCGCACTCTAGGGAGGACACATGCTACTGACAAACAAGCATGACACGGCAGTCGACCTCGGCAAGCGGGCTTTAGAACTGCTCGCTATGGCGGTACGGTTGGCCGAGGAATCGGACACTGATTTGAGCGAGGAACTGGGGATAGATGCAGCCGAGCTGCTGGAG
>CAZFCJ010000040.1:0-28010 GCA_964517315.1 uncultured Anaerolineaceae bacterium | reverse complement strand
TTTGCGTCCTTCGACAGGCTCAGGACGTTAGGTTCGTTGGGTGGAGGGTCGATGTCCATTTGCGTCCTTCGACAGGCTCAGGACGTTAGGTTCGTTGGGTGGAGGGTCGATGTCCATTTGCGTCCTTCGACAGGCTCAGGACGTTAGGTTCGTTGGGTGGAGGGTCGATGTTCATTTGCGTCCTTCGACAGGCTCAGGACGTTAGATCAGTTAGTGGGTAGGGGGATTTTAGCCAGTGGACCTTCTACAGGTCCTTCGACGGCTCTTCGACGGGCTCAGGACGGGGTCAGGAGACGCCCAGGCCAGGCTCGGGAACGCTTTCAAGGGGGCCAGACCGTTGGAGGGTGGTATCTTGGGGAGGTGGGAGCGCAGATGTGGAGTGCGCTAGAGCTCGATTTTCTTGTGGCGCAGGATGACGCTTTCCACAAGGCCGATGCCGAGCAGGCTCGACAGGAGCGATGAACCGCCGTAGCTGACGAACGGCAGCGGCAGACCGGAGACCGGCAGCAGGTTCATGTTCATACCGATGTTGAACGAGCCCTGGAAGAGCAAAAGCACGGCGACGCCGTAACAGATCAAGGCACCGAACGTGTCGCGCGCCATACGGGCACCGCGCACGCAGCGGTAGATGACGAACATGAACAAGACGATCACGGCCACAGCCCCGACAAGACCGAACTCTTCCGAGATGGCGGAGAAGATGAAGTCGGTGTGGCGCACCTTAAGGAACCGAAGCTGAACCTGTGTGCCCTGACCGTAGCCCTGCCCGAACAAGCCTCCGGAGCCGATAGCGATCAGCGCCTGGTTGACGTTGTAAGTGGCGCCGAAACTCGCCTCAGGGTCGGGAAAGAGGAAGGTCACGATACGGGCCTTTTGATAGGTCTGCAGGAAGGGCCAAAGCAGGAAGAAGCCGATGCTCCCTATTCCACCCAGCACCATGAGGTGCCTCATATTCCCGCCCGCGGCCCAAAGCAGCGCCAGCCAGATGGTCCCGATCACGACGGAAGTGCTCAAATCGGGCTGACTGAACACCAGGTACAGCGGTATGGCCGTCAGGATCAGGCTGCGGATAAGCACGCGGGGTCGGCTGATCTCGTCTTCGTGGCGAGAGAAGAAGTCGGCCAAAAAAATGATCATAATGATCTTGGCCAACTCCGAGGGCTGGATGGTGAATGTCGCCAGCTGGAACCAGCGCGCCGAGCCGAAGCCGACCACGCCGGCGGCCGGGATGATCGCCAGGAAAATCAAGATGAAGGCGTACATCACGCGCGAGAGCGCTGACCAAACCCGGTAATCGATGGCGGCGGTCGTCAGCAGCACGGCCAGCCCGGCCACCGCGTAGGCGACCTGACGGCCGACCACATTGAGCTCGATCAGTTCGGGGTTGTCGGCGATCGCCGATTGGATCATCCCGATTCCGGCGATGGTCAGAACCGCGGTGACGGCCAACAGCCACACGTCAAAGTGACGCCAAATGCGGGCTTGGGATGCCATCGGACCTGCGTTCAGCGTCGCCGGCGGGGAGAGAGGGGGATGTCGGCTACCAGCCGCTGTTCGTTGCGGTCGTTGGTCAGCGAGATGCTGACCGACTGGCGGTCGATCTCGACGTAGCGCGAGATCACTTCGAGCATCTCGTCTTTCATCGCCTCCAGCCGTCCCGGACCGATGTCGGCCCGGTCGTGGACGAGGACGAGCTGCAGCCGCTCCTTGGCTGCCGAAGCGCTGTCATCGCCGCCCCCGAACAGACGGCGCACGAAATTCATCAGTCTTCACCCCCAGATCGGACGAGTCGGGAGAGTCGTCCGAAGAACCCGTCGGCTTCCTGCAAAGCTTCAAAGGGGACCTCTTCGCCGGTCAGGCGGCGGGCGATGTTGCGGAACGCCAGCCCAGCCCGGCTCTTGCCGTCGTTCACGATCGGGACGCCCTGATTGGAGGACACCACGACTCTTTCATCCTCCGGCACCACGCCCAGCAGCTCGATCGCCAGCACATCCAGGATATCCGGTGTGTCGAGCATGTCGCCGCGGCGGACCATTTCGGGCTTGATGCGGTTGATGATCAGCTGGCCCGGACCTTTCTCCTCGGCTTCGATCAGCCCGATAATACGGTCGGCGTCCCGGACCGAGGAAACCTCCGGGTTGGTCACGATGACCACCAGATCGGCGGGCGCGATCGCGTTGCGGAAGCCGCGTTCGATCCCCGCCGGCGAGTCGAGCAGGACCCAATCGTAGCCTTCGCGCAGTTCATCCGCCAGGCGGATCATGTCCTGCGGCGAGACTGCGGTCTTGTCGCGGGTCTGGGCGGCCGGGATCAGGTACAGATCGCTGATGTGCTTGTCCTTGATCATCGCCTGACGAATCTTGCAGCGGCCCTCGACGACGTCGACCAGGTCGTAGACAATCCGGTTTTCAAGGCCCATCACCACGTCCAAATTCCGGAGCCCGATATCGGCGTCGATGCAGACCACACGTTGGCCCAGCGCGGCCAGCGCGGCGCCGATATTGGCGCACGCTGTGGTCTTGCCGACGCCGCCCTTGCCAGATGTCAGGGTGACGATCTTGGCCGTCATGTTCGCATTCAATCCTCTCCAACCGCTCGGGCGCGCCTCACGCGTGCGCCCAAGGTTCGGCGACGATTTGTCCCTCGCGCAGTCGAGCCACCTCCGGCCGCGGGGCCCCGGACTCCTCAGGGCTGAGGGCGATGTGGCCCGCAATCCGCAGCTGGGTGGGCGAAAGGTCCAGGGCGCAAACCACAGCCTCCTCGTCCCCGCTTGCCCCGGCGTGGACGACGCCCCGCAGGCGCCCCCAGACGATGACGTGACCGCCGGCGATGATCTCTGCGCCGGGGTTCACGTCGCCGAGTACGACGACGTGGCCGGCGTGCTGGATGTGGTGGCCGGACCGCAGCGTCCTTTCCACCAGCGCGGCCTCCTGTCCGGGTAACTCGGTGTCGAAGCCGACCTCTTCCTCGGGGTCGGGGGGCTCTAAATCACGGTCGAGACCCAAGTCGGCCGCCGCGCCCTGTGTGACCTCGGACTCGCTCATGACAGCGACCAAAGTCACCTCGCGCTCGGCCAGAGCTTCGCGCAGTCGCCCGAGTTCGGCAGCCCTGAGATCGTGCGCCCCCGCTTCCAGCGCCAGACGCGCGCCTCGGAAGAACTCCGTGCGTTCGTCAATCGTATTCAGCAGCCGGTCCAACGCGGGTCCCTCCGGGCTGGGCGGCAGGGTGATGACGAGGCTGTCCCGAACACCCTTTATTGCCAACGATTCCGTCATCGTTTGCGCATCCGAGCGCCGATTATAGCACGCAAGATTTGAGCGGGCGAACGCCTATGGAGCGGTTGCGGCGACGTCGATCGCTTTGAGCTCGAAGTAGGCTTCCAGGATCTGACGCACAACCGGGCCGGCCGTCAGAGCGCCTTCGCCGCCGTTGTAAACGAAGGCCACGACGGCGATTTCTGGGTTTTCGAAGGGAGCGTAGCCCACGTACCAGGAGTGGGTCGGCCAGTTCCCCGGCTCGCAGAGCTGGCGGCGCTGGGCGACCTCGTCGCAGAACTCGCCCGTGCCCGTCTTGCCGGCGGTCGATATCCTCTCCAGGTTCGCGACCCCGTTGGCCGTGCCGTCGGGATTCTCGACCACCTGCCGCATGCCTTCCTGCGTGAGTTCGATCACGTTGGGGTCAACCAGCACGTCGGGAGTGCTCGCCCGCGCCTGCCGCACCGCGTCCGGCACATTCGGGCAGTCGGCCCCGATCTGATGGAGCGGCGTGATCTCCCCGTCCGCAAGATCCCACAAGGTGCAGGGCTCGAAATGCTGCACCACGTTGCCCTCGCCGTCGAGAACGTCCGTGACCAAATGAGGCCACATCACCCGCCCGCCGTTGGCGAGAGTGGAAATGGAGTTCAGGACTTGAAGAGGGGTGGCGCCGACGAAGCCCTGGCCCACGACAGAGTTGTAGGTGTCGCCGGTCGACCAGCTCTCGCCGAGATTGATCCGCTTGTACTCGGGATCGGGGACCAGCCCATTCTCCTCGCCCGGGAGATCGATGCCGAGCGGGGCGCCGTAACCGAGCGCGTGCGCATAAGTGCTCAAGCGGTCAATGCCAAGCCCGCCGTTCGGGACCTCGTTCTGGTAGCCTCCGCCGATCTTGTAGAAATACACGTTGCATGAGAACGCGACGCCCTCGACGAAGTCGACATCACCGTGTCCGTCTTCTTTCCAGCACACGAAATCTTTTGCCCTGCCGGGATCGTTGGGAAAGTAGGTGTTGGAGATCGTAATCTGGCCGGGGTCAAAGAGTGTGCGCTGCGGATTGATCACCTGTTCGTTGACCGCGCCCACGGCCGTGACCATCTTGAACGTCGAGCCGGGCGGAAATTCAGAGGAGACCGCATGGTTAGCCAGCGGGTTGCCGCGCTGATTGGCCAAGAGGCTCTCGTAGTAGTCGAGTGGGATAAACCGGGCCATCCGGTTGTTCTCGTAGGCGGGGAGGGTGACCATAGCCAGGATCTCCCCGGTCTGTGGATTCGTGGCGATGACGACCCCCAGCGGCACGCGCAGCTCCGGCCCACCGAACGGGTCGAACCGGTTCATGAAATCCATCCGGTTGCGCAGCGCGGACTCCGCGACGGCCTGCAGGCGGGTGTCGAGGCTGAGCTGCAAGTTGTTTCCCGGCTCGGGCTGGATGACCTCCCCCACTTCCCGCAGCTCCCGGCCGGCGACGTCCACCTCGACGATCTTGCGGCCGTTGCTGCCGGCCAGCACCTCCTGGTACTCGGCCTCAATGCCCGAGTAGCCCACCTTGTCCCGGCTGGGATCAAATCCCCGCTCGCGAAAGAACTCCTCCTCTAAAGCTGGGATCGGCCCTAGATACCCGATCACTGCGCTGGTCAGCGATCCGGTTGTATAGTCCCTGACCGGCACCGCCTCGACCTCGACGCCCGGCATGTCCACGGCTTGCTGCTTGAGCGTGCGGGCAGTGGCCTCGCCGACATCGCAGGCCACCGGCCACGGCTCGAATGGCGCCAGGCTGGCGCCCTCCTCGACGAGCTGGCGAATGCCGCGTCCGGGAACGCACTGGGCCGCCGGGGGCCCCGATTGGTCGACGGGCACGCCGGTAAAGTCCGAAATGGTGTTGAAGATGCTTTGCACTTCAGCCTGACTGTCAGGCAGGTTTGCGGCTGTAATGGTCACGTTGTACACGGGGATGTTGCGTACGAGCAGCGATCCATTGCGGTCATAGATCACGCCGCGCGGGGCGGGGATGTTAACCGTCTCGAGTCGGTTGTCATCGGCCGCCGTCTCGAAATCTTCGCTCTGGAGCACCTGCAAGCTGTACAAGCGGCCCAAGAAAACCAGCGTCAACGCGCCCATCACCGCATAGGTGAGCCACAGACGCCATCGCGCTATCGGAGAATTCTGGCTTTCACCGGCCATCAGATACCGACCTCTGGAGGGTACAAGCGAGCTTCTAATCCCTGCGCCATCTGCGCCATGGGAAGCGCCAAGAGAATATTGAGCACCACGCTAGGCAAAACCACCCGGCTCAGCGCAAACGTCAGGTCAGGTGAACGGCCCAAGATAAACAATACACCCAGCCCTGCCCCATGATAAACGATGGAGGCGGCCAGAACCGCGCCCAGCGGCATGAGGAAATGGACCTCCCAAAATCGTCCTTCGCCTATGCTCACGATGTAAGCGCTGAGGATGAGCGGCAGCGAGCTGACCCCCAACGGCAGCCCCGACAAAAGGTCAAGGATGAGCCCCCCGATCAAGCCCAGGCTCATCGCCTGCCGCGGATGGCCGGTGATGCCCCAGCCGACCACGGCCAGCAGGACCAGGTCGGGTGCTCCGTCCAACACTCGAACCTGGGCGAAAACCGTGGCCTGCAGCACCCCCAAGGCGGCGAGGGTGGGTACCCCGACCAGGTAGATCATCTCGGATCGTCCATTATGGAGGTGGCGCTTCCTCGAACGGCAGGGGCTGGAAATTGGTGATGACGAGCACGAGCTGTAAACTGTCGAACTCCACGCTCGGCTGCAGTATAGACTCCTGGAACAGTTCGAAATCGCGGCGTCGCACGCTGGTCACCTGTCCTACGGCGATGTTGGACGGGAAAAGTCCGCCGATTCCCGAGGTCAGGGCGATCTCGCCTTCCCGGACCTCGGCGTCCTGGTCGATCATCCCCACCCGCAGCTCTCCGTTGAGCTGCGCTTCGAGCACCCCGTCGGCGCGCGACTGCTGCAAGCGGACGCTCACGCTGGATTCGGGGTCGGTGATCAGCTGCACCCGCGAGACCGTAGCGAAAACCTCAACCACCCGGCCCACCAGTCCCCGGTTGGTCACCACCGGCATCCCGTGGGACAAGCCGTCGTCTGAACCGGCTTGGATCCAGATTGAGCGCAGGAACGGGCTGACATCGCGGCTGATCACTCGTGCGGCTAAATAGCTGCTCTCGGGCTGGCTGCGGGCGTACTGGACCAGCGCTGAGAGCACTTCCGCCTCGGAAACTTGCTCCCGCAGCTGAATGATCTCCTGCTGCAGGCGGGCGTTCTCGGACTCGAGCTGCTGGACCCTGGCCCGCAGTGCGGCCACATCGCCGGGCGTAGTCAGCACGTCACGGACGGCATTCATGCGGGTCCAGATCCAGGATTGCAGGCCGCTGAGGGGCTGAAGTGCGGCGCTTTCGGCGGGCTGAAGAAAGCCTCCCATGCTCAGCGCCAACAATGCGAGCGCCAGCAGGGCCAGGATTAGACCGTACAGAGTCGGAGAAGCATTACGAAGCATGGGAAGGGACCGTAGGGGGAGGCGGGCTCAGACTGGGGTCCGTTCGAGGCCGACCAGAAAGCGGCGGTGGTATTCGATGTCTTCAAGGATCCGGCCGGCACCGCGCGCAACGCAGGTCATCGAATCCTCGGCGAGCCACACGTGCATCCGCACGTCGTTGGCCAAACGTTCGGTCAGGCCGAGCAGCTGAGCTCCACCACCGGCGAGGCACACGCCGCTTTCCATCAAGTCGGCCACGATCTCAGGAGGGGTTTCGTCGATGGCGTCCTTGATCGTGTCAACGATGATCTTGGTCGCGCCGGAGAGCGCCTCGCGGACTTCCACAGAAGAGACCTCGATCGCCTCCGGAAGTCCACTGACCAGGTTGCGTCCCCGGATGGTCAGCGTTTTTTCCTCCTTGAGCGGATAGGCTGAACCGATATTCAGTTTAATACGTTCGGCCATGCGCTCCCCAATCAGGAGATTGTACTTGTTGCGGACATAGTCGATCAAATCCTGATCCATTTCGTCGCCGGCCACCCTCAGCGATCGCGAAACCACGATCCCGCCCATTGAAAATACCGCCACTTCGGTGGTCCCGCCCCCGATATCAACGATCATCGAACCGCGGACCTCGCCGAGAGGCAGACCCGCTCCGAGCGCCGCGGCGGTGGGCTCCTCGATCAGATAAGCCTCACGCGCGCCGGCCGCCATCGCCGCGTCGTAGACGGCTCGCTTCTCGACTTCCGTGGCGCCGCTCGGAATGCCGACGACCACCCTCGGCCGGGGCACCGGCACAACGCTCTGCTCGTGGGCTTTACCGATGAAGTACTCGAGCATAGCCTCGGTGATCTCGAAGTCAGAGATCACGCCGTCCCGCAGCGGCCGGATGGCGACCACGTTGGCCGGAGTCCGACCCACCATCTCCCTCGCTTCGACCCCTATTGCCAGCGGCCGGCGGGATCTCTTTTCGACGGCCACCCAGGACGGTTCGTTAATGATGATGCCTTTCCCCCGCACGTTGACCAGCGTGTTCGCGGTGCCAAGGTCGATGCCGATGTCAAGCGAGAAGAGTCCTAGGAGCCAATTGAGGGGGTTGAATGCCAAGTACGCGCCCTCCAGGGGGTGGAGACGGGAGGTAGCCAAGCGGCGATTATACCACAGCGGCCCGCCTGGGCCGCTTCCCAGACTGCTATAATCCGCCTGCTATGGATTTGCTGGAGCGAATGCGGGAGTTCCTCGCCCGGGAACGACTTCTCAGGGCTGAGAGCCGAATCGTGGTGGCGGTCTCGGGTGGACCCGACAGCCTGTGCTTGCTGCACCTGTTGTGGCGTCTGTCCGCGTATGACCTGCACGTTGCCCATCTCGATCACGGGCTGCGATCAGAAAGCGCGGCGGAGGCGCAGTTCGTGCGTGAGACGGGCGAAGAATGGGGCCTGCCTGTGACGGTGGTCCAGGCCGAACCGGGCGGTGAGATGCGGCAGGAGGCGGGCGTGGAACAGGCGGCCAGGGAGGCCCGCTACCGCTTCTTGGTGCGGGTAGCCAAAGATTATGGGGCGGAGGCGATCGTCACCGGCCACACGGCGAGCGATCAGGTGGAGACGATCGTGATGAACTTTCTGCGCGGCGCCGGCGTGCATGGGCTGGGAGGCATCGAGCCGTGGGTGGATCTGTCACAGTGGACGTTCCTGGATCTCGAACAGCCGCTGGCGCTCGTGCGTCCGCTGTTGAATATCACGGGCGCCGAAACCCGCGCCTACTGTGAGCGGCACAGGCTGTCGCCCCGGCATGATCCCAGCAACCTCGATCGAACCTACCTTCGGAACCGGGTCCGGCTTGACCTCATCCCCATCCTTGAAAATTACCAGCCGGCATTGGATTCGGTCCTGCTGCGCACAGGGCGCGTGATGCGGGCCGCTGCGGGCCTGCTGGAAGAGCTCACGGACGAGGCGATTGAACACAGCGTGCGGCCGGCCGGCACAGAAGCCCGTGCTCTCGCTCGCGAACCCTACCAACGGTTGCCGCTCGTCGTGCGCTGGGAGCTGCTCCGGCGCTTGCTGCGAGAAATGGACCCTGGGGAGGGCGAGGTGAGCTTCGAAGTCGTGGAAAGGGCGCAGAAAGTGATCGAGCAGGGCCGGGACGGGCGTCACACTCTGATCGGGGACCTTGAGCTCGAAGCGGCCGGCGCCGAGTTTGTGCTGCGCGGCCGAGGGGCGCTTGTGCGCTTCCCCCAGGTGCCGCAGATCGATGAACAGTGCGATTGTGATCCCCCCGCTGAGGTGCCCCTCGCGGATGGCTGGCGCCTGACCCTCTCCGTCGAGCCGCTGGATTTGGCCGAACGGGACCGCATTCTCCAGGGTGCAGGCGACTGGGCTGATCCTCATCGAGAGGCCGTCGACGCGGCCAAGCTGCCCCGCCCGCTGCATCTGCGCGCGCCGCGCAACGGCGATCGATTTCAGCCGCTGGGAATGGAGGGGTCCATGCCCCTGTCAGACTTCTTTATTAATGAAGGGATTTCACGGCTGCAAAGGCCGCGCTGGCCGTTGCTCACAGCCGATGGAATCGTGATCTGGGTGGTGGGCGTGCGGGTGTCCGACTTGGCGAAGGTGACGGCGGACACCGATGAGATCGTGCGCCTGGAGGTGAGCGCTCATTAGGCCTCCGTCAGCGGGCTTTCCATGGAGGGCGAACATCGCAAATCTGTCCGGAGCGGCCGCTCACGCCCTCCCGCGGTCGGGCATGGTAGCCTGACCTCCTTTCTTCGGGGCATAGGGCTCTCCCGATTGGAATCCCCACGGATTCAGGTTGACGGGGGACACGGCTCGGCGCGAGGTCAGTTGTCTTGGGCTGCGACGGACATCAGATCCGACTCGATGGCCCGTCCATCCTTGAAGCAGGGCAGCGCGTGGTGCGGCTCGAACCACACCCGGACCGGCGCCCCGCTGGGGAAGTTGCGGTAGTGCGGTTGCAGGCTGTGCACGATGCGGCCGGATTTGAGGCGAATGCGGTACAGGTTCATCGCCCCTTGAAAGAAGCGGGCCAAGATCATCGCCTCGCCGTTCCGATCCGGCGCGAAGTTGAGGTCGTCGGCCCGGAAGCCGACCTCGACGGTCTGGCCCTCCGGTAGATCGACGTTCTGCGGCAAATCCCCGATTTCCGTTTCCAAGTGTTCGGGGCTAACTTTGGCCGGCAGGAATTCAGCGTGTCCGAGGAACTCGGCGATGAAGTTCGACGCCGGGCTGCGGAAGACCGCCTCTGGATGTCCCTGCTGCTGCAGCTCGCCCCGGCGCATCACGGCCAGCGAGTCGCCCATGAAGAGCGCCTCTTCCTGATCGTGGGTGACGAACACGACGGTGGTCTGGGCCTGCTTGAGGATGAAGCGCACTTCGTCACGGATCTTGACCCGCTGGTCAGCGTCCAGATTGGAGAACGGCTCGTCCATCAGAATCGTGACCGGCCGCGGCGCCAGCGCGCGTGCCACGGCGACTCTCTGCCGCTGCCCCCCGGAGAGTTCGTGCGGAAAGCGGTCGTGGGCCCCCGGCAAGCGGATTAAGTTGAGCAAATGCTGGACGCGCTCCTCGCGCTTCTTGCCTGATTTCCCCTTCAATCCGAAGGCGATGTTCTCGGCCACCGTAAGGTGGGGAAACAGCGCGTGCTGCTGAAAAACCATACCGACTCGCCGCGCTTCCGGCGGGACAAACGTTTCGAGCCCGGCCACCCGTTGACCGTTGACGTATACCTCGCCTCCGTCCGGCGTCTCGAAGCCGGCGATCAGGCGCAGCAGGGTCGTCTTGCCGCAGCCGCTCGGGCCGAGCACGGCCAGGATTTGGCCCCGCGGTACGTCTAAAGACACGCGCGACACCGCCCGGTCGCCGGCGAATGACTTGCTGAGATTCCGAAGTCGTACGGCGAGTTCTGTCATGTCCTAACAACCTGCTCTCGAAGTACAAAGTATGCCATGGGAAGAGAAGATGTGAGAATGATGACGAGCGCCGGGGCGGCGGCGCGGGCGAAGAAGGCTTCGGAGACCGCGGACCAGACCTGCGTCGCCAGGGTTGGAAAGCCATACGGGCTGAGCAGCAGCGTCGCCTGCAGCTCTTTCATCGCGGTGAGGAAGACCAGACCTGCGCCGGCAAGCATGCCCGGCTGGACCAGCGGCAGCGTGACGCGCAGGAAAACTTGATGCGGTGGCCGCCCGAGGCTGCGCCCGGCCTCCTCGAGATCTCGCGGCACCTGGAGCAGGGAAGTCCGCAGGGCGCCGATGGCCTGGGGGAGAAACAGGATGACATACGCCAGGATCAGCATCGGCAGAGTCTGGTAGAGGAACGGCGCGGCGCGGATGCCAAAGAAGACCAGCGCCAGTGCGATCACGATGCCGGGCAGTGCGAACCCCAGATAGCTTATCCGCTCAATCCAACGGCTCAGGCGGCTGGGATAACGGACTGCGAGCACGGCGACCGGGAGGGCGGCAGCGACGGTCGCGCCGGCGGCCAACCCCGAGGCGGTCAACGAGTTAACGGCGGCCTCCAAAAGCGGGGCGATCCCGGCGCCAGCGGCCGTACCGCGCGCCAACCAGAAGGCCAGAACGCCGGCCGGCATCCCGAGGGCCAGGAATGTGACGGCCGCGCACAGCGCCAGAGCCGGCAGACGCCAGCGCTTCAGGCGGACCGGAGCCACCGGTGCGGTGCGGGCGTTCTCGCTGCGGGTTCGGTGTTCGCTGTCCCGGCCGCGCCATTCCAGCATCAGAACGAGCAGCGTGAGCCCGACCAGAACAAGAGAAAGCGCCGCTGCCGTGCTGCGGTCGAACGCGGATTGGTACTGGACGTATATGGCGCGTGTGAACGTCGTGAAGCGCATGATGGCGACCGCGCCGAAATCGCGCAGCGTGTAAAGGGCAACCAGTAGCGCGCCGGCGGCGATGGCCGGCCGCAGCTGCGGCAGGATCACCCTGAAAAAGGTCTGCCGATTGCTGTGGCCCAGGCTGCGAGCGGATTCCTCGAGGGCGGGATCGAGCCGCTGCAGCGCGGCCCGCACCGGCAGCAGGATATACGGATAGCTCAGCAAGGTGAGGACGAGGAACGCGCCGGGAAAGCCATAAATCTCGGGCAGCCGCGTCACCCCCAACACCGACTGCAGGGCGCCTTGCAGCATCCCGCGGGGGCCCAGCGCGGCGACGAAAAGATAGGCACCGACGTAGCTCGGAATAACGAGGGGCAAGGCGGTTAAGACGGACCAGCCCTGGCGCCAGGGCAGATCTGTCCGGGTTGTCAGCCAGGCCAGCGTCGTGGCGAGCACGGCGCAAGCAAGCGTGACGGTCACCGCCAGCACCACGGTGTTGGCCAAGATTCCGGCAGTTCGGGTCCGTAGAAGCAGGTCCAGCGACCCTGGGCCCACCTGGAGCGCGCGCAGTACCAGGTAGACAATGGACAGCAGCACCGAGGCCGCCACCAGGATGGAGGGCACCCACAGGAGCAGCAACCGCCGCCACGAACCTCTCGGCAGCGACCGATGCCTGCCGAGAGGTTGGGCTTCAGGTGAGCGGAGGCCACCAAGAGCGGACATGTTGATTTAAGGAAGCGCCCCCACTTCGCGCAGAAGTACGAGCGTGCCCTGCAGGTCCGAGAGATCCGATAGATCGACTTCGACGGTGTTCAGTTCGGAAAGCGGGGTCAGCTCGACGGCCGGGTCGATCCCGGCGGTCAGCGGATATTCGTTGGTCTGCTCGGCGAAGTACTGTTGCGCCTCCTCTGACAGCAGGAACTCGAGCAGATCGAAAGCCGCCTGTTTGTTGTCGGAGGCCTCCAGCACACCCGCGCCGGCCACCATGACCAACGAGCCGGGCCCGCCGCTCGGCAGGAAGAAGTTGCGGGCTGGGAAGGATTCGCCCTCCTCGCTCAGGAAGCGGAAGAGATAGTAATGGTTGACGAATCCGACGTCGATCTCGCCGGCCCCGACCGCCGCGACGATGGGCGTATTGCTGTCGTAGACAAGCGGATCGTTCTCCAGGATCCCTTCCAACCACTGGCGGGTGCGCTCTTCGCCCCACACCGCACGCATGGCGGTGACCATCGTCTGAAATGAGGCGTTTGTCGGCGCCCAGCCGATTCGCCCTTGCCACTTTGGATTCGTGAAACCCTGAAGGTCGTCGGGCAGATCGTCGACCTGGAGCCGCTCGGTGTTGTACACAATCACGCGGGCCCTGCCAGATAGTCCGACCCAGCGGCCGTTCGGATCACGGAAGCGCGGATCGACCCTGTTCAAAATGCGGTCGGGCAGCACGGTCATGCGGTCGGCGACCGCGCCGAGCCCGCCTGGATCCTGAGCGTAGAACAAGTCTGCCGGCGTGGCGTCTCCCTCTTCCAGGATGGTAGCAGCCACCTCGGCGGTCTTGCCCCAGCGCACCGCCAGGTCGACTCCGGTTTCACCCTCATAAGCTTCCAGGATCGGACCGACCAGGCTTTGACTGCGGCCGGAGTACACGACGACCTCGGCGGATTCAACTTCGTCCGCCGCCGGGGTCTCCGGCTCTGGATCGGCCTCCGGGCTGACCGGCACCGGATCGGCTTCGGGGCTGACGAGAATTTCTTCTTCAGCGGTTGGGGTCGCGGCTGGACCGCAGGCGGCGATGAGCAGCGCCAAGGCGGCGCCAAGAATGATCCATTGGTTGGCGGTCTTTGTCATTTCTTCTCCACGCTTGGGATTTGGTGTCGCCTGCTTTTCATGCTATGCTTGCATCGAAATAAGGTGAGCTGGTCCGCGAAGGCCAGGCTCGCTTTGAAGTGAGAGGGCCTGGGTTCCACGCTCCTGGGCCCTTCTCACTGTAAGGTGTACTCGAATCCGCCCAACCGGCCTCCTTTCCGCCTAAATATGTGGGACCGCACGTCGGAATGTGGTAATATAAAAAATAACTTTCTGGTTTATTTCCCAAATTGTACGTGCGGGCACAAATGATCTGCAAGGCACACGGTCTAATGATTTTGTTAACCTCGGTCAATCGTGGATCCATGGAGGCGAGGTCTTGAGCGCCTCGGCTCGATCCGGTGGGAGACCGCCCGGCGTCTCGGCGGTGATGTCCCATTACCTGGGTGAGCTTTACCGCCTCGGCGGGGTGGAGGAGGTGGTCTCGCCGACCGAGCTGGCCGAGGTGATGGAGGTGACCCCGCCGGCCGCGGCGCGCATGATCAACCGGCTCGAGGAGAAAAACCTGGTGGAGAGGATTCCCTACCAGGGAGTTCGCCTCACGGCGAGTGGCTCAAAGGAGGCGCTGCGGGAGATCCGCTACCATCGGCTCTCGGAGGCGTTTCTGGTACGGGTGATGGGTTACGGCTGGCATAATGCGCACGATATGGCGGATGCACTGGCCGAAGTTGCCGACGAGGACTTTGTGCGCCGGATGGACGAGAAGGCCGGCTTTCCAACCCGCTGCCCCCACGGCGAGCCCATTCCAACCGCCGAGGGCGAAATGCCGGAGGTGCACGACGTTCCTTTGACCGAACTGACCGAAGGGGCTCAAGGCCGCATCAGCCGGGTGAAGGTGCGCGAGGACGACAAGCTGGTGTACCTCGCCGACGTCGGGATCGTCCCTGAGGAGCCCTTTCGCATCGAAGGCAAGGCGCCGTTTGGGGGTCCGATTCGACTGGCGATCGGTCGCGGGGAGCAGACATTGGGCGCGGAGCTGGCGAAAGCGGTGCGGGCCGAGGTCAGCCCCCTTCAACCGGACGGCGCTTGACGGCAAAGAGATGAGGGTGCTACAATCCCGCCGTCCGCACAAGCGGGCCGACAATTGAATACCGGGAGACCAGCGTATGGGTCTCGACGCCCTCGAGACTACGAGGTGGAGGTTCCCCTGCTCGCCCAGGGGCTAACCCCGAGCCGGATGGCACGGGGGAAAATCGAAGAGATCAGCGGATGCCTCCGAAGCCGACCACAGGCTTCAATCTCCCTTCCGAAAAGTAAGGGCCCAAAACTGCGCAGCGATGGGCGGGACAACGGCCTGTACGGTGGACGGCGCAATAACCGCGCGTCGAATCGCTAATCAGGAAGGGCGTCCTATTCTCCCCGCACCCGCGAACGGCACGCCTGGCGTGCTGTTTGTTTATGCATGGGAGGCCCTGGGATGGAGGTTGAATTGTCAACGTACGAGCGCTACAGAATACCTACCGAACAGGCGCCGAACACTGCGGACCATCCGAGCCGCTTCAAAGTCCACGTCCGCCGGCACAAACTCGCCGAGCTGCTGATCAAGGAACTGGTTCATTATCGTGGCGACCTGCCGGTCGTGCTGAGCCGACCGTGTGTCTACGGCGTGTTTTCCGGCCCGGTGGGCGGCTTCGCGCCGCGAGAAAGCCTCTGCGTCGGCTGCCTTCGTTGCACCGTTCAGTACCCCGACGTGGTGCAGATTGAACCCAATCCCGAACGCACGAGCTTGGGGGATTCGTATCTGAACCCGGACCAGGTGGATACCCTGCTGTACGAGGCCGCAACCGGCGGGGTGCCAGTGCGCGGTGCCGGCTACCGTGGGGCCTACGGCGGAACCGGCTGGGACGGGATGTGGACGGATATGTCCGAGATCGTCCGGCCCACCCGGGATGGAATACACGGCCGCGAGTACATTTCCACGGAAGTCGATCTCGGATCGCGGCCGATGTTGCTTGAATTCGGCGAAGACGGCCAACCCAAGGGGAATATCCCGGAAGCTTTTTCCCTTCCGGTGCCGTTCCTGTTCGACGTCCCCCCCTCAGGCCTGAGCGAGCGCCGGCTGGTGCGGGCCTGGGTGCGCGGCGCGGAGATGACGCAGACCTTAGCCATCCTGCCCGCCGAAGTCGTCCTCGAGATGGAGCTGGACAGCCCCGCGATCGTGCCCCTGCTTTCGGCGCGCTGGGAAAAGGAGCTGGCGGCACTGGAGGGGCGTGAGAACGCGCCGCGCTTCTACGAACTTTCGGACGAGGACGCGGATGCCGCTCGTCGGATTCGGACCCGGTCGGGCAGGCCAGTGGCGGCACGGCTCCCATTTGACGTCGACGTGGTCGAGCTTGTGGAGGCGGGGGTGGATTTCCTGCACCTGACCGCCGATTATCACGGTCGGACCGCAGAGGGCTTCGTTCTGGATTCGATCCGAGAAGCGCATCGCGCCCTGGTGGAGAGCGGAAGGCGCGAACGTGTGACCCTGGTCGGGAGTGGGGGGATCGTCGCCGCCGAACACGTGCCCAAGTCGATTATATGCGGCCTCGACGCGGTGGCCCTGGATACGCCGCTGCTCATCGCTCTTCAAGCGCGCTTCCGCGGCCAGGTTCGGGAGCGGGGATCGGTCCAGGTCGAACTGCCGGAGTTCGATCCCGAGTGGGGCGCCCAGCGCCTGACTAATCTGTGCGGCTCCTGGCGCGACCAACTGCTCGAGATTTTGGGGGCGATGGGATTGCGAGAGGTCCGAAGGTTGCGCGGTGAAACCGGGAGAGCGATGTTCGAGATTGATTTGGAACGCGAGGCCTTCGCAGGTATCGAGGGATATCCCGATGGGTGAAAAGAAGTCCGCCCTGGAGCGCATCACCGAGAAGCACACCGAGGCGCTGCGCCGGGGCTTCTCGCAGTGGTCTGAAATGGGCGGCGAGCCGCCAGCGCTGGGCGATCTGCGCTGGACTCCCGATTTGATCCTCGCCACATGGGAGCAGGCCGATACCGGCGCGCCCCCGCCAAACGGCACGGAGTATCGGACGGGGGCCTCCGGTGGCGGGTTCGACGAACTGCGCTTCAAGCCTCCACAGGGGGGTGAGCAGCTGGACAACGCTGCGGACATCGACCTGTCGCTCGACCTGAACCGGCGGTCGGAGGGCCGCAGAATCCGCATTCCCATTCCGTGGTACGGCGCGGGGATGTCGTACGGCTCGATCAGCGAACAGGTGATGCTCGCCCGGGCGATGGCCGCCGCCAAGTGGGACACTTTCACCTGCACCGGCGAAGGCGGCTACCCTGAGTCGCTGATCCCCTTCGCCGATCACGTCATCACGCAGATCGCGACCGGCATGTTCGGCGTGAATGAAAAAAGTGTGAAGCGCGCGCCGATCATCGAGTTCAAATATGCGCAGGGCGCCAAGCCGGGGCTGGGCGGCCACCTCTTGGGCGACAAGGCTACGACCAAGGTGGCAGAAATGCGCGGCTCTGTGCCGTGGGTCAGCCTTTTCTCGCCGTTCCCCTTCCACAGCGTGTATTCGGTTGAGGACCATCGCAAGCATGTGGATTGGGTGAAGACGATGAACCCGGAAGCGCTGGTCTCGGTGAAGGTCTCCACGCCGACGGACGTGGACATGGTGGCGGTGGGCAGCTACTACGCCGGGGCGAATATTCTGCAGATTGACGGCTCGTACGGAGGCACCGGCGCGGCGCCGGAAATTGCAAAGAAGAACATCGCCATGCCGGTCGAGTTCGCCATCCCCAAAGTCCATCGCTATCTCGAGAACGAAGGCGTCCGGGATGAAGTGGTGGTGATGGCCAGCGGCGGAATCCGCACTGCCAGCGACATCGCCAAGGCGATCGCGTTGGGCGCCGATGGCTGCATCTTGGGGACCGCCGAGCTGGTGGCCTTGGGCTGCACGCGCTGCTCCAACTGCGAGCGCGGCCGCGGCTGCCCGTTCGGCCTGACGACCACAGACCCGGAGCTCTCCATGCTCGTCGAACCGGAGTGGGGCGCAGAGCGCATCGCCCGGATGTATCAGTCGATGGCGGATCAGCTTAGGTCGCTCCTGCGCGATCTGGGGATGCGCAGTATCGGCGAGCTGCGCGGTCGCAGGGACGTGCTGGAATACGTGCCGACCGAGGCCGAATCCGTAGGGAGCGTGCACAAGTGAAAGACCGGTCGAGCTTCGTTGAGCGCGTTACAGTTTCCCGTGGTCGCCGATTGGCGACGCTGCCGGCCAGCCGGCTGCCGCGCGACCAGGCCGCCGAGGGCGGATGCGGCGTGATCGGGATCGCGTCGAGCGAGGCGATCCCGGGCCGGCACCTGCTCCAGTCGCTGCGCCAGATGCGCAATCGCGGGAACGGGAAGGGCGGCGGGACGGCGATGGTTGGACTGGATGCGGATCAGTTCGGGGTTACACGTCAAATTTTGCGCGACGATTACCTGTTGACAGTGGCCTATTTGGATCCTTCGGCGCGCGCTGAAGTCGAACAAACCTTCATTCAGCCCGGTTTCTCGGTGGACCAGGTTCATGAGTTCCCACTCCTGGAGACAGAAGGCCTCGAGGCACAGCCGCCGGCCGTGGTAGGCTACTTCGCCCGGCCCAAGCAAGAGGTCGTCGACGCGTTCGCGGTCGAATCCGATCTCGAGAACGCGCCGGGGCGCGCGGTCGAGGAGGAATGGGTCTACCAGAACAGCTTCCGGCTCAACAGCGAGTACTACGCCTCGCTGGGCGAGCAGCGGGCCTTTGTTCTCTCGCACGGCAAGGACATGCTGGCACTGAAGATGGTGGGCTACGGGGACGACGTGATTCACACCTACGGGCTGGGCGACTTGCGGGCCCACGTGTGGATCGGCCATCACCGCTATCCGACAAAAGGAAAGGTCTGGCACCCCGGCGGGGCCCATCCGTTCGTGGGGATGCATGACGCTTTGGTACACAACGGTGACTTCGCCAACTACGAGTCGGTGTGCTCCTACCTTGAGCAGCAGAACATCCGACCGCTGTTCCTGACCGACACAGAGGTGTCGGTGCTGGTGTTCGATCTGCTGCACCGCACGTTTGGCTATCCACTGGAATATGTGATCGAAGCCATGGCACCGACGACGGAGCGGGACTTCAGCATGCTGCCGGAGGAGAAGCGGCACGTATACCGTATGCTGCAGACCGTCCACATGCACGGCTCGCCCGACGGGCCCTGGTTCTTCTTGATCGCTCAGTCGGAGGACCGGGACGAAGATCCCCGCACGGCCCGCTTGATTGGGATCACCGATACCAGCATGCTGCGGCCCCAAGTTTTCGCGCTTCAACGCGGCGGCGCCGGCGCACCCTCGGTCGGCTTTGCGGCCTCCGAGAAGCAGGCGATTGACGCCGCGTTGGAGAGCCTGGCGGCTGAGGACCCGCGCTTCTGGACCCGGCCGGATAAGTACTGGAACGCCCGCGGAGGCAGTCACACTGATGGAGGCGCGTTCTTGTTCGATGTGGTCCGAACCGGTGACGATCGGAGCCGCCTGGTGTGCCGGGATAAGTTCGGTCGTGAAATTGACCTGGACCGCGCGCCGGAGCCCTATAAATTCGTTGAGGCGCAAAGCCAGCGGGGCGAACTCGAGTCCGAGCTTCCGCCGATTGAATCCCCACAAAAGCTGTATGAACGGGTAAGGGATCATCTGGCCGATTGGAGCTACCAAGACGTCATCGGGATGCTGGATCAGTTGACCGAGGCGGTGGACACGGATATCGAGCGCTGGAAGGCGCTTGACGCGCTGACGCTGCTCATCGATCGACGTTACGCAACCCATGGATTGCGCCGCAGTTCCCTGCTGTCACTGTATGATCGGGCGCTCTGCCGCTTATTGGTGCGCGTGATCGATGACCCGACGGCGGAGTTCGCCGGGCTGCGGCGGGGTGATCGCCTCGAAGCGCCCCAAGAAGCGAGGCAGGCGTTGATTATAGATGCGGACGGTTTCCCCGCGCAGGGGGAGCAATCGCTGGCGTGGGCCGTGGGGGAGGCCGCCGCCAAGGGCTACCGGCGCATTATCGTTTTCCGGTCCCGCGGTCAGCGCTTTGTGGCCAACGGTTTGGGTGCAGACACACGGGGTCTGCGAATTGACGTCTACGGCTCCCCAGGGGACTATTTGGCCTCGGGCATCGATGGCGCCGAGGTGGTCGTCCACGACAGCGGCCAGGATCAGCTGGCGCAGATCATGAAGAGCGGCAAGCTGGTTGTCCACGGCGATGTCGGCCAAACATTCATGTACGCCGCCAAGGGTGGGGAGACGTATGTACTGGGCAACGCGGCGGGACGGCCGCTGATCAACGCCGTGGGCTCGCCGCGCGTGGTCATCAACGGGACGTGCCTGGACTATCTGGCGGAATCCTTCATGGCCGGCGATCCGCTGGACGGCGGCGGCTTCGTGATACTCAACGGCATGGGTCACTCGGACGCTGGCGAGCTCAAGGCCCTGGAAACGCCTTATCCCGGCGGCAACCTCTTTTCGTTGGCTTCCGGCGGCGCGATCTTCCTGCGCGATCCCTATCGCAAGGTGGGGGCGGATCAGCTCAACGGCGGTGCGTTCACTGTATTTACCGCTGACCACTGGGAGCGGATCGAGCCCATGCTGCGCGAGAACGAACGGCTGTTTGGCGTGCCCCTGGAGCGGCTGCTGACCGTCGGCGGTCGGCGCCGGCCCCCGGAGGAGGTGTACCGAGCGGTCGTGCCTACCCGTGAGAAGGCCCTCCAGCCCGAAGAAGCCTGGGTCGCGCAAGAGGACGCGGGCGTCGGCTGAAGCCCACTCTCCCACGTCGATCACAGGGATCCCCCGCTACGAGAACACCGATGGACAGAACGAAGGCGGCCGGTGACTGAGAGTGAGGACCGGCCCCACGTCGTGATCGTGGGCGCCGGCTTCGGCGGATTGAACGCCGCCCGTGACCTGCGTCGCGCACCCGTGCGCATCACGCTCATCGACCGCAACAACTTTCATCTCTTCCAACCCTTGCTCTACCAGGTGGCGACAGCGGGTCTAGAACCCGAGCAGATTGCCAAGCCCCTCCGGTCGATCCTGCGGGATCAAGAAAACCTGCGCTTCCGTATGGCCGAGGTCCAGGAGGTCGACCTGGAGAACAGCCAATTAATCACCGACGTCGGACAGGTCGAGTACGACTTCCTTATCCTGGCGGTCGGCGCCCAGACCGATTTCTTCCAAATGGAAAATTTGCAGCGCAGTGCGCTGGAGTTGAAGGGCTTGGCTGGTGCGATCCGGGTCAGAAACCATGTGCTGCGCTGCTTCGAGCGGGCCGCCATCGAATCCGATTTGCAGACCCGCAAAGCAAGACTCACCTTCCTGGTGGTGGGGGGTGGACCGACGGGTGTGGAGATGGCGGGCGCGCTGTCGGAGCTGATCCATCTGGTGCTGCTGAAGGACTACCCGGAATTGAACCGCCAGGATGTTCACGTGCTGCTGTTCGAAGCGGTCGATCAGGTTCTACCTGGCTTTCCCCGCTCGTTGGGAGAGGCCGCCCGGGACGAGCTCGCAAACAAGGGGATTGAGGTGCGGCTGGGAGAAGCCGTCGCCGACTACGACGGCCATGAAGCGCGCTTATCGAGCGGGGACGTCGTTCGAGCGGAAACCCTGATTTGGGCGGCCGGCGTCAAGGCGCAGGGCATCGTGGAGAGTTTGGGTGTGGAGCTGGCCAAGGCGCGGCGGATCCCGGTGAAGGCAACCCTGCAGCTTCCCGGGCACCCAGAAGTTTTTGTGGTGGGTGACGCGGCCTACCGCGAGGCCGAGGGGCAACCTCTGCCGATGATGGCGCCGGTGGCGATCCAGATGGCGAAACGGACCGCCGAGAACATCGGGCGCATAGTCGACGGTAAGGCCCCCGAGCCGTTCGAATATCGTGATCCAGGCTCTCTGGCGACGATCGGCCGCAATGCGGCGGTGGCCAATGTGTTCGGCCTGGAGTTCACTGGATTTGTAGCCTGGGTGGTTTGGCTTGTCGTTCATCTGATCCAGCTGATCGGATTCCGCAACCGCCTGCTGGTCCTGATCAACTGGGCCTGGGACTACTTTTTCTACGATCGGGCGGTGCGTCTGATCACGGAGGAGTGACTTCTACGCCGCTAGGGCCTTTCCCTCGGCGGAAGAGCGCTGCAGCTCGCGAGCGCGCGCGGCTTCAAAGGCTGCGATGGCGACCTCAATCATCCCCCCGTCCGGCTCACGTGTGGTCAGGCGCTGTATGAAGAGATTCGGCGCCAGAAGCGGCTTAATCCACCTGCGATCGGCAAAGCGGGCCGTCAGCCGCAGGTACTCATAGGCCAGCGAGGCGAGCAGTGGGATGAGTGCCAGCCGGCTGGCCAGTCGGGGTACAAGCTCCATGGGGCCCAGCGCGGTGAAGATGAGAATCGACAGCAGGACGACGGTCAGCAGGAACGCCGTTCCACAGCGAGGGTGCTCCCGCGAGAAGCGCGCCACGTGATCCGGGGTCAGATCACTGCCCGCCTCGAAAGCGTTGATCGTCTTGTGCTCGGCGCCATGATAACCGTACACGCGCTCGATCTCGCTGAAGCGACCAATTCCACCGACGTATCCGATCAGCAGCGCCAGCCGCACCCCGCCCTCGAACAGGTTGGCGGACCAAGCCGGCCAACCGAACGCCCGCTCGACAGCAAATGCCGCTCCGGCGGGAAGAAGGAAGAACAGGCCGAGGGCTACAGCCAGGGAAAACAGCAGGGTCAGCAGCAGTTGGGCCCCCTCGATCTTCTCGCCTTCCGCGCCGGCCTGCACGTTGGCGGAGTAAGTCAGGGCGCGCATCCCCAACCCCAAGGCGTCCCACAGGGCGACCAGCCCGCGCAGGAACGGAATCTCTACCCAGCGGCTGGAGGAAAAGGATCCGAGCGAAAGTGGCTTGATTTGGATTTCCCCGTTGTGGTCGCGAACGGCCACAGCGCAGGCGTGGCGGCCCCGCATCATGACGCCTTCGATCACGGCCTGTCCGCCGTAAATGGGCTGCTTATCTGCCACGGTCATCCTTTCCGGTGGCTCAGGGTTACTTCCCTATCTCGTAGCTGAAGCGAATGTACGTCTCGATTCCCCGGTAGAAGTTCGGCAGGTGGAATTTCTCGTTGGGTGCGTGCAGGTTGTCGTCAGGCAGCCCGAAGCCGAGCATAAGACTTCTCAACCCCAGCAGCTCTTGAATGTGGCCGACGACTGGAACGGTGCCGCCCTCGCGGGTGAAGATCGGTTCGACTTCCCACACCGCTTTCAGGGCCTGAGAGGCGGCCTGAATGGCCTCGGACTCGCGGTCGACCATACCCGGCGGCGAGCTGGAGTGCTCGAGCAGCTCCCAGGTCATCGTCGGGGGGATGTTCTCCTCCAGGTACTCACGCAGGCTTTGTTTCACGGTGGCCGGCGTCTGGTCAGGCACGAGCCGCATCGAAAGCTTGGCCATTGCCTTCGCCGGCAGCACGGTCTTCGAGCCTTGACCCGTAAAGCCGCTGAGGAGACCGTTGATGTCCAAGGTGGGGCGAGCCGTGGCCCGCTCCGTCGGCGTGTAATCCGGTTCGCCGAAGAGAACCTTCGCGCCGGCTTGCTCCCTCCACCAGCTTTCATCTTGCGGCAGCTTCGCCAGCTCCTCCCTCTCCTCCTCGGACAAAGATCGTACGTCATCATAAAAACCGGGAAGTAGGATCTTTCCCTGGCGATCTTTGAGGCCGTGAAGAAGGTGGGCCAGAACCTGTGCCGGATTATCGACGACACCGCCGTAGCGGCCGGAATGCAGGTCGGTTTCTGCACCGTGCAAGCGGATTTCGTAGTAGCCCAATCCACGCAGTGCGTAGGTGATGGAGGGCGTGTCAGGCGCCAGGATGCCGGCGTCCAGGTTAAGGCACAGATCTGCCTCCAGCTTGTCTTTATGTTGCTGGATGAACTCAGCAAGATGGGGTGAGCCGACTTCTTCTTCTCCTTCGAACATGTAGCGAACGTTCAAGGGGATGCCCTCGGTCAGGATCATCGCACGCACCGCCTCCAGATGCGCGATGATCTGACCTTTCATGTCCGAGGCCCCGCGGGCGTACAGATTGTCATCCTTTTTGGTGGGCTCGAATGGCGGCGTATCCCATAGGTCCTCCGGATCCGGAGGTTGGACGTCGTAGTGCCCGTAGACGAGCAGGGTGGGTGCGTTCTTGTATGCCTGCATGTGCTCGCCGTAAACGATCGGATGCCCGTTGGTGCGAAGGATCTGCACCTCGGTGAAATCGAGCTCCTTCAAGGCGTCCGCCAGCCAGTCCGCAGCGCGCTGGATATCCGGTTTGTGTTCGGGGAGGGTGGAGATGGATGGAATGCGTAGCAGATCCTTGAGGTGGGCCAACGCTTCGGTCTGATGGGCGCGGGCATATTGAATCGCGGGACTGGGATCTGTCATGCTTCCTCCTCGGCTTCAGAAACGGCGGACACATTATACATGGCTCAGTATGGCGGATCTCTTGGCTGCCTCCGTGTTTCATGGTAGTCTTCGAGGCACACCCATCTGGTTTTACGTCGAGGGAACATGGCCGGTAGCCCGGTATCCGCATCTCAGGCGCGGCATGTGTATGAAGATATCCAGGGGACCATCGGCGCCACCCCTCTCGTTCGCCTTCAGCGTGTCACCCGCGGTCTCCCGTGCTCTGTGTACGCCAAACTGGAAATGTTCAACCCCGGCGGTTCGATCAAGGATCGGATCGCGTTTCCAATCGTGGAGGGGTTCGAGCGGTCCGGCCAGCTTCAGCCAGGCGGGACAGTCGTCGAAGCTACCTCCGGCAACACGGGAGTTGGCTTGGCGATAGCCTGTGCGCTCAGGGGCTATCGAGCGGTGTTCGTCATGCCGGACAAGATGAGTGAGGAGAAGGTGCGCTTGCTGAGGGCGTTCGGTGGCCGGGTCGTGATTACCCCGACCGCGGTCGCACCCGACGACCCCCGATCCTACTATTCAGTCGCCGAGAGGCTGGCTGAAGAGACCCCCAACGCCGTGCTGGCGAATCAGTACCATAACCCTGACAATCCAGACAGTCATTACGAAACCACGGCGCCGGAAATCTGGGAGCAAACCGAGGGTCGAGTGACCGACATTGTCGTGGGGATGGGCACCGGCGGGACAATCACCGGGATCGCCCGCTACATGCGGAATCAGGGCCATGACGTTACGATCGTCGGCGTCGATCCGGTCGGATCGATCCTGTACGGCGCTTGGCGGCAAGGAGGTTCGGCGAAAGGGCTTGAACCCCAAACCTACAAAGTGGAAGGTATAGGTGAGGATTTTATCCCCTCGACGCTGGAGCTGGATCTCATCGACGAGGTCATCCAGGTCGACGACGCGGAGTCGTTCCTTTGGGCCCGGAGACTGGTGCGGGAGGAGGGCATCTTCGGCGGCGGATCGTCGGGCTCGGTTCTCGCCGGGACGTTGAAGTACGCGCAAAAACTGCCGCAGGACCGGCTGGTCGTAGCGCTGTTTCCTGACGGGGGAGCGCGCTACCTGTCGAAGGTATTCGATGATGAGTGGATGCGTGAACACGGGTTCAGGCCGGAGGAGCGTCGGCGGATCCGGGCCCACGACGTCGCCCGCGCCCGTGGGCTGCCCTCGCTTATCACGGCACAGCCGAGCGACACGTTTGGCGAGGTGATCGCGCGCATGCGTCAGCACGCAGTAGATCAGCTCCCGGTCGTCGCCGAGGACGGGCAATTGTTGGGCTTGGTCACCGAGGTTGAGCTCCTCGACCACATGTTGGACAGGGAGCACAAACACGAGGCCGATGAAACCATCGATCAGGTCGTCAACGAAGATGTGCCAACCGCTGATCCGGAAACACCACTTCCGGAAATCCTGCCCCACTTGATGTCAAGGAAAGTCATCGTTCTGACTGATGAATTGGAACGGCCGGTGGGGATCCTGACCATCATTGATGCCCTGGAATACCTCGCCCCCGTGGAGGAGCATGAAGCGACCGTCTCCTGACATGCCCGATCTTCGGATCATCTCCGCTTCGGGCCTTCACCCCCATGAATACCCGGACGAGCAGCGGGCCGAACCGCTTGAGGAGGCGCTACGGCGGGACGGTGTGCTGAAGAATCCTCCCATCGTTCTGCCCGTCGATGATGAACAGAGTGAGTACGTGGTGTTGGACGGCGCCAACCGCATTACCGCGATCAAGATGTTGGGTATCCCTCATGTACTGGTTCAGGTGGTCCATCCCAATGGAGACAAGGTTCGTGTGAAGACGTGGAACCACGTGCTGTTGGGAGAAAAGCCGGCCGAGCTGCTCCAGCGGTTCAGATCACTGAACGGCTTTCACATGGACGCCTCGGGGTCGCGGCGGGCGCGAGCCGCCCTCGAGGCGGGTGAAGCGTTGGTAAATGTGATGTTGCCGCCGCAGGAAATATACGAGATAAAGACCGACGGCCAAAGTCTGCAGACCCGCATTCGGATGCTGAACGAGTTTGTCTCTGCCTATCGGAGCGAGGTGGCGTTTGAGCGCACCAGCGCCAGCGAAGTCGAGGGGCTGGGCGAGGTCTATACCGAACTGAGCTGTCTGGTCGTGTTCCCGGCGTTCAGGACCGATGAAGTTGTCGAAGGGGCCTCACGAGGTTTGCATTTCCCGCCCGGGATCACGCGCTTTATCGTTTCGCCCCGCGCCCTGCGTCTGAACTACCCTTTGGAGCGGCTTGAGCGCAATCTCGATCTCGAGGCCAAACAGGCCGAGCTGGAGGAGTGGATTCGGGAGCGCAAGCGCAATCGGCGGGTTCGCTTCTACGCCGAATCCACCTTCTTGTTTGACGAATGAATTGAGCGGGCAACCGCTGATTGCGCAGGGACCGCCGATTGCGCTGAAGCTTTCGTTGGCCGTTCCCGGCAGCATTCATGAGGGCCGGGATTTACCCGGCGGATCGGCATAGCGTTATCCTTGATGTCGGCGGATTCAGAAGTGTCAACAACCCGTACTGCTGTAACTTATGATCTGACTTGTACATGCAAGCTCTTGAGTTGTGAAGGCCTGAGGAGGGACAATAACTTACGGTCAAGAACCATTCCGCACTTTATCCATCTCAGAACCGCAAAAGAGAAGCTGGTTTGTGTGCTAGTTCGGATTACGGAGAATCAAATCTCTATTCGTTTTTCTTTCCAATTCCTTGAGTTCGAGATAGTAACTGGCTGCGACCTCGATTTTCAGTACGGTCACTAGATATCCAAGACCCAGCAATACAAATCCAACCAGTAGCGACGTAGGACCGCTGCCGAGTATTCTTGCTGTTATAACTCCCACCGCAGGCCCGAGCCAGAAAAACACCCTTCCTGCTGGGCTCGAGTCCTTCATTTCGGAAAGTCGGACTCCTTGTAACGAGTCTCGTGTGCAATCCCATACTGCTCTGTTCCCGGAGAGCTGGAAAGGGTCCTTGTCGCGAATTGCATCCTCAATCTGCGGCCTTCTACGCCTGATGCCTGAATTGACCATAATTGAGCCAGCGCCGATGCTGACAATGATTGGAAGAGCCACCAATTCAGACCCGAACAAATCGAGGGCGTTGAGGCCAATGCTCATCAGTCCGAGGCCGGCGGGCAATAAGACCACTTGCCCAAGTAAATAAAAATGGACTGCCTTCTTCACCAGCGCATTATAAGTACTTTGATCGTGTAGGCCAGATCGTCTTATTACTTGCAATTGGCGCAGTCCTCGTCCAAGGCCGGTGTGCCCGTCGCTTGTGGCCCTGGCCTTGAGTTGGCACTTTCCTGTGGCGTCGGTACCCTCGGGATATCCTGAGTTAGCCCTTCCTCCACGGCTGAGCCAATGATATTTCCGAGAATAACAGGGGTGAAGTCAATCGTGTCAGTTAGCCGGGCGCGCGCATCGTAGTTGTCGACTGCCATGTCGTAAAGTGCCCCTGCTGCGGCATCAGCCGCGAATTTTGTACCAATTGCTCCCAACGATAGCTCGCTTGTGGTTCCACCAATGGCCAAGCCAACGGTCTCGCTAAAGCCAAACCCCACTGAGTCGATACCCGCATCTGCGATGCGATTTGAAAGTGATGCATTGGTCTCTAGATTCTCATACTGAGCTGGGGCGAGTGTCAAAGCCAATCCAAATGACCACATCGCGAAAAGACTGTCGCCAAGCGTACGCCCCAATTAGCGAACCGATTTATCGCCGGGAATGACATATTGGAGGGGCGGTACTGGCACCTCTCTTCCGAAACCTTTCAGCATCTGGAGAGTAATCGCAATATCCGGAACCCCGTCGGCATTCCTCAGCAGGTTTACGGATGTTTCGTCTGTAATAAGACTCCACCACGTTTCGGCTTTTTGAACTTCATCTGCAAGATAGTCCAGTAGATCTCGATCGTCATCTGGGGGTTCCGGAGGAGCATCGCCGTCAGCCGCGGTGACTTGCGCCAGCCCGGCCACCTTGGCCCCGCCGACCGAATCCGTCAATGTCTTTGACGAGCTGGACTTGGCATCGTTCTGCGTGCCGCCCGGGTCCACCAGCTCCCACTCGTTGAGCCGAGTGCCTTGGGCGTCCGGCGATGGGCTTCAGGCCCGATATGGAGGA
>CAZFCJ010000039.1:0-28074 GCA_964517315.1 uncultured Anaerolineaceae bacterium | reverse complement strand
CCTTCGTCCGCTCGGCCATCCCTCCAGGTTCGAGACGGCTCCCTGCCCGAGCCGTCGAATTCTACCATGTGGGGTAGGGGCTGTCAAAGCTGGCCGCCCCATCTCAGAACTCCGGCCGGCGCCACAGCTGCAGCAGATTCAGGCGCCCCGAGTCACCCCCCGCGAAGCGCGTTTCGATCAGCTCGAGGTCGGCTGCGCCGCCCAGCGCGGCGAGATCCTCAGGGCTGAAAAGGTGCACATAGCGCAGGCCACGGCCGCCGCGCCGCCAGTCGAGCAAGTAATCGCCGGGGTCCACCTGCTGATCGCTCAGTTTCGCCTCCGACCACGGCACCACCCGCTCGGAGAGATGGGGCTCCTCCATGAAGTTCCACACCGAGGCCAGCATCTTGCCGCCGGGCCGGAGCTGCTCAGCCGCCTCACGGACCAGCCGCTCGCGGCGCGCCTCGCCCGGAATGTGGTGGACGGCGGCGAGCAGACAGATCCAGTCGAACGGAGATCCCAGCCCCTCGCTCCAGCCGGGTTCGGCAAGGTCGGCCATCTCGAAGCTGGCTGCGGGGTGCTGAACGGAGATCCGGGCCGCTTCCAACAGCCGCGGGCTGAAGTCCAGCCCCACATAGCGGCCCTCGTGACCGCGCTCGGCCAGCGCGGAGGCGAGGTTGCCGTTGCCGCAGCCGAGGTCCAGCAGCGATTCGCGGAGGCCGAGGGAGCTCAGGGACTCCATCACGCCCGGCTGTGGACGCTCCCGGGTTTCGGCGAAGGCCGTGGCAAAACTCTGGTAAAATGCGCGATTGAGCTGCAACAACCGCGCCTCGATGTCGGGTTGCACAATGCGATCTTACCACCTATGAGCGATGCACTGACGATCGACGAGAAATACGCCGCAACGGACGAAGAGCTCGAGCTGGCCCACGCCGTGCTGGAGGAGGTCCGCGAGGGCGTCCCCGTGGCCAAGGCGCTGCGGCACCATCCGCTTCCGGAAGGGGGCTTTCTCAACAAGGGCAACTTAGTTGAGGCCTACCAGGACCTCGTCGAGGCCGGTGAGTGGAGCGAACGGCCCAAACTGCTGCGGCGCATTCGCAAGAAGCCTTCGCGGACGCTGTCCGGCGTTACCACGGTGACGGTCCTCACCAAGCCATACCCATGCCCCGGCAAGTGCGTGTTCTGCCCCACCGACGTGCGGATGCCCAAGTCCTACCTGCCGGATGAACCGGGGGCCATGCGGGCACTGCAGCACGAATTCGATCCGTATCGGCAAACCGCGGCGCGCATGCAGGCGCTGGAGAACATCGGCCATCCGACCGACAAGATCGAGCTGCTCGTCTTGGGCGGGACCTGGAGCTCCTACCGCCGGGACTACCAGTCGTGGTTCGTGCAGCGGTGTTTGGACGCGATGAACGAGTTCGAGTCCGACGGCCTGCAGGAAGCCCAGGCGGCCAACGCCGAGGCGTCGCACCGCAACGTGGGGCTGGTGGTCGAAACGCGGCCCGATCATGTGCACCCGGAGGAGATCGCTTGGTTGCGGGGCCTGGGCGCCACCAAAGTGCAGATGGGCGCGCAGAGCCTGGACGACCGCATTCTCGAGCTTAATAAGCGCGGCCACACCGTGGAGGAGACTCGCCAGGCGGTGCGGCTGCTGCGGGCGGCGGGCTTTAAGGTCGTGCTGCACTGGATGCCCAATCTGCTGGGTGCGACATTGGAGTCCGACCGCGAGGACTTCCAGCGCTTATGGGACGATCCGGATATGCGTCCGGACGAACTCAAGATTTACCCCAACCAGCTGCTCGAGAAGGCGGAGCTGTACGAGTACTGGCAGCGTGGCGAATTCAGGCCTTACACAACCGAGGAACTGACCGAGCTGCTGGTGGACATCAAGCCCAGCATTCCGCGCTACTGCCGTGTCAACCGGATCATCCGTGATTTCCCCTCCACCAATGTGGTGGAGGGCAACCGCCGCACGAGTCTGCGCCAGGACGCCCAGCGTGAATTGAAGCGGCGCGGCGGCCGCTGTCAGTGTGTGCGCTGCCGCGAGGTGCGCGGCCGGGGTGTGGCGCCGGAGAAGCTCACGCTCGAAGATCTGCGCTACGACGCGGGCGGCGCCGAGGAGCATTTCATTTCGTACGTAACGCCCGATGATCGGCTGGCCGGGTTTCTGCGCCTGTCGCTGCCGGGCGCGGCCAGCCCCGACACGGGATTGGCCGACTTGGAGGCCGCCGCGCTGGTCCGGGAGGTTCATGTCTACGGTCCCTCATTGGAAATCGGCAACGAACAGAAGGCAGCCGCCCAACATCAGGGGCTGGGGACGGCCTTGATGAAACGCGGCGAGGAGATCGCGCGCGCGAGCGGCTACCCGAGAATGGCCGTGATCGCCGCCCTGGGCACGCGCGGTTACTACGCGAAGCTGGGCTATGAACTCGGCGAGACGTACATGGTGAAAGAGCTGTAGAGTCGGTCCAAGAAGTCCACTACGGCGCCCGGCTAACGGGCTCTCACCACAGATCTCACAGGGAACACAGAGATTTGGTTATTTCGCATGTGTCTGGATGCGGGCGATGTCCCGGGACTTTCGCCAGCAATTCCATCTCATGAGGACATGTCCGATAGGTCATGAATCCCGTTAAAGGATGTTCTCTGTGTGCTCCGTGATCTCTGTGGTAAATAGATTCGACGCCGGAGATCGGCTGATCTGGGCGCGAGGGGAACGCTCTAGGGGGCGGTCAGGCGCGGGCTGGCGATCAGACCCTCGTACACGACGCCGTTCTCAATAATCGGGTCGACGCCCGCCAGGAGCGCCAGTTCGGGCCTTTTCTTGTTAATCGCCGTGCCCAGCGGCAGCACGACCGACGCCTGAAGTTCATCCTGGCTCAACTCTTTGGGCAGGACGTAGCCGGTGACCCTCGCCAGGTTCTTCCGCCAGGGCTCGAGCTCCGCCTTGCGGCTCTTGCCGGGGAGGCGGTCAAGCCCGAGCAGTGACCACGCCACGGAGGGGTACACTTCAAGGGCCCAACGACGCGGCCTGCGGTCACCCCAGTCCTCGGTCAGTAGACTCCAACCGTGGTCGACGCGCAGGTGATGGAACGTGTCGACAGAAAACTGAATGTAGTTCAGAAATGTGCCGGGTTTGGCCTGACCGGGAACGCCGGTCTTGCCCGGGGTGTTAAACACGCGTTCGCTAAGACGCATGTGCTCGATGGGAGAATCGGGGTGGCGCCAGCCTTGTGGTCCGTCCAGAAGGAGGAGTTCGAAGTTCTCGCTGCGGGCGAAGTCGTCGACCGTGGCCGCGAACACCTCCGGCTCGGGTGGGTCCTTCAGCCCCAAATGGTCCGGCTGGAGCGCGGTGACCGTCGGGTCACCCTCCCTGCGGAGAGCGAAGCCGAAATCGCGGTACCGTCGGCTGGCCAGATCGATTGAGAGTGTATCGCCCACGACCGCCTCGATTCTAGTCGCTGACAGGGTAGGTTCTCGGCCAGTATAACATTCACCGTTCACGAAGCTCAGAGGGGAAGCTGCAGGTGGCGGGCACCAGAAAGATTCGAGTCCTCAGCGTCACAGCACTTGTGCTGACGCTCTCACTGGCGGCCTGTTCTGGTCTGCCTTCCAGACTGCTCGCTGGACGGTCGGCGCAGGTTCGTCGGCTCGTCATCCTCTACACCAACGACGAGCACGGTTGGATGGAGAGCTCCACGGGCAGCGGCGGCGCTGCCGCGATGCTGTACCGCTGGCGACAGGACCATGGTTTCGAGGACGATGGTGCTTTCCTTGTCCTCAGCGGCGGAGACATGTGGACAGGCCCGGCGGTATCCACGCTCCTGGAGGGGCGTTCGATGACCGACATCATGAGCCGCATGGGCTACGATGCCGCGGCCGTGGGCAACCATGATTTCGATTTCGGAGCACAGGCCCTGAGCGCTCGGGCCTCGCAGGCCGGGTTCCCTTTCTTGTCCGCCAACCTTTTCGACCGCAGCACGGGAGATCGCCCCGAATTCGTCCGGCCGTACATCGTGCGCGAAGTCAACGGGATCCGGGTGGGGATCGTTGGGCTCTCCACGATTGAGACACAGGTCGACACCCGGCCTTCGTACGCCCAAGACTACCGTTTCCGCAGATATGAGCAGGTCCTGCTCGAATTGCTGCCGCAGGTGCAGCGGGAAGAAGTGGACCTTATCCTGCTCATCGGCCACCTGTGCAACGGCGAGCTGCGCCGCATCGCCGATGTCGGCAGAGAGTACGCGGTCCCGGTCATGGGCGGCGGGCACTGTCACGAGGAGCACAACGAAACCGCCGCGGGGGTGCGCTTGGTCGAAAGCGGCTACTTCCTGCGGGGCTACGTCAAAAGCGAGCTGCTCGTCGATGTCCGGGCCGACGAGGTGGTCGCCGAGGACACGATTATCCTGCCCAATCGGCCAGGTCCGGGGGCGATCGAGATCGGTGAGCGGATCGAATACTGGAGGGCCCAGGTCGACGCCAGCTACTGGCGGCCGATCGGCCATACAGAGGGGGCGATCGGCCGCCGTTCGGAACTCATGGAACGTTTGCTGACCCGCGCCTGGCTGGAGGCGGTACCGGAAGCCGAGGTGGCCATCGCCAGCCGGCGCTACGTGCCGCAGTCGATGCCGGCCGGCGAGATCACCCCGGCCACGATTGTCGGCGTGCTGCCCGTGGAGAACGAGCTGGTGCGCATTCAGCTCTCCGGCAAAGATCTGGCGGCAACCATCCGGACCCGCGATCCCATGATTGGCGGTTTGGTCAGATCGGGCGATGATTTGCGGTTCCCGGACGGCGGCTCACTGGAGCCCGAGTCCACGTATGAAGTCGTCTTGCCGGATGCGATCTACTATGGGGCCAACTACTACGAAGTTCAGTCGAAGGACCCATCGCCGGTCGGAACCGGGATCCCGTGGCGCCGGCCGGTGGAGGCGTTCATCCGGGAACTGGACACCTCGCCGGCTCGTCCGCTGGATCGGATGTTGATGGGGGAGTAGTCTGGGCATGTCCCGTCTCTGACAGGCAAGGGGATGCTAGAGACCGACATTGCGCGCCGATTCTGTCCTGCTAACAGTCCATGAGCTGAACCTTGATGGATGAACCCCTGGCCGGATGCGGCGTCAAAAAAATAGGGGATGGCAGCATGGATCCGTTCTTGTTTTTCACCCTCGGCGCGGCCGGATGGGAAGCTTGTCGTGGGTCGGCCCTGACCAGGGAATAGACCCACGCTGAGCTTCTCAGAGGGAGCGTGTGCGCAGGCAGGAATTGTTGAGCGGGGAAAACACTTGCACTTGCGCCCTTCGACAGGCTTGTATATTCACCTCATCCTGAACAAGGAGAATATTGCATTTGTGTGAGGGGAATTTCGCAAGTGCTTTCCGTTCGCCGCGGGCCATTCACACGACGGTCACAGTCTCGTCAAGGCCTTTGCGCTGGATATCGGGAACCGTGGCGCCCTCGGCTGGGAGTCCGGTGACCAGCAACAGGAAGGCCCGCTCGTGGTCCGGGCGCCTAAGGATCTCGTTGAGGAACCCCATGGGGCTGGGGGTGTGGGTTAGGGTCGCCAGGCCGGCCCAGTGCAGCGCGGTGATCAGGATGCCGGTGGCGATGCCGACGGATTCAACGGCGTAGTAGTGCTTCATGCGGTTCCCATCCTCGCGCACGCCGTAAGGCTGGACGAAGATCCCAATCAGATAGGGCGCAGTTTCCAGGAAAGGCTTGCGCCAGTCGGTTCCCAGCGGGGCCAGGGCCTCAAGCCATTCCTGAGGGGCGCGCTCTTCGTAGAACTTCTTCTCTTCCTGCTCTGCCGCGGCTCTTATTTTGGATTTGACCTCCGGGTCGCGGACCACGACGAAATGCCACGGCTGCAGGTTGGCGCCGCTCGGCGCGCTGCCGGCGGCCCGCAGCGCGGCCGCGATAACGGCGAAGTCCACCGGCTCGCTGGAGTACTCACGCACCGTGCGCCGCAGGCTGACCGCTTGGGCGAACGAACGGGCCCGCTCGATCCGCTCCGCGGGGTTGAAAGCGCGGTCATCGGGAAGGGGGATCTGTGGCGCTTCGCTCATGGGTTTTCTCCCTCCATTCTGCGCTCGGCACGGGATCTACACGCCTGACAAGTTAGCCTACCGCGAAGGAACGGGGCTGGAAAGGGACAGGGCCCGGACCCGGCCGCGGTTTATAATTCCAAGGCGATTCGGTTCGCCCACTGGAGAGGTGCATGGGTTGGCACAGCGGAAATTGGCGCTCGTTTATCCGCTACGACGAGCAGCAGGACCAGCCGGAGGTCAGCCGGGACCTGCTGCGAAGGGTGTGGGCCTACGCTCGTCCCTACAGTCGGGGGATTGTGCTGATCCTGGTCACGATCGTCGGCATCTCAGTGCTCTCGTTGATCCCGCCCCTCCTGATCCGGGATCTGATTGACCGGGCACTCCCCGAGCGGGACATCACCCGCCTCAATCTGCTGGCGCTTGGCATGGTGGCGGTCCCGTTGGTCAACGGCCTGCTGGGTGTGGTCCAGCGCTTGTTCAGCGCCCGGATCGGAGAAGGGATCATCTACGATCTCCGTCGGGATCTGTACGCTCATCTGCAGCGGTTGAGCTTGCGGTTTTTCACCAACACCCACGCCGGCGAACTCATGTCCCGCCTGAACAACGACGTGGTGGGCGCCCAGCGGGCCGTCACGGGGACATTGATGACCCTCGCCAGCAATTCGGTTTCACTGGTGGCCACGTTGATCGTGATGTTGGGACTTGAGTGGCGGCTCACGCTGCTCGGCATCGCCATTTTGCCGCTGTTCGTCCTCCCGGCCCGGCGCATCGGCCGCACGCTGCGGCGGATCACGCGCGAATCCATGGATCTGAACGCGCGCATGAACGCCGTCATGAACGAGACATTGAACATCAGCGGCGCGCTGTTGGTCAAGATCTTTGGCCGCTACAACGACGAGGTCCGGCGCTTCGGCGAGCGCGCGGCCGACGTGCGCGACATCGGCGTCCGCCAGGCGGTGATCGGCCGCTGGTTCATGCTGGGACTGAGCCTGGTCAGCGCGATCGGATCGGCCCTGGTGTTCTGGGCCGGCGGGCACCTGGTGCTCCGCGGCGCGTTCACCATCGGGACGATCGTGGCCTTCACCGCCTACCTGCGCGAACTGTACGGGCCCTTGATGGCGCTGACCAACGTGCGCGTCGATTTCGCCACTTCGATGGTCAGCTTCGAGCGGGTTTTCGAGGTGCTCGACCTGCCGCTCGAAATCGACGATCCGCCCAATCCGACGCGCCTGGAGCATGTGGAAGGCAGCATCCGCTTCGAAGACGTCTCCTTCAGCTACCGTGCCGGCCCTGAGTCGGCCGCCAGCCTGCGGACGATCAAGCGCTTCCGCCGAGGGGGAGCGACGACGACCCTGCCGCCGTTGGCGGACGTCCCCGAACGCGAGGAGCGCGAGGAAAAAGAGGGTGAACCTCGCTTGGCGCTGAAGGATGTGAGCTTCGAGATCCAGCCCGGTGAGGTGGCGGCGCTGGTCGGACCCAGCGGCGCCGGCAAGACGACCGTCACCTACCTTGTCCCGCGCCTTTACGACCCCACCCACGGTCGGGTGCTGCTCGACGGACATGACCTGCGCGAATTTGCGCTCGAATGGCTCTCCGATCACATCGGTATGGTCACACAGGAGACGTACCTATTCCACGACACTGTGCGCAGCAATCTGCTCTATGCTCGTCCCGACGCGCGCCAAGCCCAGCTGGAGGAAGCGTGCCGGGCGGCCAACATCCACCAGTTCATCCAGTCGCTTCCCGACGGTTACGACACGCTCGTAGGTGAAAGAGGCTATCGTCTGTCCGGCGGTGAGAAGCAGCGCGTGGCGATCGCCCGCGTGATCCTCAAGGACCCCAAAGTGCTGATACTGGATGAAGCGACCAGCCACCTGGATTCGCAGTCGGAGGCCTTGATCCAGGAGGCGATGCAGGAGGTGATGCGCGGCCGCACCTCGTTGGTGATCGCTCACCGGCTCAGCACCGTGGTCGGGGCAGATCGCATCCTGGTCATGGATGAGGGCCGCCTCCTCGACCAGGGAACCCACGAGCAGCTGCTGGCGCACGGCGGCCTGTACGCCACGCTGTATGAGACCCAGTTCCGGGTGGAGCCCACTGCGGCCTGACGAAGGTCCCGAGTTCACTTTCCCCGCCCTTTTGCATGCAACTTTTCCATCTCGTTTGCGTAGAGGACCTATAGAGACCGCGGCGGCCGCAGGGATTGTCGAGATTGCCTGAACCCACCATCAACCCTGAAGAAGCCGTGTGGATTCGCCGGGCCCAAAACGGCGACGACGCAGCCTACGGTCGTCTGGTCCAGGCGTTCGAGGGGCCTGTGTACAACCTGTGCTACCGCATGTTGGGCGACGGGCAAGAAGCGGAGGACGCGGCCCAAGAGACGTTTCTGCGGGCGTACCGCCACTTTGATCGATACGACCCGAACAGGAAGTTCATCAATTGGCTCCTGTCCATCGCTTCAAACCATTGTGTCGACCGGTTGCGAAAGCGCCGTCTGACATGGGTGCCGCTGGAGTCGCTCAAGCTGTGGGATCCGCCGCGGTCGGATGCGGGCACGCCGGAGCCGTCGTTAACGCAGCAGGAGATGGAGGCCGACGTGAGCGAGCTGTTGGAAAAGCTGGGCGCAAAGGACCGGGCGGCGATCGTTCTTCGCTACTGGAATGACCTCTCCTACCGGGAGATCGCCCAGACGCTCGGGCTCACCGAGAGCGCCGTAAAGAGCCGGCTGCACCGAGCGCGCCAAAATCTTGCTGGGGCGTGGCAGGCGCAGGAGCAAACCGGACTGCTAGCAAGTGGGAGACGCGATGAAGCACCAACCCTATAGAGGCTGGATTGTCAGCGAGGGGCCGCGATCGAAAGACCAATCCCGAGAGCTCGCCGCGCATCTGGATTCGTGCGCTTCCTGCCGCGATCTGCTGAAGACATGGCAGCAGGTCGAGGTTAGGCTGAAGAGGTCGGCTGTGATCGGTCCATCGCCGGGATTCACGAACCGCTTCCTTACCTATCTCGCCAGGAAGCGCGCAGCCGCGGCCACGCGACAAGTGGCGGTAACGTTGGCGGCCACTGTCGTTGGAGCGCTTGGGACGGCGCTCCTTCTCGGCGGCGTGGCCAGCGCCAATCTGGCCGACGCCGTGGCGGACTCACTGAAATCGGCACTTGCCACGCACCGGGGGTTGACCGTCGCGGCTGAAGTGATCCGGATGGCGGTGGCGCGCCTGCCCGAGCCAACGTCGGCGCTGGCCGGTCCGGGGTTGATGATATCGCTCGCTGGACTGCTGGCGGCCCTGTATGCGGGGTTTGGGGGACTGTGGGCCGCGGCAATGTTCCGCTTTCTCGAGCCGAACTCTGCAATGGGAGGAGACCCGTGAGAAGATTTCTAAAATCCATCTTGCTCGTGATGTCCATCAGCCTCGCCGTGCCCACCGCCGCCCTGGCCCAAGACGGGACAACGGGCGGCCGTGTGGTTTTCGGCGGTAGGTTCACGCTGAGCAGCGGCGAGCGCATGGACGGCGATTTGCTTGTGATCGGCGGCAGCGTGGTGCTGGAAGAGGATTCGGTCGTGGATGGCTCGATGCTGGTGATGGGAGGCAACGCGGTCGTCGGCGCTGAGATCACCCGGGACATCGCAGTGCTGGGTGGCAACGTCGACCTGCTGAATCCGGCGGTCGTACGGGGAGATATCATCTCCATCGGTGGCAACGTCGATCTCGCCGAGCGGGCCAGGGTCGAAGGGGACGTCTTCACCGAGCAAGGACGCGACTTACCGCTCGGGCCGCGGGTCATACCGTTTTTCTCGCCTTCGGTCCCGGACTTTGATTTTGGCCGCTCGTTGCTGCTCCGGTTGGTGTGGTTCGTTTTCCGCACTTTGCTCGTCGCGGCCCTGGCCGTGCTGGTGGTGATGTTTTGGCCGCAGGCCGCCGAGAGGGCGGCATCCGCGCTCGTCGACCATCCGCTGGCTGCAGGGGGACTGGGGGTGCTCACCCTGATCGTCGCTCCGCTGCTGCTGGCGCTGATGCTGATCACGATCCTGCTCTCCCCCATTAGCCTGATCGGTGGACTGCTGCTCGTCGTGGCGGTTACCTTTGGTTGGATCGCGGTCGGACTGGAGGTTGGTGAAAGGCTCGGAACGGCGCTGAGCTGGGAGGCGCACCCTGCCGCGGCCGCCGGCGTCGGAACGCTCCTGCTCAGCTTCGTGGCCGGGGGCATCGCCATGATCCCGTGCGTGGGATGGGTCGCGCCGTTCGTGGTCGCGTCCCTGGGGTTGGGGGGTGTTCTTCTGACTCGATTCGGCAGCCGTGAGTACGAGGTGGTCGCACCGGAAGCCCCGGCGTAGACTCTATCGCGGCTCCTTCGCCTTACCGCCGCCCTGGCCAGCGGGTCAGGGCGGCTTTGATTCCCCGCCGGTCCGAATCAGGACCCCGGCCCGGTGGAAGCGGGGCACCTGGACGAGATTTCCCTCTACCGGGATCCGTCGACCGTCGAGCCGCAATCGGGAGGCTCGACCTCCGTGGAAGACCAGGTTGAGATGGGGGTAGGGCCAGGGGTATTTGCCCTCCGCCCGCCATGTTATTTCTAGGCCGTGCTTCTGCGGGTGAACGGAGAAATAATCCCAGCGCGAGGGGCCAAAGCCGTCGCCTTCATCTGTGTACACCGGCTGATCCTCGATGCGGCGGATCGGCGGATAAATGTGAAGTTCAAGCGTCTCTTCGTCGGCCAGCGGCAGCGCGCTTCCGGCTCGTACAAACAGCGGGATCCGATCCAGCGGGGCCGGCACCGTGATCTCGCCGGGACCCTCATACTCAACCCCCTGCCAGAAGTCGTACCAGCGCCCGGGCGGCAGTATCAGACTGCGGCGGGTGGCCCCGGGGCGGAAGATCGGCGCCACAAGCAGGCGGTCGCCGAGTAGATACGCGTCGTCCACGTCCCACAGCGAAGGCGCACCGGGCTGTTCCCAGAACAGCGGCCGGACCATCGGCCAGCCGGTATGGTGGGCTTGCGCGGCCAGCGTGTAAAGGTACGGCAGCAGCGACCGGCGCAGCCGCAGGAACTTGCGTGCGATTCGCAGGCCCTCCTCCCCGTACTGCCACGGTTCACGCGGGGGGCTGGACTTGGACGAATGAGTCCGGAAGAAGGGCAGCAGCGCCCCCAGTTGGAACCAGCGCAGGAACAGCTCCATCCCCGGGTCGCCGCTGAATCCGCCAATGTCAGGCCCGCTGAACGGCGTTCCGCTCAGCCCCAGTCCCAGCACGGTGGGCACGGTCTGGCGTAAAGCCTCCCAGGTCGAGGCCGTGTCTCCGGTCCAGGTCCAAGCGTATCTTGCCGAACCGGCCCAGCCGGAACGCGAGAGCAAGAACGGGCGCTCTTTCGGACGATGGCGCCGCAGGGCTTCGTACGCGGCCTGATTCATGAGGTGTCCGTATAGATTGTGTCCGGCCCGGTGATCGCCGGGCTGACCGTCGAATTCGTGCCGCGTTGGAAGGGGAAAGGTCGTATCGCCCCAGGCTGCAAAGCTGGTAGGTTCGTTCATGTCGTGCCAGATGCCGGTGATCCCCAGGTCCAACAGCTCTGCATAGTGATCCCCCCACCACCTACGGACCCGTGGGTCGCTGAAGTCCGGGTAATGCACCGCGCCGGGCCACACTGAGCCGCGCAGTGGGCTGCCGTCGGGCAGGGTACAGAAGTGCCCGGCATCCAAGCCCTCGCAGTAGATTTCATACTCGGGATCGACCTTGACGCCCGGGTCGATGATGGCCACCAGGCGGGTCCCGAGGCGTCGTTCGCACTCTTCCGCCAACTCACCCAGATTCGGAAAGCGCTCATGATCGACGGTGAAGATCCGGTAGCCGCGCATGTAATCGATGTCGAGGTGCAGTGCGGCCAACGGCAAGCCGTGATGTTCAAAGCCGTCGATGACCTGGCGTACGTCTTGTTCGCTGGCGTAACCCCAGCGGGACTGGTGATAGCCGAGGGCCCAGCGAGGGGGCAGGGCCGGGCGGCCCAAGACGCGGGTTAGGCGCTCCAGGGCCCGCGGCGGCGTGCCTGAAATGAACACGTAGCGATGTTGTCCGCCGTGGAAGGTCACCTCAGCGCGGTCCTTCAATCGGACACGGCCGTCGTGGGGATTTTCGTAGTATACGAGATAGCCGCCGGCGCTGTGCAGACCCACAAGTATGGGGACGCAAAAGTAGAGCGGATCCTCCCCTGTCGTGTACGAACCTCCGGCGTCGGTGTTCCACAAGCGGTATTCCCCGGGCCGCAGGTTCAGCCCCGCTGCCCGCTCGCCCAAGCCGAATATACGTTCCTCGGGGCGCAGCTGTGATTCCTGGACCCAAGAATCCACCCCTCGCGCCGGCGGGCCATCCTCCCGCAGCAGGTCTCCCTCCGCAGTTTTGAAGCCGATTCTTCCCTCATCGTCCACGTCCACGCTGAGCTCCGGTGTTGAGAGCTGCCAACCGTTTTCTTGGGGTTGGGTATCGACCTGTGCAAACCGTGTCTGGGCTCGGGCATGGCTGTACGGGGGCGGAGGCGTTCCCGGCCCCCACTCGATCCGCACCGCCCAGCGTGAGAGGAAATGCAGCTCCAGTTCGGCGTTCTTGAAGACAAAGTGTGCGCCGTCGGAGAGGGGCTCGACGCGCTGCAGCTTGCCCGGGGTTCGGCGGGGACCGGGGCCGTCGTGATTGGTTTTGGCTTGCCACCGATCGCGCGTCCACGCAAAGCGCATCGATTCCCAAACCGGGCCCGGCCCGATCCAGCGTAGCGCCCGAATTAAGTCCGTTATGATCATGAAGGCTGCCCTCCGCCTGTGTCGTTTAAGGTTCATGAAACCTTAAAGGTTTCCCAACTCAGCCTCGATGGCTGGCGCAGGCCGTCGCCCTTGAATATAATCCGACTTGGTCCGCAATCCAATCGCTCGCGAGCTGGTCTCTGAGAGTTCGTGTATGTCCTTCGTCCATCTTCACGTTCATTCTGAATACTCACTGCTCGACGGTTTGAGTTCTATTCCGAACCTGGTACAGCGCGCCAAGGAGCTCGACATGCCCGCGCTGGCCCTCACCGATCACGGCACGATGTTCGGGGCCATCGAGTTCTACCGTGCGGCACAAGCGCAAGGGATCAAGCCGATCCTCGGCATAGAGGCCTATCTCGCCCGGCGCGGGATGGAGGATCGTCATCCGCAGAAAGATTCGCGCTCGCCTCATCTTCTGCTGCTGGCGGAGAACCAAACCGGATACAAGAACCTGCTGCAAATCGCGACCGCCGCCCAGTTGGAGGGCTTTTACTATCGCCCCCGCATCGACAAAGATTTTCTCGCCGGGCACAGTGAAGGGTTGATCTGCACGACCGGCTGTCTTTCGAGCGAAGTCCCTCGCGCCTTGCAGCAGCGTAATCAAGAGAAGGCCCGCCGCAAGCTGGATTGGTACTATGAGCTCTTTGGGCCGGATCGGTTTTTCTTCGAACTGCAATCTCATGACATCGACGACCTGAACCATGTGAACGAACAGCTCCTGGAGCTGGGCAAGCGTTACGAGGCGCGCTTCGTGGCCACCAACGACGTGCACTACGTCGAGCCCCACCACGCCGACCTGCAGGACATCATGCTCTGCATTCAAACCGGTGCGGTCCGAACCGATCCGGAGCGGATGCGCATGCCCGATAAATCTTTCTACCTGCGGCCGCCGGGCGAGATGGAGCAGCTCTTCGGGCATATCGACGGTGCACTCGAGAACACCCTGCTGATCGCCGAGCGCTGTCAGGTCGATCTGGATTTCGACGGGTACAAGCTGCCCCACTTCGAGGTCCCGGAGGGCAAGACCCCGGCCTCGTACCTGCGCGCGCGCTGTGAGAAGGGATTGCGAGAGCGGTACGGGCCTCAGGCCGACGATCCGGAAATCCGTGAGCGCCTGGATTATGAACTGAACGTGATCCATGAAATGGGCTTCGACACCTACTTCCTCATCGTGTGGGACCTGTGCCGCCACGCTCAAAACAAGGGGATCTGGTACAACGCGCGCGGTTCGGCGGCGGGTTCGATCGTGGCCTACTGCCTCGAGATCACGATGGTCGATCCCATCGAACACGGGCTGTTGTTCGAGCGTTTTCTGAACCCAAGTCGGGTGTCGATGCCCGATATCGATCTGGACTTCCAGGATGACCGTCGCTCCGAAATGCTGGAGTACACCGCTCAGAAATACGGTGAGGACAAAGTCGCCCAGATCATCACTTTCGGGACATTGGGCGCCCGGGCGGCGATTCGCGATGTCGGGCGGGTGATGGACATCCCGCTGCCGGAGGTCGATCGGGTGGCCAAGATGGTCCCGAACATTCCTGGCAAGCCCGTCCACATTCGTGAGGCTCTGGAGGACGTCCCGCCCTTCCGAGAAGCCTATGAAGGGGCGGACTACATCAAGGAGCTGATTGATACCGCGGCCGATCTGGAAGGCAAAGTGCGCAACGCCGGGACGCACGCGGCGGGGGTGATCATCACCGACGAACCGATCACGGAGTACATTCCGCTGCATCGCCCCACGCGGGGCAGCGCCGAGGACAGTCCCATCGGGGCCATCACCCAGTACGAGATGGACGTGCTTGAGGACCTTGGCCTGCTCAAGGTCGACTTCCTGGGTCTTTCCACGTTGACCGTGATGGCGCGCGCCTGCCAAAGGATCCGTCGCCGTCACGGCGTCGACCTCGACATCCATTCAATCCCGGTGGAAGACCCCGAAACCTACGAGTTGCTCGGCCGCGGAGACGTGCTCGGCGTGTTCCAGGTCGAGGGTGCCGGAATGCGGCGCTTCTTGGTCGACATGAAGCCCAGGGAGCTGGCCAACGTGATCGCCATGGTGGCGCTGTACCGGCCGGGGCCGATGGACTTCATCCCCACCTACATCCGGCGCATGCACGGCGAAGAGGAGGTCTCTTACCGGCACGAAGCGCTGGAGTCGATCTTCGAGGAAACCTACGGAATCCCTGTTTATCAAGAGCAAATTATGTTCGCCGCCATGGAGATCGCGGGCTACTCGGCGGCGGACGCCGACGGGCTGCGCAAGGCCATCGCCAAGAAGAAGGCCAAGCAGCTGGAGCGGCACCGCAAGAAATTTATCGAGGGCGCGGTGGAGCGCGGCCGTTCGCGGGAGACTGCCTCACAGATCTTCGACGACTGGGAAAATTTCGCTCGTTACGGCTTCAACAAGGCCCACGCGGCGGATTACGGGGTGATCGCGGTCCAGACGGCGTACCTCAAGGCCCATTACCCGCTGGAGTACATGAGCGCGCTGATGTCCGTGTTCAGGGGGGACACCGACAAAGTGGCGCTGTACATCGCCGACTGCCGCCGCATGGGCTACGACGTTCTGCCTCCGGACGTGAACGCCAGCGGATTGGATTTTGAGATCGAAGATCGTCCCGACGATAAGGCCGCCATTCGCTACGGAATGGGCGCCATTAAGAACGTGGGCGAAGGAGCGGTCGAGTGTATCATGAAGGCTCGCGCGGAGGCCGGTCCTTTCGACGATGTGCGCGATTTCGCCACCCGGGTTGATCTGCGCGAGGTCGGCAAACGAGCGCTCGAATCACTCATCCGCGTGGGCGCCCTGGACAGTCTGGGCGATCGAGTCACCCTGCTCGAGTCCATCGATCAGATCATGAGCTTCTCGGTCTCGCACTTCCGGGCCAAAGATGCGGGCCAGATGTCGCTGTTCGGCGAGGCCACCGGCATTCAAGAGCAGCTCGAGCTCCGGCCGGCCCAGTATGAGGTGCCTCGCACCCAGCAGTTGGGATGGGAGAAGGAGCTGCTCGGCCTGTATGTATCCGATCATCCCCTGAACCCGCACATGGATGACCTGACGCGCATTGTCTCCCACTTCAGCGGTGAGGTGGTGGAGGGAATGGACGGTGAGCAGGTCACCGTCGCCGGGCTGGTGACGAACCTGCGCCCCTACCTGGCGCGGTCGGGGCGCGAGATGGGCTTCCTGACACTGGAGGACCTGCAGGGCAGTCTGGAGGTGGTCGTCTTCTCGCGCGTCTGGGACGAGGTCAAAGGCTGGCTGGAACAGGACGCTGTGGTCGTGGTGGAAGGCCGGGTGGACGCCGACCGCGGCGAGCCGAAGATCCTGGCCGACCGGATCAGTAAAGAAGCCCGCATCATCGAGGCGCTGGATTCGAGACCCGAGATCCAGCCGGAGGTCAACGGAAACTCGGGTCCGGCTGAGCCGAGCGGCTCTCAATCGACCGCATCATCTGAAGCCGAGGATCCTTCCGACGGGAGCGCCCGAGCGACGGCGGAGGGGGCAATCGCACCCGATCGCGAGCAGGATTCGGGCGGTCGGGGGCTGGAAGGCGAGGATCGACGCAAGGAGGCCGCCGCAGAGGACGGCAACGATCGCCATGAGAACAACGAAGTTGAAAAGGAAACGCCGGACTTGACGGTGGAGGCGAGGACGGAGGCGGAATCCGCCGCACCAGAGAGCCTAAGCCAGGAATCGGAACGGCAGCGGGTGACCGTCGAAATTCACTCGACCGGGGACAAGAAACGCGACGCGCTGCGCATGCGCCGAGTTCACGGCCTGCTGACCTCGTATCCAGGTGAGGACCGATTCTCATTTCACGTGCACGAAGCTTCCCGGGAATACATTCTTGAGTTCCCAAGTTCCACGACCGGGTATTGTTCGGAGCTGCGCCACCAGCTTGAAGGACTGTTGGGGCAGGACACCGTGCGCATCGAGTCCTCGGTTATGGAATCTTGATGCGCAAAATCGGTGTGCTCACATCGGGCGGTGACGCGCCCGGGATGAATCCCTGCCTGCGAGCCGTCGTGCGAACGGGCGTGTACCACGAAGTGGATGTCGTGGGGATCCATGAGGGCTTTGATGGCCTTGTGCGTGGTGACATGGCCCCTTTGACCGCGCGCGATGTGGGCGGGATCATTCAGCTGGGCGGTACGATCCTGCAGACCGCACGCTGCCCCGCCTTCTACGAGCGCAAGGGCCAGATCAAGGGGTTGCGCGAGCTCAACGAAGCGGGCATCGAAGGGCTGGTGGTCATCGGCGGAGACGGCTCGATGCGCGGTGCGTTGAGCCTGCACGAGCTGGAGTTCCCCGTGGTGGGGGTTCCAGCCTCCATCGACAATGATATTTGGGGGACGAATATTTCACTGGGTGTTGACACCGCGCTGAACACGATCATGCAGGCGGTGGATAAACTGCGCGATACCGCCTCGTCCCATCAGCGGGCATTCCTGATCGAGACGATGGGTCGCAACTGCGGCTATCTGGCGCTCATGGCTGGCATCATTTGCGGCGCGGAGCTGATTTTGATCCCCGAAACCGAGGTGTCCTTGGAGGAGATCGGCCGCGCGGTAGAAGACGCTTACGCGCGGGGAAAAACGCACTGCATCATCATCAGCGCCGAGGGCAGTGCGCTGGACACGCATGAGGTGGCCGACTACCTGGACCAGCTCGAGGTTGGGTTTCACACCCGCGTGACGATCCTCGGTCATGTCCAGCGCGGGGGCAGCCCGAGCGGTTTCGATCGCCTGCTCGCAACGCGAATGGGCGTGCGTGCCGTCGAGGCCCTGCTGAACGACGAAAATGGGATGATGGTGGGCCTGCTCGGGCGTGAGATCAAGCCCACGCCCCTGGCGGAGGTGATCGAGCACACCCGGTCGGCCAACATCAAATATTACGAGATGGCCCGCATGCTGGCGCGTTGAACCGGTAGGATGGGGCCAGAAGTCGACTGTAAGGAGAACGAATGCGGATCGGTATTTTGACGGGCGGGGGCGATGTGCCGGGCTTGAATGCGTGTATCAAAGCATTCGTCAACCGCTGCGTCTCGAACGGACATGAGGTGCTCGGCCTGCGTCGCGGCTGGGCCTCGCTGGTCGAGATCGACCCTGGGGAGGACTCGACCGTGGACCAATTCACGTCGCCGCTGGACCCGAAAGCGGTCCGCACGATTGACCGTACGGGGGGCACATTCCTGCACACCTCGCGCACGAACCCCAGCCGGGTGGTGCCATCGGCAATCCCGGATTTCATCGGCTGGTCGGATAAGGATGAAGACGAGCCCCAGGACCTTACCGAGCACGCGCTGCACGTGCTCGAGTCGCTGGAGCTTGACGCTATCGCACCCGTCGGCGGCGACGACACCCTCTCTTATGCCCTTCGCCTGCACAATGAGGGATTTCCGGTCGTGGGTATTCCCAAGACGATGGACAACGACGTCTACGGGACAGACTACTGTATTGGTTTCTCAACCGCCGTGACGCGTAGCGTGAATTTCATCCACGCGCTGCGCACCAGCACGGGTTCTCATGAGAGGATTGCGGTTGTAGAGCTGTTCGGCCGGTACAGCGGAGAGACCTCATTGATCGCAGCCCACCTCTCAGGCGTCGATCGTGCGGTGATCTCGGAAGTGCCTTTCGACCCCGAGCGGCTGGCGGAATTTCTCGTCGAGGACAAGCGCGATAACCCGAGCAATTACGCCATGATGACCATCTCGGAGGGGGCGCAGATGATCGGCGGTGAGGTCGTGATGCGGGGCAAGGAGGACGCCTACGGTCACAAGAAGCTCGGGGGAATAGGAGCCTTCACCGGAGATCGGATCAAGGAGCTCACCGGCTCGAATATCCTCTATCAGCAGCTGGGCTATCTGATGCGCTCGGGAAGGCCCGATTCGTTGGATCTCATGGTCGCGACCAACTACGCGGTGATGGCCGCCGATCTGGTGATGGACCGCAGCTTCGGACGGATGATCGCCCTGCGCGATGGCATTTACACCAACGTCCCTCTGCGGGCCACGGGACAGGGCGTCAAGCGAGTGGATGTCGAGGCGCTCTACGATCGCGAAAACTACCGTCCCACGGTTTGGGACGTATCCGGCAAGCCCATGTTCCTGTACTGATCCGGGCTCCGATCCAATTGGCCCCGAGCTTGCAACAGCCTCGCCGGAGGGAGGTTGTATTTATGACAGATGCGACTTCGAACGAAGGACTAGCACGGCCGGATCTGGCCGCCGATCGCCTGGCGGAGCGGATTGATCGCCTGCCGGAGCCATACCGCAGCAACGCCATTGAGTGGTTGGAAGGCTGGGCGAAAATGGAAATCTCGGACCCTGACCGGGACCTTTCTAAGTTGTTCAAGGGGTCCCCGGCCATAGCCACTCCGGTCTGGGCCGACCTGCTGGGCGACGTCCTGGAGGAGGCGGTGCGTTACTTCGGTGTGGAGTGAGGGCGATGCTGGGAAGTCCATAAGAAAAAGCCCCTGGTTCACCAGGGGCTTTTTGGTGGGTGATGGGATGGTTCATGCTGCGGGCTGCGCCATCATGCCGGCTTCTTCGGCGCCGCGGTAGGCCTGCCCCATCAAATGGCCCATCAAAGCCGCGGAGTAAGCCATGGCGGGGAAGAGGCCGATAACGCACACAAGCGTACCAATCGACTGGATGATCGGTACGACGAACAGTGAAACCAGCGCCAGAATCACATAGGCGCCCAGGTTGGCGCGCACGGCCCTCAACGCGATCGCAGGATTGATGGCTTGCCCAAGCTGGTCGGTCTTCGCCAGGTGCCCGAACGCGGCGGGCGTCATGATGGCCAGCAGAATCGCGTATGGAATGGTGATGCAGCTGACCAACACGGAGATAACCGTGCTCAGGGTCTGATCATTGACTTGTTCCGCAAGCAGTCCGCTGGCCAAGCCGGCGCATGCGCTCAGCAGAATCAGCGGCAGAGCCCAGACCAGCACTATGGCGACGATCTTCAAACCGTCCATAATGAACTGTCCGAATTCAGCCCAATCCGGCAGCGTAGGTTGTGTGCCATCGATAACTCTACGGGCGACCGCCAGCCCCCAGCCGGCAAGAGGGATAGCGGCCAGGCCAAGTGTGAAAACTCCGATCAGTGCGACGACCGAGGCGATTGCCAGCTTCTTCACCCATTCTTCGTCCGCGGTCACAAAGCTGAAAGCGGCACCGAAATCCATGCTCGTCCTTCCTCCTATTTTCAGCGGTGGCTTGTGTCAAGGGATAGGTCAGGGTCGAATGACTTCCGGTACCTACCCGGTCCAAGGTCAGTCCGGCTGACATCTGAAAGCTTACACCCAAGCCAAACCCGTTGCAACTGTCCATCAGGGTGTGCAGTGCGCGGGCGGGGTCCCAGTGTAGGTGGGGCGGTCCTCTTGGCTCGAAGGGACGAACTTTGAGCCTTCCCATACATGGACGGAAATCCTGCGGTTGCACGGGCAGCAGTTCGGCTCATCGTACAAGTACACTGCTTCCCGGAAGATGAGGCTCGCCTCGTCTCCCTCCCAGCTGCCCTGGATGCCGTCATTCGTGTACACCTCTCTCACGTCCCCGGCGCCCCAAGCGAACACATGGAGTTCGAGCACCGCGCCGCTGCCACGGTACAGGACCGGAACCACGATGAGACGCTGGCAGCCGCCGAATCGGTATGCACCGGCCCGCTCCGTCACCTCCCGGACCTGCGGGTCGCCCGCGTTGTACGACCACGCCTGCCGCCAGCTTGCCTCCCGCCATTGGTCGACGTACAGCGTACGGCCGGACGGACCGGGTCCCAACCTCACGCGCTGGTGGGATTCGTCGCAGTTGAGACTGATGCCATCCGGCGGGGGCGTGGGCGATGCGGGCACCGCGGTCGGAGTCGTGGTGGGCTCAGGCGGGGAGGTCGCGGGCACGGGCGATTCGGTGGGGCTCTCGGCCGTCAAAACCTCCAGCGTCCCCACCACCCGCGTCGCCAGCGCGGGGGCGGTGTTCGTCGGTTCGGCCTGAGGCGTGGCCACACACGCGACCAGCCCTCCCAGAATCAGAAACGGGGCCAGCAGACCGGCCGACCTTTGGCGGCCGGGTAATTCGCGTCGTCTCATCGCTCACCCATCGACAGGCCCTCCGACGGGCTCAGCACAGGCTCAGGGTGGCTCCTTTTCTTTTGCTCTGCAAGGTGCAGATGATCTCGCACAATCCTCGCCTCTAACGTCCCGAGCCTATCGAAGCGTGTCCTGAGATGTTCTAAGTCCTGTCAAGGGCACCCCACGCCTTCGCCGCCGCGCACTCTTGGATGAGCTAAGGAAGCAGGCGGGCGTGGGTTCCTGTCGTCGCCACGTCAATCGGAACTGGGGGTGGGAACAGCGCCGGGCTCACCGTACCAATCGCAAATGTCGATGCCGGTCACGGTGGAGCCCGCGCTCACCTCGAACGGCAGCAGGTTGTGGTCCGTGCAGTCAACGGTGAGGCCGCAGGGAACGGCGGCCGAATATGAACCTCCGAGCGCGCCGTCCGCTAGCCACGCGTACGCCACGTAGGTCCCGGGCGCCAGTTCCACTTCGTAGGCCTGTCCTGCGCCCTGCGAACGTGAAGCGGTCACGACCTCGCCGGTTTGAGTGTTCTCGAAGTACAGGTTCATCGCAGGAATGGGCGGTTCGGATGGATAGCACACGTCGCCCGTCACCGTGCCGAAGCTCGCGCCGGGTGAGGGACGTGGGGAGGGCGTCGGCGTGGGTGCCGTCGTGGGCTGCGGACTCTCCGTCGGAGATGGTGCGGGGGTGGGCGTGGGGGTGGGAGCCGGCGTTGGCAGGTTGCAGGCGCCGAGGATCAACGCGAGACTTATCATGAGCCCTCGAGCGATGTGCGATCTCATTCGCTTTCACTCCCCTTTCTTGGATCGTTTTCATGGCGTTGCCCAACGCGTCCGAAATTTGCGTCAGGCTACACCCAGGCCGGCTCCTCGTAAGTTCCGAAAACCTCCTTCATGACATCGATAATTTCGCCGAGTGTAGCGTAAGTGTGCACGGCTTTCAGAATGTGCGGCATCACGTTCTCGGAGCCCTGGCAGGCGATTCGCAGGCGATCGAGGGCCTGACCAGCCGCTGCGTTGTCCCGCTCCTCACGAACCCTTTCGAGACGGGCGACCTGCCGGTCGTACCCGTTGGGGTCCATCTCCAAGATCGGAATCGTGATCTCGCCCTCTTCCTCATAGGCGTTCACACCGACGATATTTCGTTCACCTTCGTCGATCTCCTGTTGATAGCGGTAGGCGGCCTCCTGGATCTCGCGCTGGAAAAAGCCGGCCTCGATCGCCGGGATGACCCCGCCCATCTGCTCGACCTCTTCGACGTAATTGTCGAAGATCTCCTCCATGCGGTTCGTGAAGGCTTCGACGAAGAAAGAACCTCCCAGCGGGTCGACCGTGTTCACTACCCCCGATTCCTCGGCCAAAATCTGCTGGGTGCGCAGCGCGATTTTGGCCGCGTGTTCGGAGGGCAGGGCGAGGGCCTCATCCATCGAATTTGTGTGCAGTGACTGGCTACCGCCCAGGACGGCCGCCAGCGCTTGCACGGCCACGCGGACGATGTTGTTTTCGGGCTGTTGGGCGGTCAGGCTCACCCCTGCTGTCTGGGCGTGAAAGCGCATCAGCCAGGACCTGCGGTTCTCGGCGCCGAAGGTGTCCTTCATCTCCTGGGCCCAGATGCGCCTTGCGGCCCGATACTTGGCGATCTCCTCGAAGAAATCGTTATGCGCGTTGAAGAAGAAGGAGAGCCGCGGTGCAAAGCTGTCGATGTCCAGGCCGCGGTCGAGGCACCAGCGGACGTACTCCAACCCGTTGATCAACGTGAACGCCAGCTCCTGTCCCGCGGTCGATCCTGCCTCCCGGATGTGGTAACCGGAAATGGAGATGGGATTCCACTGCGGCAGCTCCTCCGTCCCGTATTCAATGGTGTCGACCACCAGGCGCATGGAGGGCTCAGGGGGAAAGATGAATTCCTTCTGGGCCATATACTCCTTCAGGATGTCGTTCTGGATCGTGCCTCGGAGCTGATCGGGACGCACCCCTTGTTTCTCAGCGGTAGCGACGTACATGGCCCAAATCACCGCGGCCGGGGAGTTGATCGTCATGCTGGTCGAGATCTTGTCGAGCGGGATGCCGTCGAGCAAAACCTCCATGTCCTTGAGCGATGAGACCGCCACGCCGCACTTGCCGAACTCGCCAAGCGCCTCCGGGGCGTCCGTGTCGTAGCCCATCAAAGTCGGCAGGTCGAACGCGATCGAGAGCCCGGTTTGACCCTGGTCGATCAGGTAATGGAAGCGTCGGTTGGTCTCCTCCGCCGTGCCGAATCCGGCGAACATGCGGCGGGTCCAGCCTCGCCCGCGGTACATGGTCGGATGGATGCCCCGAGTGAACGGGTACTGCCCGGGGAGATTGAGATCCTCGAGATAGTCCATGTCCTGCACGTCCAACGGCGTGTAAACGCGGTCGATGGTTTCGGAGGAGGTGGTCATGAAGCGTTCGCGCCGCTCTGGGATTCGAGATCTGGAGCGGTGGAGGGTGGTCTCCTCCCACTTCTCGTAGGCCTCCCGCAGCTTCTCAAGCTGCTCCTTGTCGTACATGGACACCTCCGGTTGGGTGGGGTTGAGGGGAATTGTCGAGATTATAGCATGTGGAACCGAACCGACTCCGCGCCTTACATGTTGCTTGCAGTCATCCCAAATGAGGCTCGGGTCATGTCAATATAGGGATGAGATTTAAACATCTCAGGCAGGAGCAGGAAGGAACGTAAGCCATGAAGAAAGAGCACTCACTGCCCGTCTTTTTCATCGGACTGGCGTGGGCATTGATCGGCCTCGGATACCAGGCAATTGTCATCCGCTACGTGCCGCAAGGGGCCGCTTTGGTCGCCGAAGCGCTGGGCTTGTTTCTGGCCGGTTCGCTGACCGGCGCCCTGTTCCTGCGCGCGGTCGCCACAATGAAGGGTCCGATGGGTCGAGGTTTGGTGATTTTCGGCTATTTGCTGTTCTCGCCGGTGGGGATGATGGCCGGTCTGGTCGCTCCCGGCTCACTTGAGCCGGTCAACGGTGGCTCGTGGCTGGCCTTTTTCCTCGGGGCTCCGGTGGTGATTTCTGTGACCGCCAGCGTGGCTGTGCTTATTGGATTGGGCTTCACCGGCGGCTTGGCGGTCGCCGTCCAGAGGATTGATTTGGGACGAATGGCCTGAGGTTTCTCAAGGGGGTAGGTACCGCATCTTTCTTGGGTTCGATAGGAAGGGCGCTGGACCCCGAGAAAGGCAAGTGGGGTGGGAGAAATCTCACCCCTTCTTGTTTTAACTGGCCAACTTGCGATTAGCTTCCCTCATTGCCGTCTTCCCGGCCAGCGACTTTCTCGTTTTCTCTGAGGGCTTTCAGGAAACCCAGAACCCCGGCGGCCATCACTTGGCTGGACGCCATCGCCCGGTCCGCCAGCCTGCGGGCGCGATCGAGGCGAATCTGGGGTTCCCTTTCCGAAATCTCGTACAGTTCAACCAGCACACCGTGCGTACTTTCAGGGTGAATGAACGCGATCCGCTTGCCGCCCGTTCCGATCACAGGCTCTTCGTTGATAAGTCTGAGCCCCCGGGCCTCGAGGTCCTGCAGAACCAGCTCGATGTCCTCCACCTCGAAGCAGATGTGATGGACTCCCGGACCCCTCTTTGCAAGGAACCTGGCGATCCCGCTGTCGTCCGTGGTCGGGCGCACGAGTTCCACTTCGCTGTCTCCGGTGGGCAAGAAGGCGACCACCGCTTCTTGGTCCGGGACTTCCTCGACGTGCTGCAGGCTCAATCCAAGCGCTTCACGCCAGAACGTCAGCGCTCGCTCGATATCCTCGACGACGATCGCTACGTGATCAATCCGCTTAATCTTGCTCATGGTCCCTGCCTCTTGGAGCGAGGATCCATTGCCCATCGCGCCGTATTTTAGCTTTGGTGTAATCCGGCGCGCAACGCCGGTGCTCGACTAAATGACGGTCGGAGGATCGTATTCGCCCCACACCTCGCGCAGGAGGCCACAGATTTCGCCCAGGGTGGCATCTGCTTCGACGCACTCGATGAAATGCGGCATGAGGTTGTCATCGCCCTGGGCGGCTTCGGCCAGCGCGTCGAGCTTGTTCCGGACCGCGCTTTCATCGCGCCGGCCCCGCAGCTCCGTGAGGAAGTCGCGCTGATAGCGCTCGATTTCGGGGTCGAGGCGCAGAACTTCAACCGGCGGCTCCTCCTCTTCGGTGAATTCGTTCACCCCGACGATGATCCGATCGCCGGTCTCAACCGCCCGCTGCTTCCGATAGGCGGCCTCCTGCACCTCACGTTGTATGAAACCCGCCTCAATGGCGGAGAGGGATCCACCCATGTCCCGGATCTGGCCCAAGTACTCGCGGGCGCGCCGTTCGATCTCGTCCGTCAGGTGTTCGAGAGCGTACGACCCCGCCAGCGGGTCGACGGTGTCGGCGACCCCGCTTTCATAGGCGATGATCTGCTGGGTCCGTAAGGCTACACGGACCGCGTTTTCGGTGGGCAGTCCAAGCGCCTCGTCCATGGAATTGGTATGCAGCGATTGGGTGCCGCCCAGGACGGCCGCCAATGCCTGCAGGGCGACCCGCACCACGTTGTTCTGCGGCTGCTGCGCCGTCAGCGTTGAGCCCGCGGTCTGAGCGTGGAAGCGAAGCTGGCGGGCGCGTTCGTCCTCGACGCCGAAGCGCTCCTCAAGCAGGCTGGACCAGAGCCGGCGGGCGGCCCGAAACTTGGCGATTTCCTCCAGGAACTCGTTGTCCGAGCTGAAGAAGAATGACATGCGAGGGGCGAAATCCTCGACCGTCAGCCCGGCGCGGACCGCCGAGTCCACATATGCCAGCCCATTGGCCATAGTGAACGCGATTTCCTGCATGGCCGTCGCGCCCGCCTCTCGGATGTGGTAGCCGGAAACGGAGATCGTGTTGAACTGGGGGGCCTCTGCGGCGCAGTAGGAGAACACATCGGTGATCAGGCGCATCGCGGGTTTTGGGGGAAAGATGTAAGTTCCCCGGGCCGTGTACTCTTTGAGGATGTCATTCTGAATGGTGCCGCGCAGGTCCACGGGATCGACCCCTTGGCGCCGGCCCACGGCGATGTACATGGCCAGCAGGATCGCAGCCGGAGCGTTGATGGTCATGCTGGTCGAGACCTTCTCCAGGGGGATGCCCTCGAAAAGGTCGGCCATGTTGTCCAAGCAGGCGATGGATACACCGACGCGGCCGACCTCGCCGCTCGCCAGCGGGTGGTCGGGGTCGTACCCAATTTGGGTGGGCAGATCAAATGCCACCGAAAGCCCCGTCTGGCCCTGGTCGAGCAGGTAACGGAAGCGCCGGTTCGTTTCGGCGGCGGCGCCGAAGCCAGCATACTGGCGCATCGTCCAGAGCCGCCCCCGATACATCGTCGGGTGGACGCCGCGGGTGAAGGGAGGGGCTCCGGGGAGGCCGCGCTTTTGCATGTAATCGGGGCCGGGATGCCGGGGGAGATACAGGCGCTCAAGAGGTAGCCCGGAGACCGTCTCGAACGAATCCCGGCGTTCGGAGAAACGTTCCAGACTCGGCTTAAGGACTTTCTCGCGCCATTCGGCGAACGCCTTCCTCTGGGCTTGGTTCATGTTTGAGGCTGTTCCCGTGCTTCGGCGTCGGCAAGTCCGAGGTCGGGCGGTGCGAGCGCGGGGATCTCGTCAAAGGCGGCGAACGTCGCGTCCCGGATCTCCAAGCCGCGCTCATCTTTCAGCCTCAAGAACAACTCGAGGTAACTCTCCTGCACACGGGCGTCCCACAGCAGCTCGAGGGTCTCAGCCGCCGCTTCCAAGGTGGATCGATCAGGCCCTTCGATTTCGACGAACGTTCCGAACGGAAGCTCATCAAGCATGACCTCGACCTCGTCCAACACGAAGACCTCGCGATACTTCTCGTAGACGGTCATGACTTCATAGCCCAGGGCTTCGAGCAGTTGCCGAGCCGGTCCTGGCTGCTCCACATTCACATGGATTTCGGTTCGCTCCAGCGGATCCGAAGTGGGGCGTTTGAAGGTCAGCTGGGCCCCGTCGTCCTGCCGCAGCCGCAGCACCTCGCCGGCATCGGTAAGGCTCCGCTCCGAGCGGTCAAAACGCAAGTTGCGCTCCAGCAGGCGCGACCGACGCAGCCGGGCGCCCGCGGCGAGCAGTTTCTGGCGGACATGCGCCAGATGATGCACGGCGAACTTTACCTCCATTTCTTCGCTCATCGGACTCGTCAATCCACGACCATCATGACGGCGTTCTGCTGGACGTTGTCGCCAGTTTTGACGCGCACTCGGGTCACGGTCCCATCGCGGGGGGACTTCAGCTCGTTCTGCATCTTCATCGACTCGAGGATAACGAGGTCGTCTCCCTTGGCGACCTGCTGGCCCTCTTCGACGGGGACGCCGATCACCATGCCGGGCATCGGCGCCTTGAGCTGGAAGGTGCCGGTGTCCGTCAGCTGGGCCCCGCCGACCCGGCGCAGGAGTCTCGAGCGCTCGTCTTCCACCTCCACAACGTAGCGCTGCCCGCGCAGCAGGACCTCGAGACCGGCCTCGCTGGGTGAAATATTGGCTTCGTAGGAGTGGTTGTCCAGCAAGAGGGAATAGACGGACTGCTCGGCCACGGCCATAAAGTCGGCCGGCAGGCGCTCTCCATCGACCAGGATCTCCCCGGCCTCGTTGATTTCAATTTCGTAGGTTTGGCCTTCGATGGTGGCGATGTATTTCATGTTGGCTCAGTTTGTCCTGCAATTCGCATTGAGCTGTTGGTCCCTGGCCCCTAGGCCTTTAGACCTCGAGGACTTCAGCCGTCAGCGGTCAGGCGTCGGCGATCAGGTTTCAGCTTTCTCGTCACATCTATCAGCTTTCAGCCATCATCGCGTCGCACCCCGTCCCCGTTAAACCTGTCAGCCAGCTAAGGGTTTTCCACGTAGCCTCCACACTCCCCTTTGTGTTCTTACAGACCGATCCTTAGGGGTCTTCGTGTCTTCGTGGTTCGCCTCCCGGATTCCTTATCTGTGAATCCGCTCCCAACGCCCGATCCATTTCCAATTGCTGGTATCGCGGGCGCCACGCTGCACGACCTGGGCCGCCCGCTGGGTCTGGCGGTGGGCGAACAGGGTGGCCATGATGGCCGCGATTTCAGGTAGCGTTTCTTTTCCCGCTTCGGCCTTGTCCATCGAGAAGCGCTCTTCGACGAAGCGGGTGTCGTATGAGCC
>CAZFCJ010000038.1:18924-28440 GCA_964517315.1 uncultured Anaerolineaceae bacterium | reverse complement strand
GGGAGCAGGAAGTAGTCCAGCCCGATGTAGCCGGAGACCTTCCAGGCCAGAATGAGTCCCACAGCGACCACGAACAGCATGGGGTTCGTGGAGGCCGAGCCCGCCATCATGAAGTTCCAATTCATGAAGCCACCGAAGAAGGCCGCGATGCCGGTGAAGGCGCCCAAGATCAAAGCCGCGCCGATCAAGAACTCACCGTAGGCGACCAGCTTGGCGAACCACGTGTAGGCTTCCAAGGCCAGCAGCATCTGGATGAAATCGCGGTAGAACTCGAATGCGATCGGAGGCCGTCCCTCGGCCGGCACGGTCACGGCATAGGTCCAGAAACCCTTCAGGGCCTCACCGCCGTGCACCCAGGCCGGGTCGGTCACCTTATGGAGCGAGGCGTCCAACCACTTATATCCGAGCCACAGCCGCGGCGCCAACCACAGCCAGCCAAAGGCCGGATTGTTGAGCAGTTTCTGAACGATCGGCGGATCCTGGACTACTTCACCCCTGCGAGTGACAATCCTGTCCATCTTTGCCTGTCTCCTCTCTGTTCTGTTCGCCGGCGCCAGTCCGCTGCCGGCGATCCTCGATTGACTCTTTCAACGTCAAGTATCGAGCAAATCTGCCCGGGAGCGTAGGGTCAACCGACCCTAATTGAATAGGGACACCGTTCCCTTCTGGGGGAATCACCATTCCGGATCGCTCCACCGATTCGTCAACCGTGTTTCGATGCATAGCGAGTGGCATGAATCCCAGGCGGAGGGGCTCCGACGCCCCTGCGTTCCGCCGGACCACGGGCGGTCATGACCGAACCTCCAGTGGCCTGGGATGGAGTTTGCTCCAAGGCAACGTCCACATCGATGCCGGAGAGGGCCGCTACTATTGTTGGGTGCGAAGGAAGAAGCCGGCTGGGTCAATTATCACTACAAGGACTTGGCAGAATGTCCCCAGCACGCCTCAACCGGAGGGTCACGCACAAAGGCGCCGTTGCGCGGGGCAACGACGCCTATTTGTTGCGAGAGGCTTTAGGGTGTCTAGCGGAAGGTGTTCAAATGGGCGACCAGATCGGCGAGATCCTGCGCGGTGAGCCGCTGGCCATAATCGCCGGGCATAATTCCTGATTCGAACCCTTCGACCACATGCGCATTGGGTCGGACGATCGATTCGATCAGGTACTGCTGTGCCGTCTCGGCCTCACCCGTGTAGTCTTCCTGCTGAATTCGGGACTCGGAGCGGGATCCCACCCCGGGTTGATCATCCCCGGCCTCCCACGCGGGCCCTACGGCTGACACAATATGGCATGCGGTGCAGCCCAGCTGACCTTCCGCCAACTGTTGACCGCGTTCTGGATCCCCCTCCGGCAGTTCGACGGTGATGTCGGTCCCGACGGCCTCTCCCTCCGGCACCGAAGGCGTCGGCTCCGCCCGGGCCAGCGCTTCTTCTTCCCAATTCATGACGAAGGCCACCAACTGCTCGATCTGGTACTGCTTGAGCGGGCCGCCGAACTCCTCGCTCCAGGTCGGCATCCGCTCTGGGTAATTCGTGCCCTGGCTGGGCACGGGTCGACCGGAGGCGATCGTGGCCCTCACGAAGTCCTCCGTCGTGCCGGCAAAGCCGATGTTCTCCAGGCGCGTGCCGTCGAACAGGTCGGCCGAGTTAAGCGCCGGGGCGACCCCTTCGATCCCGCGTCCCTGCGGGCCGTGACAGGGAAGGCAGTTGGCCTCGAAAAGCGCAGCCCCGTTTTCAATTTGACGGGCCCGGAAGGCTTGGTCGAACTCCTCCATCCGCGCCGGTTCGTTGAGCGCGATCACACCCAGGACTGCGGTGCCCAGGATAATGGAGACTATGCCTAACGCGATGTACCACTTCATGACGGCCTAGCCCCCTCCGAACCTTGACGTGAACTCATGCTCGCTCTCCCGATGCAGGTAAGTTGACTGATTGAACTCCTGCGACTCACCGGTCTCGGGGGCCTCCCAGAGCACCCGGAAGGTGAGCTTCTTGAGGTCGGGCTGCCAACTCTCGATCACCAACTCCCCTTCAGCGTTCGGCAGATCGTCGGAGTGCGAGACCAACGATTCCTCGAACAGGCGCAGGATTTCACGCATCTCCTGGTTCGGAGCCTCTTCCCAGTTCGCTGTTTCATAGGTGCCGAGCTCCAGCTGGCCCCATTCGGTTACCCGCACCGGACCCGGGTGGGTCTGCGGCAGCAGCTCCGCCACCACCTCGACCTCGGCCGCGGATTGCACCGCGTACCAGGGAGTGCCCATAAACGACAGCACCGCCAGGGCGTACACGGAGACCATCGCCGCCGAAAGCCCGATGCGCCGGTCGCCGTAGCGGCGGCTGGGACCGACCTCTACATAAGGCAGGACCAGCAAGCCGCCGATAATCACTGTGGGCAGGATCACGCCGAAGATGACCTTGTCCCCGAGCTTGAGCATGCCTTGCAGCCACAGGAAGTACCAGGGCGCGGTGGTGTGAAGGGGGGTGATCTGCGGGTTAGCGTGCGGCTCGAGCGGCGCGTGATAGATCCACTGCGAAGCCACGACCAGCAGCAGCGTCATACCGGCGATGTAAAAAGTCTCGCGGGTGGCGATGTCCGGCAGATAATACGTCCGCTCGCCCATCGGCACCTTACGGGCGGTGTCTTCACCGACCTCCTCCTCGGCTGGTGGAAGGCTGTGGCCGTGGATCACAACTTTGTAATAGTGCACGCCGAGCACGATCAAGCCGATCAGCGGCAGCCCGATCACGTGCATCAGATAGAAGCGCAGCAGGCCGTTGGCCCCGATGTCGGGACCGCCGCGCACCAGCAGGTTCAGCGTGCGCCCGACGACCTCCGGCGGGGCCGCCTCGGCCATCGAGGCGCCAATCGTCACCGCCCACAGGCTAAGCTGGTCCCAGGGAAGCAGATAGCCGGAGAACGAGAGAAACAGCGTGATCAGGATCAGGGTGACCCCCGTCGACCAGGTGAACTGGCGCGGCTTCTTGTAGGACCCCGTCAGGAAGGTGCGCAGCATGTGCAGGGCGACGAAGGCCACCATCAGCTCGGCGCCGATCCGGTGCATGTCCCTCATCAAGCGGCCGAAGGGGACGTTGCTCAGGATCTCGATCATGTTCTGGTAGGCGACCAGCGGCGAGGGCGTGTACCAGAACATGAGGTACACGCCGGTCACAATCTCAAAAGCGAAGAAGAAGGTCGTCCACCAGCCGAGGCGGAAGGTCGGGTAGAGACCCTCCGTCATGTTGTGATAGAAGGAGGGCCGCATGTGCAGCCAAAACCCGTCGGCGTGGGGCTGCAGGCGCGGATTGGGCCGGCCGGGCGGGTCGCCGCGCAGGGCGGCCCGGGTGGCTTCAATGTCGAGGCCTGCGGTCACCCGCTCGACGACGTCATTGGCCTTATCCCTGGCGGCCTGCTTGGGCCCCTTCTCTTTTACGTCGTCCAGAAATGGTATGTGCGGTTTGAAGAGTGGCATTCGGGCCTCCGAACCTCAGATCCCGCCGCCGGGCTGGGTATTGGGCGCACCGTTGATGCGCATCCCGGTATCGATCCGGAGCGTGGTGGCCTCCGGCGGGACCTGTACCGCCGTGCCTTCGCGCCCATCCCAGGCCGGTTCCGTGCGCGAGAGCACGTTGCCTTCGCCATCGACAACTTCGATGATAAACACGTCCAGATTGCGGTTGGCCGGTCCGTCGACGCGCTCACCGCTCAGCAGGTACTTCGATCCGTGGCAAGGGCACTCGAAGCGGAAGTTCGTGTCCACCCATTTGTACAAGCAGCCAAGATGGACGCAGACCATATACAGCGCCAGCACACCCTGCTGGATCGGATACTCTTCCGGCCGGCGCGGGTCCTGGATCGTATTTTGGCCCACGTTCACCAGCCAGAAGCGGCCGTCGGCGAAGCCCGCTGGTGGAGCGTTGCTCTCCGGGATCCGGTCCAGATTGACGTTGAACACGCCCCCGAATTCACCTGCCCGGAATCGGGGCAGTGCGAACCAAATGGTCGCGCCCCCCGACCCGGCCATGAAGACCGCAATCGACACTCCCCAGAGATAGTAAAGAAATTCCCGCCTGTTGAGTGGGGGACCGCCCTGCTCCTGCTCGTTGGCCTGGGCCTCGGAATCGGCCATTCCTTCAGCTCCTTCTTTTCTCAGAGTCTCTGAACTATACGTTTGCAGTTGGAAAGTTCGCGCCTTGAGAAGGGCGCACTTGTCAGCAACTGCAATTTGTAGCATACGCCCGAATTTGTGTCAATTCTCACTACTACTTTCGGGATGGGACGGAGCTCACCCGGCCGGTGGTTATAATGTGCCCCATGTCCGATCAGGAGCTCTCCCCGCCCAAACTCATTCAAGACCCGCAGGAGCTGGCCGAATTGGTGGACCGACTGAACCGGGTGGAATACCTGGCGGTGGACACCGAATCCGACAGCCTGCACTCCTACCAGGAGAAGGTCTGTCTCATCCAATTCTCCACCAAGGACGAGGACGCCCTCGTCGATCCGTTGGCGCTCGACGATTTGAGCCCGCTCGGGGCGATCTTCGCCGATCGCGACATCGAGAAGATCCTGCACGCTGCGGAGTACGATGTCATGTGCCTCAAGCGCGACTTCGACTTCGAACTCAATCATCTTTTCGACACCTACATCGCGGCCCGAACCTTGGGATGGGACCAGCCCGGCCTGGCGAATGTGCTCGAGCGCGCTTTCGACATCAAGCTCAAAAAGCGGTTTCAACGGGCCAACTGGGGCCGCCGGCCGCTGCCTGAAGAGATGCTCAGATACGCCCGCCTCGACACCCGCTACCTGCTGTCGCTGCGGGAGCACCTGGCGCAGAAGCTGAAGGCGCTCGACCGCTGGGAAGAGGTGCAGGAGGCGTTCCGACTGCAGACCGAGGCTCCGCCCCACCCGGATGGATTCGACCCCCAAGGTTTCTGGTCGATCGGCGATACCCGCAGCTTGTCCGGGAGGGTGGCCGCCGTGCTGCGTGAGGTATACCTCGTACGGGAACGCGCGGCCGAGTCCCAGGATGTCCCCCCGTTCAAGATCATCAGCAATCGGGCGCTGATGGCGATTGCCCGCGCCCAACCCAGCTCCCTCGATCAGTTGGCCCGCGTCAAGGGCGTCTCCAACAGGCGGCTTGAGCGCCACGGCGAACGGCTGCTGGAAGCCGTAGCACGCGGGGTGGAGGCGCCGGCCCCACAGCGCCCCCGGTCGCCTCGAGTACCGGACGAAATCCGCGACCGTTACGAAAGTCTGCGCACCTGGCGCAAGGAAACCGGCCTCGCGCGCTCGGTGGACTCGGATCTGATTTTACCCAAGGACTACCTGTGGGAGATCGCCCACGCCAATCCGGAGACCAAAGCGGAGCTCCACCGCCTGATGGAACCACTCTCATGGCGCTTTGAGGCCTACGCCGACCAGATCCTCGAAGTCCTGCGGCGCCAGTAATCGCTGCGTTCACCGCCAACCTGCCAGTGCGAAGCCTTATTCGGTATAATCCGGCTTGGAGAGGTGCCGGAGCGGACGAACGGGGCGGTCTCGAAAACCGTTGTGGTCCTTGGGGCCACCGAGGGTTCGAATCCCTCCCTCTCCGCTAGGACGTACTGATTTCTTTAACCGCAGAGAACACGGAGAACGCAGAGCGTACTTCCTTAGTCCTCTCCGTGATTTCTGTATTCTCCGGGGTTAGCTCTCCCCAGCCCGCGCCCTCAGAACGACCATTGGAGATGCGACAGGCCCAGCAGCGTTTCCAGCCCCGTCTACGTTCGCGCCGGGATCGGCAGCCGCTCTAGTTGGTCCAGCGCGTCGCGGATCACGTCGAAGCCGCCATGCCAGAATGCGGGCTCGCTGACATCCACACCCGCGCGCGACAGGATCTCGACGGGTGAGTCCGATCCACCGGCGCGCAGGATGTCCAGATACGACGGTTTGAACTCCTCCCCCTCTTCCTGATAGCGCTTATAAAGCGAGAGCACCAGCAGCTGTCCGAAGGCATAGGCGTAGACGTAAAAGGGGCTGTGGTAAAAGTGCGGGATCGCCACCCACTCGTGCTTGAAATCTTCGGGAAGCTCCACCGCCTGGCCAAACTGCTCGCTCAGATGATCCAGGTACAGCTCCGACAAATCATCGACCGAAGCGCCGTCCCGGATCGCGTCGTGGGCCTCGCGCTCGAACAGCGCGAAGAACGCCTGGCGCATGATTGTGGCGTAGTTGTCATCCAATTGCCGGAAGAGCAGATCCCGCTGCACCTCGGGATCCGGGTCCTGGTCCAACATCCGATCCACGAGCAGCATCTCGCCGAAGGTCGAGGCCGTCTCCGCCAGCGGCAAAGCGGCGTGCTGGGTGAGGGCGGTGTGGTGGTCGGCGAGCATGGAGTGCACGGCGTGTCCTAGCTCATGCGCCAGCGTGGCAACATCGCGCGCCTTCCCCTGGTACGAGGCCAGAATATAGGGAGTGAGGTCCGGCGTGACGGTGGCGCAGAAGGCGCCGGACCGTTTGCCCTTTCTGACCTCGCTGTCGATATGGTCCTCGGCGAACACCCGCTCGGCTCTTTCGGCGATTTCCGGATCAAAATTGCGGTAACTATGAAGGACCATGTCAACGGCATCAGTGTAGGGGTAGTCAACATCGGAGTCGCCAACCGGTGCGTAGATGTCGTAGCGCCGCAGCTTGTCCAGCCCCAGCCAGCGCGCCTTGAGGCGGAAGAAGCGCTGGAAGATCTCAGCGCTCTCGCGGGAGACGTCAAGCAGGGCGTCGACCACCTCGTTGGGCACGTCGTTGGCCAGGTTGCGAACCGCGATCGGCGACTCGTAATCCCGCAGCCGCACGTGCTCGCCGTACCAATCCCGGGCGAGGAATTGGTACATCTGACCCAGGATGGGCGCGTCCTCCCGGTAGACGCGCAGGAGCTCCTCGTAGGACTCCTTGCGCAGGTCCGGGTCGGGCGACCAGACGTACTTCATCAACTCGCCGCGGGTGAGTTCCTGGCGCTCGCCCTCGACTTCCATCTCGAAAGAATAGCGATTGGTGATCGAGTCATACAGAGTCACGAGCGCATGCGGCCCGTTGACGTCTTTGATATTGATGATCTTCTCTTCCGACTCCGAGAGCGTGTATGGGCTCTGAAGCCGCAGCGAGTACAGCCAATAGCGGTAGTCGCCAGCGGCCTCCAGCAGCTCCTCGGCTCGTTCGTCATCCAGGCCCTTCCACCACAATTTGAAAAACAACGTCCGATTGTCGATTTCCGCCGTTCGCTCGCGCACTTTGGCCTGGAAAGTTTGAGCCTTTTGGTCCTGGGTATCGGCAGAGAATCGGAGACTCGCATAACCTCCCACCCGAGAGAGGGTCCGTCGGAGGGCCTCGTAATCCTGCAGGATCCGCTGGAGAGCCTCTGGGCCCAGATCCCCATCGAGCTGCTCCCGGTAGCTCCCAAAATCAGCGACCCGCTTTTCCAGTTCTTCAAAGGCGGCTTCCATTTTGGTGCTGTCAAAGCCGGGAAACAGATCCTCAAGCGACCATGGTTCGAGTTGGTAGGTGCTGGTCATCGCTTTTTTCTGCCTTTCGCAAGCTGTGCGCCGTGAAGGATAACAGACCCCCTGGCCCAGGTCTACGCTGAGCGGGCGCCTTACCTTGACCCCACCCCCCCGATCTCATATACTCCGTAATGATCCGAGATGCGTTGCCAGCGCATCTCGTACAATCGACAGCCAGCCGAAGTGGCGGAACTGGCAGACGCGCGCGACTCAAAATCGCGTTCCTTCGGGAGTGGGGGTTCGACTCCCCCCTTCGGCACCTGGTAGGTTGATGTTTCCAACGTCCGCCTGCCTCCCGCAGGGCCCCGGTGTTGCCGCATCGGGGTCCACGCTTCAGACGTACTCGGGCAGAAACCGACGAAAAACTTCCGCATCCATTCCCCTTGCGTACCTCTCGACCGTCTTAATCGACTTCCATCCGCCCTGCGCTGCCGATTCGCCTCCTGATCCACCGCCTACCTGCTCGAGCGTTCTGGTGTCCCTGGTTGCGATGTTGCGCTGCCGGGGTCTCTCTCTGGCCCAGGCCGGTGCTGAATCCAAGCATACAGCGGTTGCCGTCCAGCTCTATGGCCATGTAGAGCACTCGCTCCAAGGTATACTCTGCGTCCCAGGTCGCTGCGCTGCCCATGGCTGCCTCCTTTTTAGCTGAAGGGTTTGGTAGTGCGATACAGAGTAGCGGCTTGCGCGCTCAAGACCCGGCTCTTTATAGCATCTCATAACCCGAAGGTCGTCGGTTCGAATCCGACCCCGGGAATCCAGCCAATTGAAGTGTATAGTTATAGAAGGTACCGGCGCTACCACATTCATCTCAGCCACCCGATCTCAGGTAAAACGATCAAGGAGTTTGTCATGCGTCGAAATATCACAATCATGGCCTTGCTTGTGCTGATGGTGCTCATGGTGCCATCAATTGCCCATGCCATCACATACGGCTCCCCGGATGGCAGCCGCCATCCCAACGTCGGTGTCCTCGTTGTCGAGATCGAGGGCGAGAAGTTCGGGATCTGTTCCGGCACTCTCATTGCCCGGGATGTGTATCTCACAGCCGGCCACTGTGTCGCCTGGCTACCCTCAATTGGCGTTGAGGAGGGAGAAGGGGCCGTGTGGGTCAGCTTCGATTCGGAATTCGACGTCGGCGATTCGAAGCTTCACCGTGGGGTCTACTATCTGCATCCAGGGTACGGGCAGAGTACCGCCGACTTCAACGACATCGCTGTCATCGTGCTGGACAAGGGGGTCGGTGGATTAACGCCTGCCTCTCTACCGTCAGAAGGCCTGCTGGATGATATGGGCCCGAAAGGACTTCGGGACCAGTTGTTCACGGCTGTCGGCTACGGTGTGACTGAGCCGGACATCGGTCGTGGGCCTCCCGAGTTTTCGGGATTTGGCATCCGGCGCTACTCAGTTTCGTCTTTCAACGCGCTCAACAATAACTGGCTGCGCCTCTCACAGAACAATGCGACCGGCGACAGTGGCACCTGCTTCGGAGATTCTGGCGGACCTAACTTCTTTGGCGCTGCCGACGGGGAAACCGACATCATCGTTTCGCTCACCTCCACTGGTGATGCCATGTGCCTGGCGACGAACGACACGTACCGGATCGATAGCGCATCAGCCCTAGGGTTCATCCAGACGTTCCTCCACTAGAGCGTGGACGCAAGAGGGGCCAATGTGAGGAGTTCAAAGGAATCGAAGATACAATTGCGGCGCTCATCCGCGAGCGCGAGCTACTCCAAGGTGTCCCAACCTGGCCGTGGAACCCAAGAACCATACGGGGATTCGCTTCCGCTCTCGTACTTCCCATCGTTCTGTGACTGAGAACGCGTTTGCTCGAGAGGATTCGTATGAACGCACGCGCCGGAGCAACTTCTAGCGGAGGAAGAGGCGGTTACTCAAGAAGGACTCGCACACAAATACACCCGCTCAAGACATCTTCATCTCCCGCCTAACGTGCATTGAACCATCGCCCCTGCCGAAGCCCATAAGATT
>CAZFCJ010000038.1:0-18824 GCA_964517315.1 uncultured Anaerolineaceae bacterium | reverse complement strand
CCAACCGGCCCAGAAGAAATCACACGAGTCATCGAGCTGAGTGGTTGGGATAAGGAAGGACCAACTGCACGGCCATATGATGTTGAACCTGACATAAACCCGATAAGGATGGCATCTGCAGCGTAACGCTTCTCTATAGACAACTAGGACAATTCGAAATGGGCATCGCTGATGGGCAACAAACAATCCTTCAGCAGCTTGAACAGACACTCCGACCAGCCCCTAGTCGTGGGGCAAGCTTCCTTACCTTACATTAGCCGTTCCGCTTATGTCGTCGGATTGCTGGCGGTCCATAGTCATGAGCATGATTGACGCCCATCTCCGAATACTTGACCCCGTGAATTTCAATCGACACGACCCACTGATCGGACGCGATGATGCCCTCGAATGGCACATACGGGCATTCAGGTCATCGGACACCGGCCTATTACGGCTGCCGGTTCGCCTCCTGATCCACCGCCTACCCGCTCAAAGCGGGGGACGCCCATGTCTTGATCGTTATCGAGCGGTGGGGCCCCCGGCGCCTTCTCACACGCCATAGGGACGGTCGGCGACCTGCCGCGCGGTCCCCGGCCGGCGCGTTGCAGCCCCACCTCGCTTGTGGCACAATCGCCCCACCATGAACTCGCTGCGCAGCGACAGCCCGCTGATCCGCTTCCTGCTGGCGCTCGGCCTGGGCGCGATGGCCGGCCTGGCCTACGGCTGGTTGATCCAACCCGTCGAATTTGTCGATACGACGCCGGACTCGCTGCGCGCCGATTACCGGGCCGACTACGTTCTCATGGTCGCCGAGGTCTTCTCCGACGATGGGGACCTGGAACTCGCCAAACGCCGGCTGGCCGCGCTGGGCCCGGAGCCGCCCGCCAACATCGCCGCACAAGCTCTCGATTACGCCCAGGATCACAACTTCGCGGACCCCGACGTTGAACGCCTCGAATCCCTGCTCGGCGAGCTTCAAGCGTCCGCGGCAACGCCGGAGATCGGCGGTCTGTGAGCCCGGGTCGAATCCTGGCCGCCGTCCTCGGCGTCGTGCTGGGGGCTGCGCTCGGTTTGTACTACGCGTGGATTCTCAACCCGGTCGAGTACGTCGACACCTCCCCGTCCAGCCTGCGCGCAAGCTATCGGGAGGAATACGTGACGCTGATCGCCGAAGCCTATGAGGCCACCGGCGACCTCGAGCGAGCCCGGACCCGATTGGCGCTGTTTGACCTCTCAGATCCGGGCGAAGCCCTGGCCGCGCTCGCCCAGCAGCACCTGGCCGAGGACGAGGCCGTCGATGAAGCCCGCGCCCTGGCGGGGCTGGCGGGCGATCTGGCCACACGGCCGACGGCGATCCCGACCCGAAGCCCACGCCGCGCCAGAACAGCCACTCCCACGCCTTCGCCGACTCCACGCCGGGCCACGCGCCGACCCCCTCCGACCCCAACCGCGAGCCCAACGGCAGGCCCGCCGTTCGAACTCGCCAACCGAGACCAGCTCTGCGATCCGGATCTCCAGCCGCCACTGCTTCAGGTCATCGTCCAGGACGCCGCGGGTGAGCCGGTGCCAGGGGCGGAGGTGACCGTGATTTGGGATCAGGGTCAGGATCACTTCTTCACCGGCCTCAAACCCGAGCTGGGGCAGGGTTATGGGGACTTCACCCTCGATCCCGATGTAACCTACACGGTTCAGTTGGCGCGGGCCGACCTCCCGGTCTCATCCGTGCGTTCACCGCCTTGTGAGCTCGATTCGGGTGAGAGCTTCCCCGGCTCCATCCGTCTGGAATTCATCCAGCCGGACGAGTGATCCTACAGATGCCTCTCCGAGTCGGGGTCAACTCGCTATAATGTGCGAACCCTTATCCGCTCCTGGCGCAGGGAGCCCATAATGTCCCGCCGTAGGCTTCTGCTCGCATTCCATTTTCTGCTGCTCGCCGCACTCGCCTGCTCTCTACCGGCGACGGGAGCCCCGACTCCGACCCCAGCGGATCGGACGGACGTCAGCCCAACTCCGAGCCCGACCTCGCTTCCGCCGCTGCCGCCCCGGATCCTGGAGACAAGCCCCGGCGCGGAGGGGCGTTTGCCGGTGGATCGTCCCCTCACTCTCGTCTTTGACCAAGCCATGGATCGGGGTTCGGTGGAGGCCGCTTTTTTCATGGACCCCACGGTCGCCGGGGAATTCAGCTGGCCTGATCACCGAACCCTGATCTTCGATCCCGAAGAGCGTTTAGCCTACGATCAGACCTACCGCGTAGAGATCGGGACCTCGGCCCGAAGCGCCGGGGACGCGCCGCCCCGGACCCCGCTCGTGGCGCACTTTCAGACGGCTGGCTTCATCGAGGTCACCGAGGTCCAGCCGGGGCCTTCCACCGCCGAGGTCGATCCGACCGACCACGTGCGGGTGGCGTTCAATCGGCCGGTCGTGCCGCTCGGCCTCGAGGGGGCAGGTCCCCAGCCCCTGCGCTTCGACCCCCCGGTCGACGGTCGCGGCCGGTGGCTCGGCACGAGCACGTACATTTTCGAGGCGGAGCCCGCACTGCCCGCCGGGGCCGAGATCACAGTCCATATCGACGAAGGGCTGGAATCCCCCACGGGCGACATTCTCATGTCGAGCTACACATGGTCGTTCAACACATCCCAGCCGCGCATCCTGGAGAGCGATCCGGACGACGGCACCGCGGATGTCGAGCTCGATGAGCGCCTTGAAATCAGGTTCAACCAGCCGATGGACGCGACCAGTGTGGAGCTCGGCTGGGCGCTTTCCTCCGCTGCCGGGAACACGGTGCCGGGAACGTTCGAGTGGTCCGACGACGGGACCAGCGTGACGTTCACCCCGAACTCGGCGTTCACTTACAACACCGACTACAACCTGAGCCTGGAGGGCGTTTCGGCCCGCGGAGGTGCCGACCTCGCCGGGGATGGCGAGCTGAGCTTCCGCACCATACCGCGACCGGCGATCACAGCGGTCAGGCCCGCCGCAGGGGGCAGGCTCTCGGTCTTCGAGGAGGTCAGGCTCACCTTTTCCGGTCCCATGGAACCCAGCGAACTGGTGCAGGGAGTCCGGATTGAGCCGGCCGTCGAATCGCAGCATGTCCGCTGGTCGGCGGAGGAGAACGCGGCCTACGTCGGGGGCGATTTTGAGGCCGATGCCTCCTATCGGCTCACCCTTTCCGGTGACGTACGCGATCCTTATGGCACTCCACTGGGCCCTGATTTTTCACTTTCCTTCCGCACGACCGACCTTCCTCCCCGCCTGACCTTCACCCGTTTCCACGAAGTCCTCACTCTGACGCCCAGCGGTCCCCAGTCCATTGAGCTCCAGGCCCGAAACCTCGACCGCATTGACCTGACGCTGCGACGCCTGTCCATGGACGGCTTCCTGGAGCTCCAGCGCAGCGCGGTCAACTTGCACCGCGATCCACCCGCCGCCGGCGAGCTGGTCCGATCCTGGCAGGTCACCCCTCCGGTCGAACGCAACGTGAACCACCGCATTCCGACCACCCTCGCCGAAGAGACATCGTTGACGAATGGCGTCTATCTTCTGATCGCCGACAGCCCCGACGACTCGGCGCAACCCCAAGGGCGCCTGGTCGTCGTCCGGTCAGCCGAGATCATCGTTAAGTCCAGCCCCGATGAGACGTTCTTGTGGGGGGTCGATCTGCACACCGGCGCACCTTTGGAATTCGGTGAAGTCGAGCTGAGAGGCGGGGACGGATCGATCCTCAGGGAAGCCCGCCTCGACGGCCAGGGCACGGCGCGCCTGCCAACCCCGTCGCTGGAGAGCCCGTACTCCTCTCTCTACGCACAAATCGGTGCGGCGGACGAGGACACCTTCGCGCTCACAAACTGGACGTGGAGCGCAGGGATCGAGCCGTTCTTTTTCGGCGTTGGACTGGATCTCTCCGACACCGATCGAGAGACCTACCTCTACACGGACCGGCCGCTCTACAGACCGGGCGACACCGTCCACCTGCGGGGTGTGGTCCGCAGCCGGGAGCGCGGCGGTTATCAAGTTCCATCTGAAGTGACGGTCGACGTCAGGCTGGTCGATCCCGACGGCCGGGTGGTTCAAACGTGGAACCGCCCGCTGTCCGCATTCGGCACGTTCAGCGCGGATTATGAGTTAGATGCCTCGGCCACCCTCGGCCTGTATTCACTCGTTGCTGGGTCCGAGCACATGACGTTCGACGTGGCGGCCTACCGCAAGCCGGAGTTCTCCGTCGAGGTCACGGCCTCCCATGAGGACCGCATCGGGGGCCAGCCGCTCTCCGCCCAAGCCAGCGCCACGTTCTTTTCAGGAGGGCCCGTCGCCGAGGAGCAGGTCCAGTGGGCGGCCTACGCGCGGCCAACGTCGCCCCCGAATCTCCCCCAGCCTGTGTACAGCTTGGGAGCTTCCGGCATGGCCCCAGGCGACTTCTTCGGCTATCAACAATTGGCAACGGGCACGGGGACCACCGGCCCGGACGGGCGCTTCAGCTTCGAGGTCCCTACGGAGTTGGAAGGTTCTCAACCGATGCAGATCGTGATCGAGGCTTCCATCCGCGAGCCGGGAGGAGCCCCGGTCACCGGAAGGACCGAAGTCCGGCTGCATCCGGCGGGGATCTACCTCAGCGTTCGACCGGAGAGCTACAGCACCTCCACCGGCGCGGTCAGCGCGGCGCGCCTGTACGCCCGCGATATCCACGGCGATCCTGTCTCCGCTCTCGAGGCTCAAGTCAGCGTGGCCCGGGTCACCTGGCAGCAGAGCGTTCAGGACGGTGAGATCACCTGGGTTCAGGAGGAGGAACGTGTCAATCGCGACACACTGACCACCGGGCCGGACGGAACGGTGCTGTTCAGCTTCGCGCCTCAGCGGTCGGGAACGTACGCGATTGAGGTGGAAGCCAACGACCGGCAGGGCCGACCCGCCCGCAGCCGCGCCCACGTCTGGGTGCGCGGCGAGGAGGCCGCGGTCTGGCGCCAGCCGGTCGCGGGCAGGATCCAGCTGGTCCCCGATCGGGAAACGTACGCCCCGGGAGATCGGGCCGAAATCCTCATCCCTTCGCCTTATGATGTCCCCGCACAAGCACTGATCACCATTGAGGGGGGACACGTTCTCAGCCACGAGCTGGTGGAGCTTCCACCGAACGGACGGTTTCTGACCGTCAATCTGAATCAGGATCATATGCCGGAGGCCTATCTGTCCGTGACCCTGCTGCGGCCGGAAGAGGAGGGACGACCCGCCGCGCTGTCTGCGGGCTTGGTGCGCCTCCCCGTGAGCGCCGAAGCGCGGCGGCTCGAGGTCGATCTTGCCGCCGAGCCCGAGCATCCGGCTCCCGGCGAGCAGGTCCGCTATCACCTGCAGGTCCGGGACTCCTCCGGCGCACGGGTCGAGGCCGAGTTCTCGATGGCGGTGGTGGACCAGGCCCTGCTGGCGCTCCGCCAGCCCAACAGCCCGGACCCGTTCCAGGCCTTCTACGGTCAGCGCCCCCTCCGGGTGCGGACGGCCGCCTCCTTGACGTTGAGCGCACAGACCGCCACCGCGACCGAAGAAGGGCTGGGCCGGGGTGGCGGCGGAGGGGACCTTGGACCCTCTCAAGTTCGCAGCCAGTTTGAAGACACCGCCTACTGGGAGCCGTCCATCCGAACCGATGAGAACGGTCGTGCCACCGTAAGCTTCACGCTCCCGGACAATTTGACGACCTGGAGCACGACGGTGCGCGGCGTCACCACCGCCACCGAGGTAGGCGAGGCGGACCATGAGTTCACCGTTTCCAAGCCGCTCTTGATCCGGCCGCTCACGCCGCGCTTTTTCACCGCCGGCGATCGATCGACCGTCGCCGCCGCGGTGCACAACAACACCGGCGAGGCCATTTCCGTCGCGGCCGGCCTGCAGGTGCAGGGCGCGAGCCTGGACTCCGAATCCACCCACAGGGTCACCGTCCCGCCTCAGTCCGTCGAGCGCGTCGAGTGGACGCTGAACATCGCTTCCACCGACGGCGTCCAGCTGCGATTTTCAGTCCAAGGTGGTGGACTTCAGGACGCCAGCACGGCCACCGTGGGCGGCGCGCACGGCGGGGTGATCCCCGTTATCGGTTACAGCGTGCCCGATACGGCGGGAACTGCCGGGATGCTCCATGAAGCCGACATTCGCCTGGAGTCGATCTCGTTGCCTCCGAGCTTCGAACCCGAACGGGGAGGACTGGAGGTCACACTCGAGCCCAGTCTGGGGGCCATCGGATTGCGCGGGCTGGCGGCTTTGGAAGAGTCGGACATTGACTCGACCGAGCGCGCCGCCTCCCTGGTGCTGTTGAACACCGCCGCCCTGCGCGCGGATCAAGCGGGCCAGATCCCGGCGCCGCAGCTCGAGCGCCGGGTACGAAGCGCGCTTCAGAAACTGATAAGCCGACAGAACCGGGACGGCGGATGGGGCTGGTGGAGCGCCAGCGAGACCAACCTCGAGCTGACAGCCTACACACTGCACGCCCTCCTGACGGCGCAAGAGGCCGGATTTCGGGTCCCTGAGTCGACGCTCGAGCAGGGGCTGGGAACGCTGCAAGCGACCCTGCTGCCCCCTTCAGCCCTCCCGGGGAGCGGCCCTGTCGACCATCAGGCACTCGCATTGTTCGTGTTGGGGCGGGGCGGGTTGGGCAGCCCAATCGCCCTTCGATCCCTCGCCGACGAGCGCGAGTCGCTGACGCCTCGCGGACAGGGGCTCCTGCTCATGGCGCTGGCGGATTGGGACCCCTCCGCGCCGGAAGTGGACATACTGCTCAGTGCCCTCGACAGCTCGGCGGTCCTCTCGGCGACCGGCGCACACTGGTCAGCCGAGCACGATGATCCGAGCCGGCTGGGCGGTTCGGTGACCACGACCTCGATCGTGCTGCAGGCGCTGCTCCAGGCCGACCCGGACAACGGCCTCATCGAGCCCGGGATCCGCTGGTTGGTGCTGGCCAGAGACTCCGAGGGCGCCTGGCGCTCCACACACGATACGGCGTGGGCGGCCCAGACGATGATGGCGTGGGCCCAACAGCGCGCAGCGTGGACTGCAGCCTACTCTTATCAGGTCGATCTGAACCAGGAACGGCTGGCCGACGGCCGCTTCGAGGGGCCGTCGGCGAGCCAATCGGTGCAGATGGAGACCGGCATCGATTCGCTCCGCGCCGGCGAGCCGAACGCGCTGGCAGTTGGGCGCGGCGCCGGCGCCGGCACCCTGGGCTACACGGCTCACCTCACGCTCTACCGACCTGTCGACGAGGTCCCCCCGGCTGCCAGGGGTCTGGCCGTCGAGCGAACCTTCTATCGCGACGACGGTCAGTGCGACTTCATCGAGGATCCGTGCGACCGGGTCTCGACCGCCCAGGCGGGAGCAAATTTGCTGGTACGCCTCACCGTCGTCGTCCCGGCCGACACCTATTTCGTCGCCGTAGAGGATCCGTATCCCGCCGGTCTCGAGCCGATGGACCCCGGGCTGGAGACCAGCGCCATCCGAGTGGGTGAGAGCTCCTCAGTCCGCTTCCACTTGCCGTGGCAGAGGACATGGTACGACAGGGCGGAAATCGGGGACCGGTCCGTAAAGCTGTTCGCAGAGCACCTTGCGGCGGGGACGTACGAGTATGTGTACCGTATGCACGCCGCGTTCCCCGGGACCTACCGCGTCCTGCCCGCCCAGACATGGGCCACATTCTTGCCGGAGGTGTTCGGTCGCAGCGGCGGATCGGTGTTCACGGTCCATCCGTGATCGATCGACCGGTTGAATCACCTCGGAGAGCGCTGAGAACGCAGAAAAAATCTAGACAGAACTCTTCGGGAGTTTCACCACCGTAACGAACAGGCTGCGGGTTACACGCAGGAACGACTATCGAGCCGCGATGCCCGCGAGGACCGCGGCGATCAAGCCCCACGCCGTAGCTTCCAGGCCCAGCCCGGCCTCAGGCGTCTTCCTGATCCTCCTCCTCAGCCTCCTCTTCCAGCTCCGCCTCGGTGGAGCGATCGGAGGCGGCGAACTCCAGATCGAGTTCGTCTTCCATCCGGATCTGTCCGCGCATGAACGCGCCCTCCTCGGTGGAGAACGCGGTGGTCACTATGTCCCCCCACACCCGGCCGGTGGGCATGATCTCGACGCGGCGGGCGATGATATCACCGCGCACGGCGCCGGATACGACGACCGTCACGGCGCGCAGTTGATCGCAGGTCACCCGGCCCCGATCCCCGACCACGACCAGCCCGTCCACCTCGATCACCCCTTCGAACGCGCCGTCAATGCGCACCCCGCCGTCCCCGCTGAGGCGGCCGGACCAGGACAACCCCGGTCCCAAGACCGAATCCACCCGTTCGGGCGCTTCGACTCGTCTCGATTCATCGTCATCTTTTCGTCGGAACATGGGTTAATAGCGTCCTCCCGCTGCGCGGTCGAGGGGCATGTCAGCCGGCCAAATCCCGCCAGGCCGGCAGACCTCCTGCAGCGATCGCGCGCTTCACGGCGCGCTGGATCGCCTCGGCGACCACCTCCGCCGCGAAGGTCCCCACAATGTTTACGTCGGCCGGTCGCTCACCGGTCGCCAGCGCGAAGATCGCGTCACCGTCGAACATGGTGTGCACCGGCCGCACAGTCCGCGCCACTCCCGCCTGGGCCATTTGGGCGACTTTCTTGCAGCCCCGTTTCGTAAGCTTCGCGTTCGTGGCCACCACGCCGAGCACGGTGTTTTCACCCGAGCCGAACTCCATCGGCCGTTCACCCAGCCTCGACTTGAACACCCGGCGCGTGTCGGCGAAACCACCGCCCTCATCTTCGGGCCGGCGGGCGCCGGCCAGGATCTCTCCGGTCTGGGAATCGATCACGTCGCCGAGCGGATTGGCAACCACCAACGCGCCGACGATGACACCGTTGCCAAGGTCGATGCTGGCCGTACCGAGCCCGGACTTCATCGTTCCTTCTGGGCCGAGGGCGTTGCCCAGCGTCGCGCCCATCCCCGCACCGGCGTTGCCCTCAGCTGGGGGGTCGGAGGTGGCGGCTTCGCAGGCCGCGCGTCCCATCGCCGCGTCCGGCCTGACGTCCCCCCGGCCGAGGCCCAAGTCAAAGAGGATGGCCGTAGGGACGATGGGCACCCGCGTCAGAGTTACGTCGAAGCCGACCCCGGCTTCCTCCAGGTAATGCTGAACGCCGGTGGCGGCCTCCAGTCCAAACGCGGATCCGCCGGCGAGCACCACTGCGTTGACCTCTTCCACAACGTGCATCAACCGCAGGGCGTCGGTCTGGCGCGTCGAAACGCCGCCACCCCGCAGATCCATGCCCCCCACCGTCCGTTCGGGGCACAGGACCACCGTGCAGCCGGTCAAGCCCTCGCTGTCGTCGGCGTGCCCAACCCGGATTCCCGGCACATCCGTGATCGCACCCACAGTCATGATCCGGCGAACTCAAGTGTCATGTTCGGCCCCCAGATGAGTTTACGACGCTTCCCTACATTTCCGTTTCGGACCTGTGCACCTACATTTCGAAGCCCCAATGGAGCGATCCGCAGCGCCAACGGCCTCACCCAACCGGCCGGACAGGGCGATGCGCTCCACCTCTGGGCAACCGTACCGCCCATTATGGCTGCACAGGAGGGTTATGGTACCTGACAATCCGCTCTTCGGCATTCCAGGTGGTCTGATAGCTGACGACCTCGAAGAAGGTCGCCCCGGGCTTCAGGTGCACGGGCTCACCGTTTTCGTCGTGCACCCGAAGCCGCCCTCCGGGCGTCGACCACCACACTTCGTACACCCGGCCATCGCGGAACAGCAGGCCGTAGCGATCCCGGACGTAGACCAGTTCCATCTCGATCATCGTCGGCGTGACAAACCGGTGCTGGGCCCACAAGACCAGTACGTTTTCAAACGCCAGCTGCTCTCCGCTCAACGCTTCGAGCGCCGGAACCAGCTCCCCTGTCCCGTCCGCCCGGTCCTGAGATCGTAGGTAGGCCCTCCGCTCATCCGCGTACTTCCAACCGACCTGGTTGAAGATGTTGTAGACGATGCGCACAGATTCCGCAGGCTGACCGCCGGCGGGCGCCTGACCGTCGAACGTCAAACCAGCGTACATCGCGGGCTCAACATTGCACGTCTCATCCGCCGCAAGGTCATCGGCGGCGAGGCCCGCGCTGTTGATGTCGTCCGGATCGGCCGCGTAGACGGAATCTCGATTTGTCAGTTGTTCCAGCACCTGTGGTGCGCCGCCTGCGGTGACCAATATGCCCCGGGGGAGGAGCGTCTTGATGTCCTCGAAGACCACCCTGCCGGAGCGCACCGGTCCGATCACGTAACGACCCCCACCTTCGGCCAATCGATTGTCCAGGATTTGCCGCAGGCGCGCCTTGTACGGGCCGTAGTAAACGGCCAGGAAGCGCGTCATCCCCTCGCCGATGTACGTCTCCCAGACCTGCGCTGCCACCGAGAGACCCGCCTGAGGGCGGGCGGACGGCGGGAAGTTGGATATCGACACCAGCAACGGCGGGCGGCACAGAGCGGTGGGATCCCCTACCCGAAGACCTGTCAGCGGATTGAGCATCCGCTCATCCTCCGGCGCTTCGGCTTCTACTTCGGGCGTCGAAGTCGGACTCGGCGTCGGGGTCCGAGTCGCCGGTAAATCGTCCCCGGCGGCGGTGGAGGTCGACGTCGGACTCGGCGTCCCCTCGCGCACCTGGCCCGGGTTCTCCTGGGCGGAGGACTCGTCCGTCACCCCCGTCGAGCTCTGACATGCACTCAGCCTCATGGCGACGAGCGTTCCGAGCAGCAGCGGGACCCGCAGACCGTGTATTTTCCTCATGTCATCATCCGCCTGAGTTTATCCCGACTGACGTGCGCCGGCCCACCTGCTTCATTCGATGGCGGCGCCCCCTTTGCGCAGCGGGCCGGCGATCACCCCTCGGTCCCCTCGTCGATCCGCAGCAGTCTCGACTGCCATGCCCCGCCCAGCAGGCGCTGCCCGGGCTCATCCGGAAGCGACTGCGCCAAATCCTCCAGCAGAGCCCGTGCTTGAACGTCGGCTTCCCGGGCGGCTTGCGAGCGGCCCGACGTGCGCAGGGCCCAGCTCAGCTCGTTGAGCAGGTTCCAGCGGGGCCAGCCTAGCCCCAGACTCTGGCTGGTCGCCAGGGCGTCCCGAAGCTTTTCAACCGCAATCTCCGGGTCATCCCGGCTGACCGCCAGCCGCGCCTGACACCGGCGCAGGGGCAGGCACAAGCGTAGATTTCCTTCAGCCGCCTCGGCCAGCCCGGCTTCGACCCGGGCCGCCTCTTCCACCCGCCCGGAGCGAAGAAGGACCCCGAGCAGCCACGGATCGGCTTCTGCCCGGTGGATCCAGGAGTAGTCGATCACTTTCAGCGCGCGATCCGCTGCACGCTCCGCCAGGCCCCACTCGTCCAGCGCGGCGTAGTCCGCCGACAGCTGGGCGGCGATCCCGGGACCGAAATTCTCCGGCGTAAGACGTCCGGTGGCCCTCTCCGCCTCCTGGTGGAGCTCGACCGCATCCTGAGGGCGACCGGCCTCCCGGTAGACAAAACCCAGCGTGGTCAGGCTGTTCACCAGGATGGGTACGCCCGTCAGGGTTCGAGCAATTTCAGTGCTTTCCTCGGCCGCCGCCACCGCATCACCCAGCCGGCCGAGGTCCATCATCACGCTGGCAAGATGATTGAGGCCGTTCATCAGGCCCCAGTCATTTTCGATGTCCCGGCTGCCGAGGACAGACTCTTCCAACAACGCTCGTGCTTCTCCGCTGCGGCCAGCAAATTGGCGCAGCGTGGCGACCCGGACCGAGCAGTCGATCTCCATCGCCCGGTCCCCCAGCTCTCTGTAGACCCGCCGCGCGCGCTCCGCGATGGCCTCCACTTCCTCCGCCGGCCTCTGCACGGCGAGCGCATAGCTCAGCGCGTTCAGTGCCCGAGCCAGCAGGTCCCGGGCTTCGATCGCCTCAGCGAGCTCGATCGCTCGCCGGGCGTGCTCGGCGGCCTGCTCGCGCTCAAAACGAATGAAATGCAGGTGCGCCAGCTGGGCCTGCGCTTCCGCTTCCACCCGTTCATCCTCCGCTCTGCGGGCGACCTGAATCGCCTGTTCCAGGTGCTCTTCGCCTGAGCCCAGATTCGCGGCTTCCAGCAGGTGGACGCCGGAAAGTCGGATCAGCGCTTTGGCCTCGAGATCCAGCCGCTCCCGTTCACGGGCTGAACCCAAGAACTCGCGGTAGATGGCCCGAGCGGACTCCCAATCGTTCACTAGTTCGTGGGCGCGCCCAAGGCTTCGATAGAGGTCGTGTATCGCCGTCACGCCCACATCATCGGCGACCTTTGGGTGTTCTTTGAGGATCCGGTACGCGGTTTCGTAGCGGCTGATGGCCGGACGCACCGCCGACAGTTCAAACGCTGACCTGCCGGCGCGCAGCGATAGGTGAAACGCCTCGTCCATCCGGCCGGCCGCGTACGCGTGGTGGGCCAATTCGGCCTCGGGTGCGCCTCGTTCCTGCAGCAGGTCGAACGCTCGCTGATGGTAGAGGCGGCGTCGCGACGGACCGGCATCCGTGTAGACGACATCGCGAATCTTGTCGTGGGCGAACACGAATTCAGGGCCCTCCGCGCCCGCCTCATGCTGGACCGTCCAAATGGCTGCGGACTGGATCACATCCAGCGCGCGCAGTGCCGCCGATTCATCAAGCCCGGCGATCTCCCTCGCCAGCTCGAGACTGATCCCGTCCGCCAGCACCGCCCCCGCGGCCAGCAAGTCGGCCGCGTCGGGCGGCAGGCGGTCCAGGCGGCCACGTACGACTTCCTTTATTCCATGGGGAAACAGCTCCCGGGCATCAAGCTCCTCCCGAAGATCGCCATCCAGAAGCTCCGGTGAAATGTCCAGGCGTGGGCCTTCGTCACCGTCCTGAACCGCCACCAGCACCTTTCGATCGACCAGCGCCTTCAACGTCTCCGTCAGATAGAAGGGCTGCCCTTGGGTCTCATCGAAGACCCATTCGAGGAGCGCCATCTGCGCGGGCGATGGCCCAGCATGCCCTTTCAACAGCCGAAGCATCAGATCGTGGACCTCGGCTTCAGAAAGCGGACTCAGCGTCAGATGATGGACGGGGACTTCCCGCTCGAGCGAGCGACGCCAAGCCGATAGCCTCGGACGCCCCGCGGAGCTCGCGGCGGGGAACTCATCCGACCGCATACAAGTGAGCAGTAAAGCGGTCGTCCCTTGCTCCACCCAGCGGCGGCTGAGGTAGGCGAGGAGATCCACTGTGCCGGCCTCGGCCCACTGCAGGTTATCGACGAACAGCACCAAGGTTGAATCTCGGGCCAGCCAATCCGTCAACCGGAACACGCTCTCATAGAGACGTAGTGCACGAGTGGCATCCGATTCTGCGATTTCGAGGTCAGGGCGATCTTGCTTGACTTCTGGGAAGATCCGCGCCAGCTCGCCCAACCACACCTCATCCAGCCCCTCAGGGGCCCTGGTCGCCCGAGATAAGGTGGGCCGCAAAGCGTTCACAACCGGTTGGTAAGGCAAACCCGGTCCGGCTTCACTGGCTCGACCGTGCAGGACGTCCGCCATCTCGGTCCGCGCCCACGGAAGGAATTCGCGGGCGAGACGTGTTTTGCCGATCCCCGCTTCCCCCTCCACGATGGCCGCTTGCCCGCCGCGCTGGCGGGCGGCGTGGAAGGCGCGTACAAGCCGGCTGTGCGCCTCTTCCCGACCTACAAACGGCAAACGGGCCAGCGGTGGCTCGGCCGAGTGACGGCGTGCTTCCTGCTCGGCCGCCGGCTCTGGGCCGCTGGCCCGGCGCAGTTGATCTGCCAGCGCCTGCGTCTCGGGCGTCGGCTCGACGCCGAGTTCATCCTGTAATCGATCGGTCAGACTCCGGTAGGTGCGCAGCGCGCCGCTCCGATCGCCATCGGCCCACTGGCACCTCATCAGGCGTCGATGGGCGGCCTCGCTGTAAGGATCCAGCTCCGTCCAGCGCAGCGCGCATCGTTGCGCAAGCGAGGCCAGATTTCGTTCCCGCAGACGATTGGTTATCCGATCCAGCCGGCCGGCCAAGTCCACCCGCCACCGCTCTCGCTGGGCCCGCAGCCATTCCTCAAATGGCTCGGCACTGGCCACTGAGAAGCCCTGCATGAAATCACCCCCGGAGGCCTCGAGCAAGTCCACCACCTGGTCGCGGCTCAGGTCCGCGGGGAGCTCGCGCCACAGATCAAGGTCAAGCTGGTATCGCGACTCGAAATTGAAACCCAGCGCGTCCCGAGTGACTTGGAGATGGGGTTCGACCTGACCTTCCTCGGAGTGGCCCAGCGGTTTGCGCAGGTACATCAATGTGCTGCGCAGATTTGCGCGCGCGGCGTCCCTGTCACTGTCCGGCCACAGCAGCGCGGCCAGGTGCTGCCGCGTGTGCATGCCGGGCTCGAGGCACATATAGGCCAGCATCGCCAGCGCTTTACGGGTGCGGAAATCCACCACCCGGTCACCATGCTCGACCAGCGGCGGGCCGAGCAATTTGAGCTCAAGCAGTCCCATATTTGTTTACGGACCCGTTTACGGACACGCCACGCTCGATTCCTATGCTTGGTGCGAACACGTCCATTCTAGAGGCGGGACCGCTGAGAGCACAACATGTCGGTCGACGGCAGTCACACAAGGAGGAATCACAGATGAAACCGTTGAAGTGGTGGATGCGAGGGGTCGGGACCTTTTAGCTCATCTTGTTCGTCGTGGGCTCGTTTATCAAGCTTCCAGTCAAGATGACCCTGGAGCAGGCCGGAATCACCTACCAGCCGAGCTACTTCGTGCACATGTTCCTCGCCGACACCTGGGTCATGTTCACCCTTGAAGTGGCGGTGATCGGCGTCATGCTTTGGGTGGCCTCCAGCAACCCATATCAGAACCGCATCCTCGTTTACACCTTGTTCGGAATTGAGATCGTGCGGGGTATCGTGGACGACATCTACATGCTGACGCGCGGCTACGAGCCGGGCCTCTACATCGGCTGGATCGTGCTCCACAGCATCATCATCCTCACCGGTTGGTGGGCGCTGCGGCGAGCCCAAGCACAGCCGGAAAGCACGGCAACACCCCGCAAGCTGCCCCGAGCCGGGCATGAGGCGCGGTGGGCGCCGGCTCCGTCTTGCCGCGCCTCTTCGGGCGACAGGCTGGAACCGCCCTATGTCCCAATGAGAACCCCGGGGATGCCAAGCCCGCCTATAACAGCCGCAAGCGGCGGATAGGCAGAAAGGATCTGGAATGACCACCGACAGCAACGCCTGGATCAGAACCGGGGCCGTGCTGTTCATCCTGTGGGGGATCGCACACATTATCGTGGGAGTCGCACCCCTGGTAAGCTACTTCAGTTCCGGCCCGGCCGCAATGCTCTCATTCGCCGAGTTCAACGTTGACCCCAGCGATATCGACCCCGTGCTCAGGCATGCAACTAGCATCATCGCCGAGTACTACGCGGACATCACCGCGCTCGGTATCCTGGCGATCATCGTCTCGGTGGGCTTGATCTGGAAGAACAGGCCGCTTGGGTTCTGGATCAATTTCATCGTGCTGGGCATCGCCGATGCTGCGTTCACATTCTTCGAGATCGTCCCAGGCTACCAGCCGTTGCTTCCGCCGTTCCCGTTGATCGGTGTAAGCCTGTACGTGTTGGGAGCCGCCTTTACCGCGATTGGATTTCTCCAGATCCGCCGGCCGAGCGCGGAAGTGAGCGGCTGAATTGACTTCGATTACGCTCGCGCTACCCATCCTACCTGGCAAAACCGAGGCATGGAGGCGCTTCTGCCAGGAGCTCAGCCAAGGGCGCCGCGGGCAGCGTGAAGGCCTGCAGGATGCGCTCGGGGTCGACGGACTGCGCGCTTGGCTTTTGGACACCTCCGGCAGCACCGTCGCCCTGCTGTGCCTGAAATCCGATAACCCCGAGCAGCTCCTGGCCCGGATCGCAGCCTCCCAGCACCCATTCAACCGCTGGCTCCGGCGGGAGCTCAGCGAGATCCACGCCCTCGAGCTGGAGGCGGGTTCCGTCGGGCCCCAAATGGAGCTGGTCTTCGAGTGGGCTCCCGCTTGAGCGGCGTCAGAGGCTCGACCGAGATATTCGACGATGCACGAATCTAGAAGTGTTCGCTACCAACATAGTCACAGAGAAGGAGGACATCTGATGACAACCCGAAAAGGATACTCACACATCAACCTAGCCACCACCGACATCGAGGCCACGCGCGACTTCTACGAAGGGGTACTCGGGTTCCCGGTGCTTTCGGCCGGGATCTACCGCATCGAGGAGGGCGGCCACTTCCGCCACATCCACTTCGACATCGGCGAGGGCCAGCTGCTCAGCTTCCTTGAGCCGAACGATCTGAGCGGAATTCCCTCCCGCTTTGAGACCGATATCAACTCCCCTCTGGGCCTGCCGCCCGTTTTTTACCATGTGGCGTTCGAGGCGGGCAGCCTGGAGGAACTCAGGACCAAGCGCGAGTCCCTCATGCAGAAGGGTGTGCCTGTGACCGATGTCGTCGATCATGACTGGAGTCACTCGATCTACTTCGACGATCCAGTCAACGGCCTCAAGCTGGAGTATTCCTGTATCACGCGCGACCTGCGTGAGCGGGATGCGGAGATGGCCGTTCGCCTTGAGATGCCCATGCAGGCCGTGAGGTCGATGATGTCACCCGGCCCGGCATGAGAAAAAACGGTCACCGTCCGCAGTGCAGCGAGTCCGCCTCGAATCCGACATCCGTCTAGCTCTGTCATCGGGAGGATGCCGCTGACCGGATCCCACGAGTATGCGACGCTTGTAGCGTCAGAGAAGACATAAAGGAGGATTCCCATGGTTCCAAGTTCGTTCAGGCCGTCGTCGCGCTGAATGAGATTCAATCTGTTCCTGTTCAGGGGGGCTGCGCAAATCGCCAGGCGTGTCGCTCATCACCGCCCGCAAGACCGCTTAAACCTTCGTCACATTGGATAGAGAGGAAAGGCCATGATTGAACTGACGAGAGAGACGTGGATCCGGACCGCTGTGACCCTTTCGCTGCTGATCTTCCTGTTCGTGGGTGTGCACATCGCCGACGACATCGTCAATCAGGATCTGCCCCCGGATGTGCAGACGGCGGCACCCATTTTCCTGATCGTGTTCACCGTGCAGATCTTCGCGACGATCTGGACGTGGGGCGGCAAGCGACTCGGGTTCGCACTGCTCGGCGTGGTCGCCGTGCTTCACTTCTACGGCACCTACCTCTCACACTGGCTTGAAGCGGACGTACGGGGCTTCCTCGGACTTGGTGGCGGTGCACCCGCCGGATGGACGCCCGTATACGTGATATCCAGCATTTACGGGGGTGTGGTGACCGTAGCCGCGATCATCATCACCGTTTACCTGCTGATCTCTAGCCGGCAACCGGCATAGCCGACATGGCCATCGGTGAGAGGGCGGCCTGGGCCGCCCTCTCGTGCTTCACGGAAATCGGGGGTGTCAGTCCAAATCGAGCCTGAGCTGGTCTGGGAGCGGTTCGTCAGCGGCCGCTGATAGCTCAACCCCGAGCAATTCGGCGAACTGCCGCACGCTGGCGGGGCTGTGCCCGGCGAAATGGTTGTTGAAGTAGCCGTACATGTCCAGCCCCTGAGAGATGAAACGCTGGGCGTGCCCGGCCCACTCCTCCAGCCGGGCGGTGCGGTCGATTTGAATCCGATCGAAGGTGTCGATGTCCTCGCGGCGTCCCAGCCAGCGGACCACGACGAAGTCGGCAGTCGTCCAGTCCAGCCGGGGCATGTAGTGCAGATCTTGCAGCACCAGCGCCACATGGTGTTGGGAGAGCATCTCGCCGAAATCCGTCGTCAGCCACTCTCGATTGCGAACCTCAACCGCGTAGCGCGGGCCGGTCGGAAGCTGGTCCAGGAAGCGGTCCAGCCGGTCGAAGAACTCCGGCGTGAAATCATATGCGAACTGCAGGATGAGAACGGCCAGCTTATCGCCCAGATTCTGCATTGTGGCCACAAAATGCTCGGCGTCGCCCAGGGCGCGGTCGAGCTTCTTATCGTGGGTGATCAGGCGCGGGAACTTGGCGGCGAATACAAACCCCTCCGGGGTTCGCTCGCGCCATCCCGCCACCACGGAGGCGCGCGGCGTGGCGTAGAAGGTCGAGTCGATCTCCACCGACGGAAAGTGCCGGGCGTAGGTTTCGAGGTATTCGCTCTTCGAGGTTCCCGCAGGATAGAAGGGACCCACCCAGTCGTCAAAGGAGAACCCCTGGGTCCCGAGGAACAAACGCCCAGGGACGGCTTGTTCGTTGGCCATCTCCGGTGTCAGCTCGCCAGCCGGTCGTTGTCGAGCAGATCCTCCACCCACTCGAGAACCCGCTCGGCGACCTGATCCTTTGTCAGCAGCGGCAGCTCCTGCACCGCTCCCTGGCTGTCGATCAGAGTGACGCGGTTCGTATCGGCGGCAAATCCCGAGTCTTCCGTGGCGATGTCGTTGGCCACGATCAGGTCGAGGCCCTTCTCAGCCAGCTTTTGGCGCGCGTTTTCGGTCAGCGATTCGCTCTCGGCGGCGAAGCCCACCAGCGCCGCAGGACGGCCCGTTTCATGGCGCCGCTTGCCCACGGTCTCCAGGATGTCCACCGTCGCTTCGAGCTGCAGGCTGGGCACACCCTGGTTCTTCTTGATCTTGGCTTCGGAGGCCTGGGTCGGTCGGAAATCCGCGACGGCCGCCGCCATGATCAGGGCGTCCGCCGCCTCGACTTGCTCCCCGACCGCCTCGTTCATCTGCTGGGCCGTGACGACATCGATCCGGCGCGCGCCAACCGGCGTCTCCAAATGGGTGGGGCCGCTGATCAGTGTGACCTCGGCCCCTCGGTCGATCGCCGCCTG